>NZ_CP114882.2:3101428-3452143 GCF_027474525.2 Flavobacterium lacustre
CTAAGCTAGCTCCTCCGAATAGCGCTAGGTTTTCTGCTTCGCTTTTATATTCAGCAGTGCCACCAAACCAAGGAGTTGCTTCAACAAGCTGCCCTTTAACAGTTAAACTGACTTTTAGATTAGATGCACTAAAGCTTCCTGAATTTTGTTTATAGCGCAATAATAATTTATCTGTTCGAATCTCGAGCCAGCCGTCATTTACAATAGATGTATATGCAGGTGTCGGTAAATCGAGGTTGGTTATATTGAAACTTTTTTTAGTTTCGAATATGCCGTCGCCTGAATATTCCGTTTTAATCAAAATTGGGCTAAGCACAGTAAATTTGGCATTACCATCAGTTACTACACCTTGCTGTGCATTAATTGTGTTAAAAAGAAGTAGGCAAAAGATGCTTACAAGTAGATTTTTTTTCATTTTTTGCTGCTATTAATTTTTTATTTTTTCAATATTTTCTTTGTGATTTTATTAGCATCTTTATTTATCGTAATGAAATATATACCTGTTTGTAATTTTGAAACATCAACACTGTTGCTATCATCTGCATTTTGTTTTAAAACCAAACTTCCCGTAGGAGAAAAAATACTTATCTGGGATCCTTTTATATCGGTGTTAAAAAAAAGTGTGTTTTCAACTGGATTTGGATATAGATTTAAAGAAGATGTTATTTCGTCTTGTGGCGTCAATCCTAATGACTCGACTTTTATTAATTTCCATTGTCCACTAGCTTGTCCGTTAACATCTTCCCATTGTTGAACGTTTGCGCCATTTGCATTACTGAAATTTGAAACTTCAACCAATTTACCGCTAATTCTAGGGATAATTTTGTAATATCCATCTCCTGTGGAAACTAACACAAACTGTTGGTTTGGGGTTGCATTGTATGGGTATTGATTGACATTAGTACCATTGTCAGCATTATAATCATCAATATTCAAGGATTGCCCGCTATTTTTTGCAATAATTTTATATAAACCATCTCCTAAATGAGTGAACATAAATTTTTGATTATCCCCGGCAGTTGCTGTTCCTTGTGCTACATTGCCACCAGTTGACTGACTAGAACCCCATACATCCATGTTTAAACCGCTGTTGCGATTTTGTAAATTATAGGTGATATCTCCTAAATTGACATCTCCATTGGCACGAACACGTAAGGATGTCGCTTTATTATTCCAATCTGTAGTCAAAACAGTATCTGAAAAAAAATCTTTTGACTCTCCTGTGAAATTATCACCTTCATACAGCGTAACCTTAAACCCTTTTGAAATTTTAAAAGAACTAATATCGTTGTCTGATACCCCTTTGGATTGGAGCTGTTCTAAAGTATAATCGCCAATATCAAGCGCAACATTATAACCTGTAAAATTTACATCTTGAAAAACATTCATTACAGAACTGTCTATAGCGATAGAACCTGTAGCCGGACTATTAGTATCTACAATTTTTATAGACGAAATTCTATCGTTCCAAGCGGCAAGCCAAGCGGTGTTTGCCGTAAAGGTTTGAGATGTACCCGTAAAATTATCATTTTCATAAACTGTAACCTCATAACCAAGAGGAATGGTTAAAGAAGTAATGAAGTTATCAGGAACACCTCGTGACAAAAGCTGTGCTGTTGTATAATCTCCCTGTGAAAGTTGGGAATAAAATCCAGCATAATTAATGTCTTGATATACATGTACCTTGTTTAAACTAGCTACCGATTCAAACAAATGAAGACCGCTTGTTTGAGTGGATAAATCAATTGATTCCGTTGGTAGTTTCCTCCAATCATAATTAGTTAAAAATGTGGATTTATCTACTGCGTGTGACCATACGTAATCAGCAGTATAATTAATGATTTGCAAATAATGTTCTTTTCTGGATTTAGGTAAATTCCCAATGCGTACAAACTCTGTAAACCATTTTGCAAAAATTCCTTTGAATAGACCACCATCACCTTGTCCTGTTTCATTTAAGTAAAATGCTCCACCATTAAATTTTCTATAATTCATCATAAAATCAGAAGCCTTGATACCATCATCAATATAGGATTGTTCTCCTGTAACGATGCTGAGTTCCAAACAAGCAGCGATAAACATTCCCGAATTATAAGAGAATTGCCAGCCAGGATCAAAATTATTTGGACTATCCCAAATTCCTCCTTGAGCGTTAAATACATTAGTCTTCATCCAGGCATGAATGTCTTTTGCCATTTGCAAATTCGAACTGTCACCTTCTAATTGATACAATTTAACAGCGATAACAATAGCTGGTCCATTTGAAATGGAATTATTACAAGCAGAATCACATCCTTTTTTCCAGGCTATCGCTCCATTTGCATATCCTGTTTTTATTTCAGCCCATATTTGATGTACAGCATCCAGAAACTCTGTATCCTTGGTTGCGTTGTAACAGTTAAAACTAGCTAAACACAGCCATTCTAAATCATCATAGTAATCATTTCGATATGTACCTTGACCGTAAAGATTGTATTTTCGTATTCCAGCAATAATGCTTTTCATACGATCTATATAAACAGTATTACGAGTTCTTTGATAAGCATCTGCTAAAGTTTCAAGAGTATGTGCTTGTGTCCAGTACCCATAACCATACGGATCATTATCCGAAGTGCTGTTATGTTTATAATAACTTTTATCAAAGGACATGAAAATAGCATTAGTTGCATCTTGTACCTTATCTGCACGCTGATCAGCTGTTTGTGCAAATAAATTTGAAACACATAGCATAAATAATAAGACACCTGAATTTCTAGTTTTCAAAATATTTTTATTCAATATTTTCTTCAAAATCATTGACTTAAGTGATTAGAATTGCCTTTATTTAAGATATTTATAAGCTGTAATTTTTAATGTAATCATCACAAAGTTCATCAACTGTTTTATTGGTTTCTTTTTTCCAAACAGCATCGGTATAAGTTCCGGTTCTACATTTATCGTCTAATGTATCGACTATGCCTTTTTTAACTTTTAAATCTATCCAAAGTAAAAACCGTGCAGTAGTTCTATAAGATGCCTCGTATTTATTTCCTTTGTCGTCTAATGTTTTGGGTAAAACCCAACCACTTGATTCATTGCTAACGCCATAAATTTCTCTTACATAATCTGCAATTCCTTCTACGAGCCATCCTGGAGTATTTTTATTGTATTTGTATGCCTGAACTAAATGAAACCCTTCATGTACAATCACATCTATATCTTTTTCTCTTCCAGGGTTTGTGAAAAATTTTGTAAAAACAGTGATTTCATTATTCATTGCATGAGCCGGATGGTCAGTATCTTCATTACTAAAAGTGATGATAACACTCTTTGTCGCTTTTGGATTAAAATGATTCAGCATTTTAGGATAGACAAGAAAAAAGCGTTCTGCTATGTTCTTTTTGAATTCTTGACTGAGCTTTGGATCATTATTTTTTAATGTCAGTTGGAAGCCATTTTTAATGATTATACTATCTTCAAAAATGGAATTATTTGTATTTATTTCAGTTGTAGCAATATTGTGCTTTTTATTATCTGAAGAGCTAATTTCTTGTTGAGAAAAAGAAATTAGTGGTAATATAAGGATTAAAAAAAAGCTTGTATTCTTGATTTTGAAATTCATATAGCAGTTTTTATGCTGTTTGTTTTTTAACAATATTCAGCTGGGATTTCTAATTCTGTTCTTTGATGATGCAAAGTATAGTGGTTTATGGTACAAATGGACAGAAGAATCTATTTGAAAAAATACCTTTTCAACAAACGGTGATAAGACGTTGTTAATTATAGTTTTGCCATGATTTGATTATTTTTAATAGTAGCAAATGGAGAAATTAAATTAGCATATCCATAGATCAATTCTTAACAATGTAAAGTACTTTTAATCCTATAAGCAGATTTTTTTTTATAAAAAATGAAGCCAAAACTTTCCAATACAATTTAGATTTAAAAGTTTTGACTTCATAATTGGTAATTTAATTATCTTGAAAATATATTTATTACTAAGACTACAATTTCTTTAACCTAATGGTCATTTTTGCAGGATTAATAATGAGTTCATAATTTCCAGTGGTTTCAATAATCCATTTATTATCTGGATTAGCATTAGGCATCAACATCATTGGTGTAGCTTCGCCATCAACTATAAGTTTAGTACCATTTACTGGAGCCATTAAAGCTCTACCATTCCAGTCACCCTGTTGTGTATAAAGTTTAAATTCACCAGCGTCAAATTGTCCTTTATACGAAAAGACTTCAGGGTTCTTAGGATCCCATGTGGTTTGTTTAGCTCTTCCAATATCCCAACCTATACCAGTTATTGCATTACCAACCATATAAACATTTTCATAAGGTGTATAGGCAAAAATGTAAGTCAGTTTTGAGCGGCTTACGAACAAAGAATAACGACCCGCTTTAGTTACATTAAAATTAGTGGCTGTTTGAGATTGTGTCTTGTTATAAGCAAGATTAAATTCATCTAAAGGGTTATAAGATGGCCATTCGCTGCCTGGTTTGTCGATTATTTTAAATGATCCTACGGAGAAATCTCCAGTATACGTATATTGTGATCTTTCGATTACTTCATTAATTTTTTTACCAGTATTATAATCCCATCCTCCACTTATAGCATCGCCTACCAAGAACAACGGTAATGGTCCTTGACTAAAAGCGGTTGCCGAAAATGAAGTAGATGCCACTTCTGGTTTTTGATATTGAGGACTATTTTCTACTTGAGCTATTATTTCTGCTTCAAATTTGGCAGTAGAACCGCCAGCATATCCCCATTTTTCAATTAATAACTCATTTAATTCTCCAACTGTAAAGGATTTAGTAAATACATCAACAGGCATTTCTTGCAGTAACGTAGTCGCTTCTGCAAAATTATTACCTACAATATCCATACGGAAAAAATATTTCAAAGTAGTTCCAGTTCCTCTATCATTTCCTGGAGTCCAGGTAAATGTGATGGCTACTGCATCATCATTACCAGCTGTCATAACGACTTCATCACTAGATGGTGTTAAAGTCATAGGCTTAACAAAGCTTGGTTCTTTAAGCCAGTCAGCATTCTCTAGTCCCTTATCTTCACAAGAGATTAAAATTATACTCATTATTATAAATGAGATTATATTTTTTATATTTTTCATTTTATTTACGTGTTTATTTAAATTCTACCAAAAAGGTGCTTGAACTAAGTTAGGATTCTTTACAATTTCAGATAAGTGTATTGGAAACCAATAAAAAGATTTTCTATATACTCTTTTTTGATAAGCAGTTCTCTTATAAAAATCTGTAGCATTTTGACCATAGAAATTCATTCCGTAAAAATCTGTGTTCAATACATTCTCGGCTTCTTTCCATCTTCTTAAATCATCATAACGAATACCTTCTGTACAAAGTTCCACTCTTCGCTCCATGTGTATTAATTTTCTAACATTAGCTTGATCACCAAGATCTATATGAATACTTGTAGGACTTGTAGAACCTGTAGTATAAGTTCTTACTCCTGCTCTTTCTCTAATCTTGTTCAAATAAACCAAAATGTCAGCATCGCCTGGATTCGATTCATTAAGTGCTTCAGCATAATTTAAATACACTTCTCCCAATCTGTATACAATTCCTGAACGAGGTGTAAAGTAATTATTAATAGGATCACGTGATGGATCAGTTTTCTTTCTTGATAAATACCCGTTTTGTGGAGCATCATGTGTATTATTGTTGTCTTTTTTACCATTAAAGAACTCTAATTTTCTGGAGTCTTTACTATACCATTGTCCATTAAAATTAACAGCCAAATAAAATCTTGGTTCACGGTTGCAGTACATATTATAAGTTCCAGCCAAAGTAACTTGTCCTTCATTTTTCACTTCTTTCCATTTTGTTGCTCCGTTTGACCAATAGCCATCTTCTGATGAGAAACCATTTTCTACATAACCTGATCCAGATTCTGATATTGGCAATCCATTAGCAGTAAAAAAAGCATCTACTAACGATTGTGTTACACCATATCCTCCAAATCCTCCACTTCCTCTTGGTGCTGAATGTTGATCGTATTCTCTGTAATTAGAATCAGGTCTAGCAAACAATACTTCAGTATTTCCTTTACTGGCATCTTTAAAAAATAAATTTTGACAAGACATAAAAGGATCAATTCCTCCATTAGCATTCAACTCTATATATAATTTATGACCTGCTGCTTCAGCCGTTTGAATTAAGTCTTTACTTGCATCAGCTGCTACTTTCCATTTATTGGCATCATAAGTAGTACTAAATAAATGTTTACCTTCTTTATCAACGTGACTGGAATACTCAGAATTACCATTAACTAATGGACTTGCAGCAAAAAGCAACATTCTGGCTCTAACAGCCTTACACATAATAGATGTTGCACGACCATATTTTCTTCCGTCAGCATAAGATGTAGGTAAAATTTTAGACACATCGTCTAATTCTTTATCAACCCAGCTTACAATTTCATCATAAGGTGTTTGACCCACTAATAAATCAGAAAGATTATAATTTACCGGAGTAATTTCTTCTGGTTTAAAAGGAACAGGTCCATAAGTATTAATCAATAAAGAATAATAATAGGCTCTTAAAAAACGAGCTTCTCCAATAATCAATTTCACATCCTCTTCTGTAAATTTTTGCTCAGGCATCGCCCTTACATTTTCCATAAGAATGTTACACTCTCTTATTTTTTGAGGAAGTGAAGCCCAATATCCTGGACCCCAATTTGTATTTGTTGACCAACTACCCAAAGCAATTGGAATCATTTCCCAACCATAATTACGCCATCTTTCAGAAGGAGTCATATCATCGCCTAAGACTTCCCAGCCTAAATCACGTTGATAGCCCCAAAGAGGATCCGGAATCATAGAGTAGCAACCTGCTAACCACTGCTCTGTTTTTGTTTTACTACTAAAGACATTATCCAAAGTAAGTTCGGTATCATTCTCCTTATCCAAATAATCAGAGCAGGAATAAGACAACGTTAATCCTAAAAAAAGGAATATTGATTTGATATATAATTTTTTCATTTTCATTATTTTTTTTATTATAAACTGATTTCTAAACCAAAAAGAATTGATTTTGAAGATGGATATTTCAAGCCTGTTCTTGTGTCTAACTCTGGATCCCAAAGTTTAAATTTTGATAAGTAAAACAAATTGTTTCCGCTTACATACCCTCTTAATCCGGTTAATTTAATTTTTTCAGCCGTAGTTTTTTTCAATGAATATCCAAGTTCAATTGATTTCAAACGAATGAAGCTCATATCTTTTTTCCACCAAGTAGATGAAACAGAGTTGTTAGTGTTTGTACCATAACTCAATCTAGGCCAAAATACATCTTGACTTTGATTTTCTTCCGTCCAACGGTCGTTATAATTAGTGTAAATATTACCTAAAGTACCTGTACCGCTTCCAGGAATAAAACGAGCAGAATCCTCACCACCTTGTCCTATGATTTCATATGTTTTTGCTGTTCCTTGCCAGAAAAAACTCAAATCAAATTGTTTGTACTTAGATGTACTTCCGAATCCATAAATAATCTGAGGATCTCTTGTTCCGCCTATGAAACCTTCATCTAATGCGTTTATAACACCATCAGCATTTTTATCTAAATATTTTATATCTCCAGGACGAACAAGACCACCAAGCTCTGATTTTGGTAAATCTGCATTTAACAACCCAGTAACTGCGTCAAAATCAGCTGTAGTATATAACCCTAAAGCGGTTTGTCCCCATAATGTGTTGTTTTGAATACCTGTAGATGATTTGTAAGGATACAATTCTTTTACAAGAGCAGGCTCATCTCTTTCTGTCACTTTATTTTGTACATATGTAAAATTGGCACGCCAGTTCATAAAGAAATCAGGAGTTATTTGCTTGTTAAGATTCAATGCAATCTCAATTCCTTTGTTTTCCATTTTTCCAAAATTAGCAAATGGAGTGTTGATGAATCCTCCCTGAGTAGGAACAGTAGCACGTCTGATAAAGATATCTTTCCTTTTTTCTTTGAAAATATCTACTGTCAAATCAAGCATATTCCATAACCCTAATTCTAAACCAACATCTGTTTTTGCTACTTTTTCCCAAGTCAAATTATCTACTCCTACTTCACCTTCTTGAATACCTCCTATATAATTACCGGTACCTGTACCCCAGCTGTATCCTGATGAATTACCATTAATTGTTGTTTGATAAGCGAACCTTCTTTCTGACCCAATATTATCATTCCCAACTAAACCATAAGAACCACGAAATTTAAGTTTGCTAACAATGTCTTTGATCGGCTCCATAAATTTTTCTTCACTAGCAACCCAACCCAAAGCTACCGATGGAAAAAAACCAAAACGCTCTCCTTTTGCAAAATTTTCGGATCCGTTATAACCAAAGTTGAATTCCCCTATATACTTTCTGTCAAAACCATAAGAAGCTCTTCCTGCAAATCCTTGATGTCTAAAAGGCTGAATCCCTCCATTATCATAACTATTTTGATTATACAGCAACAAACCATTTAGATCGTGTTTTCCAAAAGTACGTCCGTAAGTCGTACTCGCCTCTAAATAAACGCGTCTGTCTCCATATTCTCCCCCATTACTAAACCCAAGAAATTCTTGACCATACTGTTGAATATCATGAATTAAATTCCCTGAAATATCTCTTCCAAGAGCAACATTATAATAATCCGGGTCTTTATGACGAGTAACTCTGTTAGCAGAATAATTATCAAATGAATACACTAACTTCCCTTTTAATCCTGGAGTAATAAGATTGCCAAAGTCTTGCTCTAACGAAACGAAACTTTCAATTTTACTATTCCCTTGTTTGTAATATCCTTGTTGCGTTGAAACAGCCCATGGGTTTGGTCGTGCAGGTACTTTAGGAATGGTACCGTCCGAATAAATAGCAGGGTGCGCATATGGAGTAGTTTCAAAAGCAGTATTAAACAAATAATCAGTACTACTGTCTCCTTTGTTAAGTTGTTGTAAAAATCCACCAACATTTACTCTAAATAAAGTAGTTTTGGATAAATTAATATCTATGTTTGTTCGAACAGTAGCTCTGTTTAAACGAGTTTCTGAATCATAAGATTGTTTAGGATCAGTTGCAAGAATACCTTTCTCATTATAATAAGAAGCCGTCAATGCATATCTCAAAATTTCAGATCCACCAGCAACATTCAAGCTGGTTCTTGTGGTAGCCGAATAATCATTAGTAATTGCATCTATCCAGTTTACATCTGGATACAAATCCGGATCATAACCATTAGCGGTTTTTGTAATACGATCTTCAGTAAATGGTTGTGGTTTATTAGCATCAGAAGCTAATTCGTTTATCAAGCTCATGTAAGGGGCAGCTTTAATAAATTTAGGCAATTTTGTAGGCTCCTGAATAGCTGACTCCGTTCTAACTTGTATGATTGGCTTTCCTACAAAACCTCTTTTGGTATTTACTAAAATAACACCATTTGCACCTCGCACTCCATAAACCGCACTTGCAGCAGCATCTTTCAAAACAGAGAAAGATTCAATAGACGCTATATCAACATCGTTTAAATTTCTTTCGATTCCATCTACCAATACAAGAGGGTTTGTACCTCCCGCAAAAGTAGAAATTCCACGAATCTTAATATCTGAGGCATCATAACCAGGCTCACCAGAACGCTGAACCGCAATTACACCTGTAATTTGACCTCCCAAATTGTTTCCAAGCGTACGAGAAGTCCCAACTTGTAATACAGAAGGCTTTAATGTACTAATCGCCCCAACAACCGAGGCTTTTTTCTGAGTACCGTAACCTACAACTACCACTTCCTTAAGTTCACTAGTTTCATCTTCTAACACAACATTTAGTGTTTCAGAATTACTCAAGGACTTTTCGACTGTTTTCATTCCAATAAATTCAAATACAAGTACTGCTTGATTTGAGTTTACTGAAATCGTAAAAACTCCGTCATAATTTGTTTGTACAGCATTATTAGTACCTTTTTCAAACACATTCACACCAGGTATTGAATTTCCCTTAACATCTGTTACTTTACCTGATATTTTAATTTCTTTCTGAACATAAAGCTCCGAATAACTGGTTTTTGCATACGTATTCCCAATGCAAAGCATTAGAAATAGCAGACAAACAAATCCAGACTTACGAAAATTAAACTTACTCAAGGTAAATAAGCTTAATTGCGTTGTTAACATTTTCCAAGTCGTTTTCATTTGAGTTTAAATTTTTTGGTTTTTTAATTTGTTAGTTGTTTTTTAATTAAAATAAATCTTTTAAGGATAGTTCAAAACACAGGTAATTCAACAACTATTAATAATCAATTTTAATTCATTAATTTTTACAGCTTATTAAAATATCATTGCTTTTTTTTATCAATAAAATAATTTATGCATTAAAAAATTCATTTTAATTTTTGACCAAATTAGGATAATGAAGACATAATTTTCGTCTCATTTTGTTTCATAATTGTGTTTAAATGGTTCATATGACCAACTAAAACGTTGTAAATATGCAATATGAATCAAAATGAATACTTAATATGGTATTAAAGAAAATTAATTTTTATGAAGCGCTCAACCGGCAAGTATTTTCAATACGCAAACAATCGTTTATCTTTTATTATAGACAACTATTTTAGTTAACAATATTATTTTAAACGGTAGTAAAATGTAGTTGGTTTTTCAAATAATACCGTTTATATTGATTAAAAAAAACGGATGGATTTTATAGTTTTTTACCAAAATTGTTTGAATCATTTCAGGTTATCGTTTCAAGACTTTCAAAATGGGATAAACCCCAAATTACCTCTAGAAATTAAGAGTATACAATCATTGCAGGAATTCAAGAATTATATTTTGACAGAAATAAATAATAAAACCATAATAGTCAATGATTTAATGACAAAATCAGCTTTTGTTAAAACAAAAAAAGTACTATTTGCACAAAAAAAACCTAGAATACTGATTTACATTAGTTTATATTCAATTAATTCCAAAAAAAATGCTCCAAAAATACTTTTTTGGAGCATAAATATTGTTTTACGCTATGATAAGCAAGTCAGAAAACAAATAATCAAATACACGACATTTTATTTAAGATTTGTAGCGGAATTTTCAAATTATTTAATCAAATGTTCTTTTACGCCTTCGTTAGTTATAACAACGGGTTTTATATACCCATTTTCATCAAAATGCATTTCCTCTATACAAGTTTCTCTTGAATTTGCATCAGTTTCAGTAAGCGGTCTTCTATGGTAAATAATATAATACTTATCAGAATTAGGTACATTTATGACTGAATGATGTCCTGCTCCAGTAGCAATTTTAGGGTTTTGTGCCAATATTTTTCCAATTCTTTTGAAAGGTCCCATCGGAGAATCTGCTATAGCATAGGCCACGGAATAATCAGGTCCTGTCCAACCACCTTCAGACCACATAAAGTAATATTTATTATTTCTGATAAACATAAAAGGACCCTCAACATAGTTTTCAGGAGTAATTTCTTTGAAAACAGTTTTGTCTTTGAAAGGGATAAAACCCGTAAAATCACCCTTTAATTTTGCAATATTACAATGTCTCCATCCTCCATAAATTAAATAATGTTGCCCATCCTTATCTCTGAAAACAAATTGATCTATTGGTTGCGCACCATTATGGAATTTATCAACTAAGGGTTTTCCCAAATAATCTTTATATGGGCCTTCAGGTTTTGATGCGACAGCAATACCAATTCCTCCAATCTCCTTGTCATTCTGAATATCATTTGCTCCAAAAAACAAGAAATATTTATTTTTATTTTTAATGATAGAAGGCGCCCACATCGCTCTCTTTGCCCATTTAACAGCTGATGTGTCTATGATTCGGGAATGTTTTGTCCAATGTGTTAAATCCGGAGAAGAAAAAGCATCCAGAAAAACCTGATCATTATACGGAGCAGAAAAAGTTGGATAAACCCAATAAGTTTTATTAAAAATAATTCCCTCTGGATCGGCGTACCAACCTTTGAATATTGGGTTGTTGTTTTTATGATTATCAGAAACTATTGTTTGTGCAATTGTTCTTGAGTAAAAAACAACAAAAAGAAAAAATAAAATTTGTTTCATAGCCTTAATATTACAGATGCTGGTTAATAATATGTATTTAAATTATATGCTATTTTAAAGTAATGGTAACTCCACCTTTAAGAGTACCAGAACCTAGATAAGTTTTACCGTTAAGTAATAAATTTACATTTATTTTTTTCAATTCCTCATTGCAATTTCTTTTGCCTTGTTGACCGGAAATCTTAACTGTAACAGTATTCTTGTTTTTTTCTGCACTAAAAGTTAGTAACGAGTAATCCCCTTTCTCGAATCCAAATCCATCACCTGAATCTAAATAAAGCTCTCCCTTTGCCTTACCATTAGCATCAAGGCAAACAAAAAGACTTAATGGATCAAAGGAATTCTCTCCAGCATTCTGGATAACTTTACCTGCAGGAATAATACTTCCTCCTCTAATACTCAATTTTGCCTGATATTTATCTGTTTTCTCACCTTCTACAAGATTTAACTCTTCCCAAATACCAGAAGGAAGCATCGGATTTTTAGCAAATGCAGGCACTACCAAAAGATTCTCTCCCATCAAGAAAGCCTGTTCCTCAGCTCTAAGGCGAGAATCTTTAACGTCAGCAAAAAATACCGGAGCCATTACAGGCATTCCTTCTTTAGAGGATTGATAAAAAAGTGTGTACAAATAAGGAAGCAAGCGATAACGTCTTTCTAATGCGATACGGGAAGTTTTTTCAATTTCTGCGCCGTAAGCCCAAGGTTCTTTATTATTTGTTCCTGCACAGGCGTGCCCACGTGCAAAAGGCATAAATGCTCCAAAGCCAAGCCAATTTGCCCATAAGTCCCCACTTGTATCTCCAAGGAAACCTCCAATATCTGGACCGTTAAAAGGCTGACCCGATAATCCTAGTGTAAGAGACATGGGCACTGATAATTTCATGTGCTCAACACTAGCATAGTTATCGCCTGTCCATGTTGCCGCATATCGTTGTCCTCCCAGTAAATTAGATCTGGTTAAAAGAAAAGGACGCTTCGTTGGGTTTGTTTTTAAAATCCCATCATATGAAGCCTCTACCATTAATCGACCGTAAGCGTTGTGATAAAGTAAGTGTGAACCCTGAGGTAAATTACCACCGCCTTTATGTGGTGTATCATAAGGCATTGTTCCCAAGCGTTTATCTTCCGGAAAATCATTATCATTTACAGCAGGTTCATTCATATCGTTCCAAACTCCATCAATACCCGTATTTAAGAAATCTTTGTAAAGTCCAGCCCACCAATTTCGAGCTTTTGGATTCGTAAAATCAGGAAAAGCACAATCGCCCGGCCATACTTTTCCGTGATATTCTTCTCCGTTCTGTTTCTTAACCCATACATCATTTTCGGTACCCGTTTTATAAACAGAATAATCTTTATCTACTTTTACTCCGGGATCAATCATGTAAACAGCCTTAAAACCTTTTTTATGCAAATTATCATTTAAAACTTTAGGATTTTTAAATCGGATACTGTCAAATGTAAATACTCTATATCCTTGCATATAATCAATATCCATCCAAATTACATCGGCGGGAATTTTCTTTTCTCTGAAAGTTTCGGCTATTTCCATTACACGCTTTTCGCTGTCATAAGAAAATCGGCATTGATGATAGCCTAATGCCCAACGAGGTGGTAATTTGATTGTGCCTATTAATTCAGAAAGTCCTTTTATCACTTCCTGAGGCGATTTTCTATCAATTACATAGACCCTAAACAAAGCACCTTCAGAATTATAAATTATCTGATCTGAGTTTGTAATTAACTCTGCTTTCCATGTACTGTCAAAAATAATTCCGAATGCAGAACCGTCTTTACGCACACCCATTACCCATGGATGTGTCTGATATAATCTTTTGCCGCCTTCTACGCTGTAAGCACCGGTATCTGTATTCCATAATTTAATAGACTGACCGTTACGTAAAAGAGGTCCTGTAACTTCTCCTCCTCCATATAAACTTATATCTCCTTTCAAATTTAAAACAGCACTTGCCTTATTATTTTTGAATGCAAATTCAGGAATTAAAGACCAATCTAATGGCAGCTTACCTTTTGATTTGGTTTCAGATGCAAGAATCAATGAAGGTGTCTTAGTTTTATCAAAACCTTTAGGTATAAATTCTACTATACGATTGCCTACCACTGATTTTTTTAGCAGAGGGACTTGTTGGGCATAGATTGTTATACCTGCTGAAATAAATAATATTGAAGATATTATAGTTTTAAAATTCATTATTATAAATTTAAATGTTACTGTATTAGTAAAAGTGTAAAAATAATTATACTAAAACGATTTATCAAATAAATTGAAACAATTTATTCTAAAAATATTTTATAAAAATTATTTTCTATTAAAGCAAACGGCAAATTATTTTAAAGGCAACCAGAGAATAAAATATACTAGAGCTTTTGTGAAAATTTATAAACAGAAACCGTATGATAAACACCTTTTGGTTCTAATGTTATTGATGGGAAATTAGGTTGATTTGGGGCATCAGGAAAATGTTGCGTTTCTAAAGCAAATGCTGTTCTGTAATCATCTTTCGCTCCCGATTTAAAGGTGTTTTTGCCTTGCATAAAATTCCCACTATAAAACTGAAAACCTGGCTCTTCGGTATATACATTCATCACAACGCCTGACAAATCTCCAGTTACTGAACCTACATGAATCATATTATTCCCTTTAGTAGTGTTCAATACAAAATTATGATCGTATCCGCCTCCATTTACTAATTGAACGTTATCTGTATTGATACGTTCTCCGATCGTATGAGGTTTCGTAAAATCGAATGGCGTGCCAATAACCGTTTCCAATTTTCCTGTCGGAATTAAACCTTTATCAACTGGCGTATATTCTTTGGCATTAAATTGTACAATATGATTTAAGATAGTCCCATTCCCTTCTCCATTTAAATTAAAAAAGGCGTGATTAGTTAAATTCACAATAGTTGTTTTATCAGTTGTTGCTTCATATTCCATTTTTACTTCGTTGTCATTTGTCACGCTATAAGTGACCTTTACTTTTAAGTTCCCAGGAAATCCCATTTCCATATCTGGAGAAACATAAGTAAAAACCAAAGTCTGGTCATTAGTTTTTTCTGCATTCCAAACTACATCTTGGTATCCTTTTGTACCTCCATGCAAAGCATTTTCGCCATTATTAATGGGAATACTATAGCTTTTCCCTTTCAAATTAAATTTCCCCTTAGCAATTCGATTGCCCACACGACCGATAGTAGCACCAAAATAAGGTTCCGTTGAGTTTTGATAGTCTTTTATACTTTTAAATCCAACCACTACATCTACAAATTCGTTATTTTTATTTTTAACCAATAAACTAACCAAACGGCCTCCGTAGTTAGTAAAAGCTGCCTGAATATTTTCATTTTTTATCCAATAAAGGCTCACTTTTTTCCCTTCAACTTCCCCTATAAAATTGCTTGAATCAAGAATTGCCGGTTGAATATTTGTAGTTTCGGTTAGCGGTTTATCTGATGCTTGGATCTTTTTTTGCTCTTTTTTTTGACAAGAAGTCTGAAGTAACAATCCTAAAAAAAGAATGGTAACTAATTGTATTTTTTTCATTTTGGTAAATTTTTAATTTATATTTATTACATCGTAGGAATAGCTAAGGAAACTCCCTCAGATATTGGATTTCCAATAACAGGATTTCCATTTTTATCCCATTTTATTTGTTGCATTCTAGGCGATCTTTTCACACCGCAGCCGTCGCCAGGATTTGAATTTGCATGGTATAAAATCCAGTCTTCTTTTCCATTTGGTGATTTAAAAAACGAATTGTGTCCTGGAGCATACACTTTGGTTTTATCTGATTGTTCCAAAATTGGTTTATCTGTTTTCACCCATGCCGAAGGATCCAATAAATTATTTTTTCCGGTAAAAGTGAGCAATCCTAAACTGTAATTATCCGTCCAACAACCACTTGCCGAAAAAACAATAAATACCTTCTTTTTATGAGTTAGAAATTGAGGTCCCTCATTTACATTTACTTGTGCTGGATTTACGTCATCGTGTAATGCACCATACAATTCCCAAGAGTTTGTTGGACTGGAAATTAGAACTCTTTCTCCATCAATTTGAGTAGGAGTTTTCATTTTGGCGATATAAATATTTTGTTGGCCATTAGTGTCTCCTTCCCAACCAGCCCAAATCATATACAATTGTTTTTTATACGTAAAAACATTACCATCAATAGCCCATTTATCGGTTTGTGAGGCGATTTTTCCTTTAAAAATCCATTCGCCTTCCATTGGGTTTTTAGAAGAATTTTCTAAAGCATACATCCTGTGTGAATTGTTAGAACCGTTGTCTGCTGCAAAATACACATACCATTTGCCCTTAATAAAGTGAAATTCAGGTGCCCAAACTTCGGAAGAATATTGGGTATTTTTTGGAGCAATCCAAATGGTTTTTCTTTCAGCATTTTTTAAATCAGCTAAATTTTTAGTTTTCCAAAGCACTATTTGGTTTTGCATGGTATGAGTATAGTAATAATATCCGTTATGATAAGTACTATATGGGTCGGCACCATAATCTAAAATAGGATTGGTAAATGTTTGTTGTGCCGATACAGTGTTACTTCCGATACAAAATAGAATCAGTAATAGTGTTTGTTTTAACATGGAATTATTTATTTTCATATATAGCTGTTTATTATTTATTTGTGACCGATTTTTGGTCATGCTCCTTCCGTTACCTAATTAATGGATTGTATTACTTCTTGATTTATCTTTTTAATCTCTCTAAAATTCATTTTATCCACTTTTCTGTCATAGGTCATAAAACCATTTACTTCGCCTTCCACATCAGTAGTTTGTGTGTAAACTGCCGCCGAAAATCCTGATTTTGCCATTGTTTTTAATTGTTTGGCGTATTTTATATATTCGGCAGTTACTTCATCAGAATTTTTAAATTTAACGTACCCCCAGTTATTATCTGATTTCCATAAATGTCCTTCAAGCGGCAATCCAATTCCGCCATATTCTCCTAAAACGGTCACTCTTTGTCCGTCATACAAATACATATCAGGCCCAGGATAATTGTGCAAATCCAGAATATCACCAGTAGTAAAATGATTTCCGCCACTAGCTGGATTAATCAATCGTGTAGGGTCGTGAGCCATTGTCCATTCTGCAATTTCTGTAGTCTTGAATTGCCCCCAACCTTCATTAAATGGAACCCAGACAACAATACTTGGATACGAATATAAATGATTCATTATTTCTTTCCACTCTTTTCTGTAAATAGCTTCCGATTCCGCTGTACGATGCAATTCTGTTCCGTTAAAATATTTTAAGTTTTGCCAAATAGGTTGTTCATCGCCACTTGGCATGTCCTGCCATACTAAAATTCCCAGTTGATCACAGTGAGTATACCAGCGTTCCGGTTCTACTTTTACATGTTTTCTAATCATATTGAAACCTAATTCCTTGGTTTTAATAATGTCATATTTTAAAGCTTCATCGGTAGGAGCCGTATACAAACCATCAGGCCACCAGCCTTGATCCAGTGGACCAAATTCGAAGTAATTTTTGTTATTCAGTTGCATTCTTACAATTCCGTTTTCATCTCGTTTTTTTGAAATTTTTCGCATTGCAAAATACCCTTTTACTTCGTCTAAAACGGTTTTATTTTTCAATAATCTAATTTTGGTATGGTATAGAAAAGGAGATTCTGGTGACCATAATTTAGGAGTTGCAATTGCAATTTCAATGGCTTGTCCTACTACTGCTTTAGCACTTCCTATTAATTGGTCATTATCATAAATAGCAACTTCAACTATCTCTTCGGCTGATGATCCGGCAATTTCCGGAATCAATTGAATTGTTTTAGTATCTATATTTGGAGTAGTTTTTACAGTAGTAATATACTTTTTGCTAACAGGTTCAATCCAAACGGTTTGCCAAATTCCAGTTACAGGAGTATACCAGATTCCTTCGGGATTTTTCACCTGTTTCCCTCTTGGTTGCGGCCCTTCATTAGAAGGGTCCCAAACTTTAACTGTTAAGGTTTGATTTTTTGAAGTCAAAAAAGGTGTGATATCAAAAGAAAATGGCGTGTATCCGCCTGTATGAGAACCAATTTTGATTCCATTTAACCAAATTTCAGTTTTCCAGTCAACTGCTCCAAAATGCAATAATATGTTTTTTGATTTCCAATTAGCAGGAACGGAAAAATTAGTTTCATACCATAACTCATTTTTGGCACCAACCTCTTTCATAACCCCAGATAAACTTGATTCAATTGCAAATGGAACCAGTATTTTGCCATCATATTTTTTGGGCATATCATTACCCACTTCTTTTATGGCATAATTCCATAAACCGTTTAAGTTTTTCCATTGCTCACGTTCCATAATTGGCCGTGGATATTCGGGTAAAACAGCATTTGGATCTACTTTTTCGGACCAAATTGTTTTGAGCTTGTTCCCTTGAGGTTTCCATTGTGCATGAACTGCACAAATCAAACTCAAAAAGAGCAAAACAGTTATTTTATATTTCATTCTATTTTTTATAAGATTAAACTAAAAATCAAATTACCGGGACTAAATATCCCGATAATTTGAACCACTTAAACTAACCAACCACAGTTATTATCAAAAAATATTCTATTTTTTTATTGTGCAAATATTGTATCTCTTTTATTTAGAATTTACTTCAGATGTAATTTTTTTAATAAAATCAGTTTCTGATTTTTTATAGGGTGTTCCATCCGAGTTAAATATTTCATGAAACCATACTGGAGGTGCTGCAGTATATTTTTTTGTCCAACTATCCCAAGGGAATTTAGTTTGTGTTTTTCCGTCTACAAATCCCCAATTGATCATAGCAATTTTATTTTCTTTGGCAATGGGTAAAAATCCTTCAAATGTGCTGCCATTTGGTCTAGCCATGTATTCAGTACATAACAATGGTTTTCCGTAGCGTTTTAGTTCCTTAATCCTGTTTGTAAAATCAGCAGGTTTATCATAACAATGAAAAGAAATAACATCCGATTGTTCCAATTGTAATTTAAAAATGGGTTTCATCCCTTTTTCAGACCAATTACCTGCCCAAACTCCTGATGTTAACGGTTGCGAAGGATTACTTGAACGAGCCCATTCGAAAGTTTTTTCTAAGAGTTTATAAACTAGTTCTTCTTTATTGGCTGTTTCTACTTTTACATAAGCAGGTCTGTTCATGTTGTCTGGCTCATTCCAAACATCCCAGCCCAAGATCCGATTGTCATTTTTAAAATGCGCAACCGTTTCTTTAATGTATTTTTCTAAACGTGGCATTTGTTTTTCATCCAAAAGCGCTTTTTGTCCCGGAGATTGTACCCAGCCAGAATTGTGTAGAAAAGACTGAGGAGCTCTTTGTTTTCCAGATACAGGAAACGGATCCCAACAAGAATCGAATAAAACGAATAATGTCTTTATATGGTGTTTATCTGCAATGGTCAAATATTCATCCATTCTTTTATACAACCCTTCCGAATCATCTTTATGCAGTAAATCATGAAGATAAACGCGCATCACATTCATTCCTATCCCTTCTGCCCAACCTAATTCCTGATCAATCTTTTTGGGGTCAAAAGTATCAGCCTGCCACATTTCTAATTGGTTAATGGCATTACCAGGTGTGAAATTAGCTCCTACAAGCCATGGTTGTTTTGCATACCATGTATTAGCCTTCTCTTTGGTCCAGATTGTTCTTTCGGTAGCAGCAGTTTCTGTTGGGACTTGCTCCGTTTTAACCTCATTTTTGTTTTTGTTACAGCTAATCGTTAGTACCGAAAATAAAGCAATAGCTATTAATTTATTTTTATTTTTCATTTTAAAAGATATTTGAATTAAACTTTGGGAATCTTTGATTAATATTTTTCCCAACCGATGCTTTTTAGGAACCATTGTATTCTTTCGTTGTCCAGTCTTTGTTTTTTCAAAATTTCTGGAAGTTCTTTATAGCTTTTATCAAACTGATTAACCAATTCATTTACATTTTTTGGAGAATAAAGTAAAGCTTCCTTAATACTTCCCATTTTTCCCAATTCATCAATCAGCACAATTCCTGGATCTTTGTATTTCAATTGTTCAATAGCTTTTGCAATTCTTTTACTCTTACCTGCAATACCATTTGTCAAGTCTACAGCTCCTTCAGGGTATCTTACGCTAATATTTTTTACTTCATTACAAGCTAATGTTCCCAACTGTACCAAAACTGCAAATTCATTTTGTAAATACTTAAAGGGTAGCGATTTTCCGTTTAAAGTAACTGATTCCGGCATTACCGAAGACATCAGTTTTATACTGTAACCACGTGAAGCTGGCATATTCTCATATTTCCCTTTTCTGGAATCAATGTTAATCTGAAGTTCATTCCCTTTTCGTATTGACTTTAATTCGGTTACAGCAAAACTATTTTCATAATTTTTATCATTTCCATTATCTTCATAAACAGAGAATGAACCCGCTTTTCCAGGAAAAACAGTAACAACATAATCTTCATTGTTTCCGTTAAGATTCATCACACTATCCGAATAAAGAGGAAGTATAGCTCCTGCCTTAACATAGATTCCAAATTCATCAAGAGCAAAATTTCTTTTTATCACTTTTCCTCCTTTTAACAACGTTCCAGTATGCCAGTCATACCAGTCTCCCTCAGGAAGCCAAACATCCATTTCAGCAAAACCATTTTCTGATTCTTTGGTAACAGGTGCAACAAGAATATCCTTTCCGAACATGTATTCATTTTTGAAATCGTATGCTTCTTTGATTTGAGGATAGTCATAATACAATGGATAACATAAACCAATTCCTTTGTCGTAAGCATTACGCGCCATTGTATAAATATAAGGAGCCATCTCATAACGTTGCTTTATCGTATTCTTAATAATGGTAAATACTTCCTGATTGAAAGCCCAAGGTTCCTTGTTTTTATCAGCACTTTTACCAGTGTGAGTACGCATAATAGGACTCAATGCTCCAAATTGCAACCAACGCAAATACATTTCTGTCTCAAAATGCCCTCCGGTATGTCCACCGATATCATGACTCCAATATCCGTACAAAACATTGGAAGCTGTTGCGTTAAAATAAGGTTGATAATCCAAAGATTTCCAAGTCATGTGAGTATCTCCCGAAAAACCAATCTGATAACGGTGATTTCCTAATCCGCCCCAACGATGATAAAGCATTGGTCGCACATTGCTATTGCGTTCTTTATCACTAAAGAATAAATAATTAATCCACCAGGTATTACTTAACTTATCTACATTTTTATCGAATGGATGTTGCTGCCAATCCAACCACCAGAAATCTACGCCCTGTTTTTCCATTGGGTGAAGAATATTTTCAAAGAAAGCTGTGGCAAATTTTTTATCTGAACCAATCCACGGAATATTTTTTGTGGTCGAAGGATTTAATTCTAAATCTTTACTCATGCCCTTAAAACCTTCTTCATAAGAGGAAACTCCGTCAGCAGGATGCAGATTCAAGGTTACTTTTAAATTATTATCATGCAAGTATTCTAAAAATTTTGGCGGGTCGGGAAATAAATTTTTGTTCCATGTCCAACCAGTCCATCCACCTCTTCCTTCATCAGTATAATGCCAATCCATATCTACAACTAAGACATCTAACGGAATTTCATACTTATGAAAATTATCTATCAATGATCGAAATTCGCCATCAGAATAAGACCAATATCTGGACCACCAATTACCAAATGCATAACGAGGCGGCAACGGCATTTTTCCAGCAAATACGGTAAAATCTTTTAGAGCAGCTTTGAAATCATCGCCATAAGCCATAAAATACCAGTCTTTGCCATCTTTATTTTTACGTTCTGTTACCCAAGCCCAATTACTGTCATCAAAAAGAAAATTCTTGGAATCGTCAATAAAAGACCAGCCATCCTTAGAAAGAAGTCCATCTTCTAATTTACGTTTTTCACCACTTTTAGCTTCTGCAACACTTCCTCTCTGAAGATCTCCATCCATTTCGTCCAAGGTTCGTAAAGTTCCGCCAAGGTTGTTTTGTTGTTTCATCCCAGGCTTCCATTGGAAAGGTTTAATGCCTTTTGCAGCAGTAATCTGAAGATTATTTGCAGTAAAATCACCACTATTTTTTTTATATCTCAACTTCATTTTTGAAGTTTCAATTTCAATCCAATTTCCTTTTTTAAGTTTATATGCAACCTGTGGATATTTTCTTTCAGAAGCAAGAAATGAAGGATTATTTACAAAATTACCAGAAGGCTGCCATTCCATGCGTATTACACCATTAGTAATTACAGTAAAACGTACATTGTTGTCACTATAAGCGATATTGGGTTGCGATGCTTGTGCAAAGCTAGTTGATGAAAAAATAATAGAAAAAATTATATATATAATTTTTAAATTGTTTGAATTCATGATTAAATGATTTAATAAAATTTAATGTGTAATAATTAAGGTTTTAGTGTTTTCTATTTTTTTTACTTTTCTGTTTTTTTTCATTACGATTTAAAAAATAAGTTTTAAAAATTTAATTTTGTATTAGTAAAAATTAAGTAATATTGCAACTCCATAAAACCAAATCTATTAATAATCTTTAAAGTATTTTCGATTTTTTTAATAATACTTTAATTTATATACTAAAAAAAAATGTCATTTTAATTTTTGACCAAATTAGGGTATTGACGACATAATTTTAACCCCATTTTGTTTCACAATTATGTTCAAATGATTCAAATCCCATATAAATACAGCACGATTAAGCAATGCAAATCAAAATGCATTCTTATGACACAATTGGATAAGTTATTTTTATAAAAATTAATAAAACAGTAACATGCAAAGATTTTTCAAAATAGGGACATTAATTTGTCTTTTGTTTTTGTCAACTACAACTTTTAGTCAGGAATATTATTTTAAACATTATAAGGTCGAAAATGGGATGTCAAACAATTCTGTTTTGGCCTCTATTCAAGACAAAGATGGTTTTTTATGGTTTGGCACTAAAGATGGTTTGAATCGTTTTGATGGATATCATTTTAAAACATTTCGCAGTGGGGCAAACCCTAAAACATCTTTAGGAATAAACTACGTTCAATCGCTGCATGAATACAAAAATTATATTTGGGTAGGAACGGATAAAGGATTGTATTCGTACGATAAAAAGTTAGAAAAATTTACTTTTTTGAACGAGGCTATAAACAATCGTATCAATGATATTGAAAATGATTTAAAGAATAATTTATGGTTTATTTCTATTGGAACATTGGTTAAATATAATGTTGACACAAAAGAGACCACGATGTTCGACGGTAGAAATTCCTTTTATGCCACATCTATCACTTGTGATAAAAACGGAGTAATTTGGGTATCTTCTTATGATGATTTATATCGGTATTCTGAAGCGACTCAAAGTTTTGATAAAATTAAGGTGCAGTTACCTAATAGCACCTTTTTAATTTCGGTCATTTATGCATTAGATGCAAATTCAGTTTTAATTGGCACAAAAGACCATGGTGTTTACAAGTATGATGTTTCAACTGGAAAAACGTCACCTTTTATTAACGGCGCCGAAAGACCCATTTTTGTCAGACAATTTAAAAAGAACAATAGAAATGAATTATGGATTGCCAGCGAATCGGGAGTCTCTATTTATAATTTAAAAAATAAAACGATTAAAATTCTACGTAAGAGTCCAAGTGATCCTTATGCCATTTCAGATAATGCAGCTTATTGTATCACTATTGATAAAGAAAATGGGGTCTGGATTGGAACCTATTTTGGTGGAGTAAATTATCATCAAAAACAATATGATCAGTTCAAAAAATACTTTCCCCGCAAAAGTGAAAATGCAATTGTAGGAAGTGCTGTTCGTGAAATTCACAAAGACAATCAAGGCAATCTTTGGATTGGTACGGAAGATGCTGGAATTAATAAATTTAATCTACAGACCAAGAAATTTGTTAATTTTCAGCCCAATGGAACAAAATCAGGACTTTCTTTTTATAATATCCATGCTGTTTTACCAAGAGGAAATAAAATTTGGATAGGGACTTTTGAGCATGGATTAGATATTATGGATGCTAATAGCGGAAAAGTTGTAAAACATTATGACCACACTTCAAGCAATTTTAGAAGTGATTTTATTGTTACATTTTATGAAACTCCCGAAAAGAAATTATATGTAGTCACCTCTTTGGGAATCTATTTATATGATGATAAAAATGACACTTTTAACATTTCTGATATTTTTTCGGAAAGCACCCATTACACCTGTATGTTTAAAGACAGAAGAGGGAACTTATGGGCAGGATCTTATCGTGACGGACTGTTTTATTACGATTCAAAAACTAAAGAGAAAGTAGTTTACAAACATGATTTTAATAATGACAAAAGTATCAGTAATGACTTTATAACTTCTATTTTTCAGGATAAGCAAAATAATCTGTGGATAGCAACCGAAAATGGCTTGAATTTATTTGATTACAACAAAAAAGAATTCAAAAATTATACTACTAAAGATGGATTTCCCAGCAATGTAATTTATTCTATTTTGCAAGATGAAAAACAGAATTTATGCATCACGACTTCAAAAGGCTTAGTCCGATTTAATCCTAAAACAAAATCAGTTAAAATTTTCACTACCGCAAACGGATTATTAAGTGATCAATTTAATTATAATTCGGCTTTTAAGGATTCTAATGGAGATATGTATTTTGGAAATCTTAATGGTATGATTAGTTTTAATCCTAAAAATTTCAGTACAAATAAATTCAATCCTCCAATATTTATTACCGGGCTTCAAATAAACAATCAAGATGTAGTGGTAAATGATGAAGACTCTCCACTAGACGAATCTATTTCGTATATCAAAAAAATTACTTTAAAAAATCATCAGTCGAATTTTAATATTGATTTTGCTTCGTTAAGCTATACAGCACCGGAACTTACAGAATATTGGTACAAATTAGACGGTATCAACGATGATTGGATTTATTTGAATAAAAATAATAAAGTGTTTTTTACCGAGCTTCCATCCGGTGACTATAAATTTAGAGTTAAATCATTAAGCGTGAATGGAATTTGGAGTAAAGAAGCTGTTATTGACATTACAATTTTACCTCCATTTTGGGCAAGTAGTTATGCTTTTTTTGGCTATTTTTTACTAATAACGGGATGTCTATATTGGCTTTTACAAAGGTATCATCACATGAATATTAAGGAAAATAATCAAAAAATCACTTATCTAAATAACGAGAAAGAGAAGGAAATTTATAATGCCAAAATCGAATTTTTTACCAATATTGCCCATGAAATCCGAACTCCTCTAACTCTGATTAAGAGCCCTTTAGAAATTTTGCTGAAGAGAACGTATGAGTCTGCTGAAATTCCACAGAATTTATTAATAATGGAGAAAAACACCTCTCGCCTATTAAACTTGGTTAATGAATTGCTTGATTTTAGAAAGACCGAAATGGAAGGGTTGAAATTAACTTTTGTGGAAACAAATATATCTCTTTTGGTTAGACATTTACAATCAGAATTTGCTCCTTTAATTGAAGAAAGAAATATTCATTTGAAATTAGAATTGGGTGAAAAAAATATTTATGCTTTTGTGGATGAAGAAGCCATTAGAAAAATTCTAAGTAATTTACTTAGTAATGCTATAAAATATGCCAAAAGCGAAGTACTAATTACAATGTTTAGAGACGAAAATTCTCTGGAATTTATAGTTAAAAATGATGGAAATTTAATTCCAAAAGGTCTTAAAAGTAAAATTTTCGAGCCTTTCTTTAGAATATTAGGTACTGGAAATCAAACCGGAACCGGAATTGGCTTATCACTCGCACATTCTTTGACCGAATTACATAACGGGACTTTAAAATTGCAATTTCTGGACGATACGATGAATACTTTTGTATTACAATTACCACTGCGTCAAGAAAGTGAGTTCAATCTTTACAAGGATACTTCCGAAACTGATATAAAAGAAAGCAATGAAGAATTTGAAAATGAAATTATAGCTAAAAATATCAAAACACAAATACTTGTTGTCGAGGATAATTTGGAGCTACTCAATTTTATGAGTAAAGAACTTGGAAAAGAATATAAAGTTTTTAAAGCTACTAACGGAGAAGAAGCTTTAAAAGTAATTCATAATGAAATTATACATGTTGTTATTAGTGATATTACAATGCCAATTATGGATGGAATTGAATTATGCGACCGTATTAAATCTAATATTGAATCGAGTCATATTCCGGTAATTTTATTAACAGCCTTAAGCGCTGTACAATCAAGAATAAAAGGTTTAGAATCTGGGGCTGACGCTTATATCTCTAAACCATTTTCGATAGATTTTATTTTGGCACAAATAGATAATTTATTATCCAATAGACGCCATGTTATGGAATATTATGCAAGTTCTCCTTTATCCCATTTAAAGACTATTGCTCACAATAAAATCGACGAAGAATTCATTAAAAAACTAGAGGATATTATTGATCAAAATATGACCGATACCAACTTAAGTGTCGAATCATTAGCCGATATTTTGCATATGAGTCGTTCAACTTTATATCGTAAAATAAAAGATATCTCTAATTTAAGCCCAAATGAACTAATAAATAATGCCCGCTTAAGAAAAGCTGCAGAGTTACTACTTTCTGGTAAATACAAGGTCTATGAAATTTCTGAAATAGTAGGTTACAATTCGCAATCTAGCTTCAGCAGAAATTTTCAAAAAAGCTTTTCGATGTCACCTTCGGAGTTTATTAATAATGGAAATTAGGGAATAAAGTACCAATTTTAAAGCTATTTCAAATTTAAAAACCCTAACATTGATGTGTTAGGGTTTTTAAATTTATAAACGTTTTTACTAGAATTATAAAAGAGGTTTTCTTTAGTTTTTCTTTTCTGCCTTCACAAATACTCCAGCGGCTGTAAATTTAATTTCTAATTTAATTCCTGTGGCCGTTTGAACATATACTTCAAAACCTCCGCTAGACTGACTATGAGCGGATACTATAGTTGCATTTGGATAATTTGTAGTGATATAAGTAGTAATCTCTGCTAACAAATCAACTACGGCAATTGATGAATCATCATCAGAATTTGAATCATCATCAGCTTTTACCGAAATAAAGACTCCTGCTGCAGTAAATTTAATTTCTAATTTAGTTCCTATAGCCGTTTGAACATATACTTCAAAACCTCCTTCGGACTCATTATGAGCGGCTAAAATAGTTGCATTTGGATAATTTGTAGTGATATACGATAAAATATCAACCGACAAATCAGCCACAGCAATCGGTGAATGATCCTCAGAATGTGTGTCATCATCTACTTTTACAGTAATAAAAACTCCTGTAGCAGAAAAACTCAATTTTAGTTTAACAGCAGATGCAGTTAAAATGTATACATCAAAAGTACCATCAGATTCTTTATGAGCTGAAACTATTTTAGCTCCTGCATAATTAGTATTGATATAAGTTGTGATATCCGTCAATAAATCAGCGATAGCCACTATAGAATGATTACCTGAATGAAAACTTCCATCCGCACTAACCGAAACAAACTCTCCCGTTGCAGTAAAATTCAAATTCAGTTTTGCACCAGCGGCAGTAACAATAAATACATCAAAACTTCCGTCAGATTCTTTATGAGCTGAAACTATAGTTGCATCGGTATAATTAGTCGAAATATAAGTTGTAATGCCTGCTAATAAATCCACTACCGCTACCGAAATATGGTTGCCAGAATGTTTGTGTTTGTGATTTCCATTCGCTTTAAGCGCACTTGCTGATACAAATGTACCGTCTGCAGCAAAGTTCAATTTTGCTTTAGTTCCATCTACATTAAGAATTAATACATCAAAACTCCCATCAGATTCTAAATGCGCAGAAGTAATAGTCGCTCCTACATAATTTGTGGCAATATATGTAGTTATAGTAGTTAACAAATCAAGCACCGCCAGAGGGTTTAGCGTTTTTACAGCAACTAAATTTCCTTTAGCTGTAAAAAGCAATTTTAATACAGTTTCTGATTTAGATGTAGCACTCGATTTAAATGTCGTTCCTGCTGCGGGAGCTACATACGCCACATAAGTCCCATCTGAATTCAAATTTGCTTCTGTTGTCGTCGAACCTACATATTTTGATGCAATATAAGTCGAAATAGTAGTTGGCAAAGCTGTAGTGGCTACCACTTCATAAGTTGATGCAGCAGTTGTATCTGATGTTGTTGAAGCAGGGCCATCGTTTGAACAACTAAATAATAATACACATGATACTAGTAGTGCTAAAAGGGATCTTTGATTTGTTTTCATTTGCTTAAAAATTAAAAGTTAAGTAAAAGTGTTTCATACATTTTTTTAATTGATTTATAGATGTTTTATCTCTTCCCAAAAAAAGAAAAACTGTATTTATATCTATATAACAATTAGAAACAAAATCACCCTACCTAAATTGCTGTATTTTTTTTAAGTGATGTATTCAATTGAATCAAATAGCTGTTCAACTAACTTGAAATAGGTTTTAAAATTTGTTGGGTATTATTTTTTCCTTTTATTTCCCAATAAAAATAACAATCAATAAATTAAAATTTTAGAAGGGATTCATATTTAAAATCCCTTCTAAAAATAAACCCCTTAAAATTCGATTATTTTAAGGGGTTTTACTTTTTTTAATTCCTGTTTCTATACTCATTGGGAGTGAAACCCGTACTTTTTTTGAACATTCGGTTAAAATGCTGAGGGTATTTAAAACCGAGTTCAAATGCGATTTGGCTTACTGACTTTTCAGTATCAAAAATTCTTTCTTTCGCTATATCTATTAGTTTTAATTGTATGTGTTCTTGAGCTGATTTACCCGTTTCTTTTTTAATTAAATCTCCAAAATAATTAGGTGAAAGATGCAAACAATCTGCAAAATAGCTCACAGACGGAAGTCCTAAATTCTGAGGCGTTTCGGAATGAAAATAGGTATTTAATACCTTTTCAAATTTGGATAAAATATCAGTATTAATATTTTCACGGGTTATAAATTGTCTGTCATAAAAGCGAACACAATAATTTAAAAACAGCTCAATGTTATTTGTTATAATACTTTTGCTATGTTTATCAATCGATTGACTCAATTCATATTCAAGTTTACCGAACAAGTCTTTTATAATTTGTTGTTCTTTTAAAGACAAATGAAGCGCTTCATGCGATTCGTAAGAAAAGAAAGAATAGTGACTCATTTTTTTTCCTAATGATGTTCCTTTTATTAAATCAGGGTGAAAAAGAAGAGCCAATCCTGAAGGTTGATAATTTTCTTCATTATTAACTTCTAAAACTTGTCCGGGAGCAATAAAAACTAGTGTTCCGTCATCATAATCATAGTTGTTACGTCCATATCTTAATTCTCCACAATTTCCAGCTTTTAAAAAAATCCCATAAAATCCAAAATGCATCCGACTGTGATTTGGTAATGCTTTTGTTTTCGAATTATCAAAAACACTTATTAAAGGATGTTTTGTTTCAATTTCTTTGAGTTGATTGTATTGCGCAATTTTTTCAAGTTTAATAATCTGTTCCATACCCAGTTCTTTAATTTTATTATGCAAATATAGTGCGCAGATTGTTAATGTGTTAGCACTACAACTCAAATCAGTAATAATGGTACTAATAGCAGTAATCTGTATACTAAATAGAAACTGGTATTGAAGGAACTTTGTACTATTAAAATTCTATAGAAAAGAATAAAACAAAAACATATTAAATGAAAACAAGAATATTAGGAAACAATGGATTAGAAGTTTCAGCTCTTGGAATGGGTTGTATGGGATTGAGTTTTGGTTATGGTCCGGCAACAGATAAAGAGTCAGCCATTAAATTAATTAGAGAAGCGTATGAACAAGGAATCACTTTTTTTGATACAGCTGAAGCATATGGCAAAGCCAATGAAGAATTGGTCGGAGAAGCTTTGGCACCTTTCCGAAAAGATGTAGTTATTGCAACCAAATTTGGATTTAAAGAAGGAGATTCCAGCAAAGGACAAGACAGCCGTCCAGAACGCATAAGGGCCGTTGCCGAAGAATCCTTGAGACGACTCAAAACAGATGTGATTGATTTATTTTATCAACACCGAGTAGACATCAACGTACCTATGGAAGATGTTGCCGGTACGGTTAAAGATTTGATTGCAGAAGGAAAAGTAAAACATTTTGGACTTTCGGAAGCGGGTGTTCAATCGATTCGAAAAGCCCACGCTGTACAAGCTGTAACGGCTTTGCAAAGTGAATATTCCATTTGGTGGAGAGAACCTGAATTGGAAATCATACCAACATTAGAAGAGCTGGGAATCGGTTTTGTTCCGTTTAGCCCATTAGGGAAAGGATTTTTGACCGGCGCTATCACAGAAAACACTCAATTTGACCCTACCGATTTTAGAAATATCGTGCCTCGTTTCAGTGAAGAAAACCGAAAAGCAAATCAAAAGTTGGTCGAATTATTAGGTGCCATTGCCACGCAAAAAAAGGCAACACCGGCACAGATAGCACTTGGTTGGTTATTGGCTCAAAAACCGTGGATTGTTCCTATTCCAGGAACCACAAAATCACATCGATTGACCGAAAATATTGGTGGTGCTTCCATTATTTTATCAGCAGCAGATATTCAAGAGATTGATGCCGCTTTCGCCAAAACCAACGTTCAAGGAGACCGTTATCCAGCACATTTGCAACAAAGAGTAGGAAAATAATACAATAAAGTCAACTAAAATAACCCCTTAAATTAAATATTATGCAACATAAAAATAGAAGAGATTTTCTAAAATTAGGTGCGCTTGCCGGAAGTTCTTTAGTCGTATCTACTGCTTTTGGAATGCCGTCAAAGAATGAAAACATCAAATTGGAACCAAAAGAAACTACCAATGACAAAATTTTAGGAAATCGTTTTTTAGGCTCCGGCAACCACAAGATAGAAGTTTCGGCAATGGGATTGGGTTGCATGGGAATGTCTTGGAACAGAAGCTTTGTACCCGATAGAAAACCTATGATAGGCGTAATTAGAAATGCTTATGATATGGGAGTAACTTTTTTTGATACGGCAGAAGCTTATGGTGCTTACACAAATGAAGAGTTGTTGGGAGAAGCCATCGCGCCTTTCAGAGATAAAATAACGTTATGCAGCAAGTTTGGTTTTGACATCAAAAACGGAAAACTTACCGGAGCATTCAATAGTCAGCCAAAACACATCAAAGAAGTGGTGGAACAATCTCTGAAAAGATTGAAAACCGACAGAATAGACTTACTCTATCAACACCGAGTTGATCCTAATGTACCTATTGAAGATGTGGCAGGAACTGTAAAAGATTTAATAAAAGAAGGCAAAGTTTTGAATTTTGGATTAAGTGAAGCCGACGCATCCACCATTCGAAAAGCACACGAAATACAACAACTAACCGCTATTCAAACCGAATATTCGCTACTGACAAGAGATCCTGAAAAAGACATTCTGAATGTCTGTGAAGAATTAGGAATCGGATTTGTTCCTTACAGTCCGCTTTGCAGAGCCTATTTGACCGGATATATCAACGAACGCACCCAATACAATCCTAATAATGATAATCGTGGAAAATTACCGCGTTACCAACCAGAAGCCGTTATTGCCAATTGGAAAATAATTGACGTATTGACTGAATTTGGAAATAAAAGAGGACTAACCGCTGCACAAGTATCATTAGCTTGGTTGTTAGCACAAAAACCTTGGATAGTTCCCATTCCAGGTACAACCAAATTGGCACACTTACAGGAAAATCTTTGGTCTATTGATTTTCAATTTACACCAGAGGAATTAAAGAGTTTGACCGATACTCTTTCTAAAATCACTATTGTTGGAAATCGGTATTAAAACAAAAGCAGCTACAACTCTTGAATAAATTAAAGAATGAAAATGAAACTAATTATTACGTTAACCCTATTCATCTGTTTGTTTTCCAATTTTTCTGATGCCCAAAACAAGTTGGTGGTTGAACCTAAATATAAAAAAATGAAAAATGTACTCGTAATTGGAGCGAGCGGCAGTCTTGCTAAATATGTAATCGATACGTTGAAAAATGTACCCGATGTTCACCTAACGCTATTGGCAAGAAGCAAAAGCCGTATCGCAAATGACACCACCAACTGCACAGTTGTTGAAGCCGATGTAATGGATTATGCCAACCTAAAAAATACAATTGCCGGTCAGGACATTGTGTATGTAAACCTTGCCGGAAACTTGGAAACCATGACCCAAAACATTGTAAAAGCGATGCAAGAAGCCGATGTGAAAAGAATTATTGCCATTAGTTCCATCGGTATTTATGAAACGCCTTTAAAACCTGTTTTAGTTCCTTACCGAAAGTTGGCAGACGTAATCGAAAGTTCAGGATTGGATTATACCATTTTGCGTCCCGACTGGTTTACCAATGGCAACGAAATTGATTATGCGATTACCCAAAAAGGCACACCCGAAACAGGTTCAGCGATTTCAAGAAAGAGCATTGCTGCTTTCGTGGCAACGCTTGTTCAAAATCCAGAGTTACACAAGAATGAAAACTTAGGAATTAGCAAACCCAATTAATATGAACGCTTTAAAACAAAAACCATCCCCTTTTTGATAAACTGGGGCAGTTTTTCAACGAGAATTTAAAATAAAACAAACTCAAATAAGGTTTATCTGAAAGCAATTTTGACAAACCTTTTTTGTATCTAATCCTTAAAAGTGATAAGTATCCCTATAATTCATTCAACAGTTGCTAAAAATAAATTAAGGAAACATTAAATACAATAACTTGTCCTAATGAAGTCTTACCTTTGAAATAGTTTTTCAAAAGAAGGCTCTTATTAAAATAAAAAAACTATGAATACTACACCAGTAAAAGCATATGGTACTGAAGCTGCCGATGCCGATTTGAAAGAAATGAACATCAACCGAAGAGCTGTTACTTCAAAAGATATCGAAATTGAGATTTTGTATTGCGGCGTTTGCCATTCCGATTTGCACACTGCTCGAAATGATTGGGGATTTACGGTGTATCCTGCTGTTCCTGGTCATGAAATTGTGGGTAAAGTAACCAAAGTGGGAAGCGAAGTAACCAAATTAAAAGTTGGTGATTTAGCAGGAGTTGGTTGTTTAGTTGACTCGTGTCACACTTGCGACAGCTGCAAGAATGACCTTGAACAATATTGCTTAACCGGTTTTACAGGAACTTACGGTAGTGCTGATAAACATTTGGGCGGATACACTTATGGTGGGTATTCTCAAAAAATTGTAGTCGATGAACACTTTGTATTGAAAGTGCCTTCCAACTTAGATTTAGCAGCCGTTGCTCCATTACTTTGTGCCGGAATTACCACTTGGTCTCCGCTTCGTCATTGGAAAGTGACCAAAGGAAGTAAAGTTGCAGTAGTTGGTTTGGGCGGATTAGGTCATATGGCCATCAAATTGGCAAAAGGTTTGGGTGCAGAAGTTACGCTGTTTTCAAGAACGCCGGATAAAGAAAAAGACGCTTTAGCATTAGGAGCCGATGCCGTGATTATTTCTACAGATAGTAATCAAATGAATTCGGTAAACGGAAAATTTGATTTGATAATTGATACCGTTCCTTACGTACACGATGTTAATCCTTATGTTGGAACTCTAAACATTAATGGTACTTTAGTTTTGGTTGGCTATTTGGGAGGTTTAGAACCTTTTTTAAATACGGTTCCAATGATATTAGGACGAAAATCTGTTGCAGGTTCTGTAATTGGTGGCATTGCCGAAACTCAAGAAATGTTAGATTTTTGTGGAGAACACAATATTGTTTCTGAAATTGAGATTATCAAAATGCAGGACATCAACAACGCTTACGAGAGAATGTTGAAAAGTGACGTGAGATACCGTTTTGTAATTGACATGGCCTCGTTACAATAAATCTTTCAGGAATTCTTGTAAGGATTAAAATATAAAAACCGCAATATCAATAGACATTGCGGTTTTTTAATTTTATTTGAACAGTATTATTTAGACTTCAAATAAGCCAAAACATTCTTTTCAATTCGCTCATTGATATTTGAAATATCAGCTTTTACAAATTGCTCTCCAAGAATATTTTCATACAATTCGATGTATCTTTCAGAAACTGTTGCGATGTATTCGTCAGTCATATTTGGAATTTGTTGTCCCGTTTGTCCTTGAAAACCGTTTTCAATTAACCAACGACGTACAAACTCTTTTGACAATTGTTTTTGCTCTTCGCCTCTATCTTGTCTTTCCTGATACCCTTCAGAATAGAAATAACGAGAGGAATCCGGAGTATGAATTTCATCAATCAGAACAATTACTCCTTCTTTGGTTTTACCAAATTCATATTTGGTATCTACCAAAATTAATCCGCGAGCAGCAGCGATTTCTGTTCCTCTTTGAAACAAAGCACGAGTATATTTTTCTAAAACCAAATAATCTTCTTCGGTAACAATTCCTTTAGACAAAATATCTTCTCTTGAAATATCAGCATCGTGTTCGCCATTATCTGCTTTTGTAGTTGGCGTGATAATTGGTTCCGGAAACTTATCATTTTCCTTTAACCCTTCTGCCATTTTTACCCCACAAATTTCTCTTTTACCAAGTGCATATTCACGGGCAGCATGACCTGAAACATAACCGCGTATTACCATTTCTACCTTGAAAGGCTCGCATAAATGCCCAACAGCAACATTTGGATCCGGAGTTGCAATCAACCAATTCGGAACAATATCTTTAGTCAGCTCCATGAATTTGGTAGCGATTTGATTCAAAATTTGTCCTTTATACGGAATTCCTTTTGGCAAAACCACATCAAAAGCCGAAAGCCTATCTGTGGCGACCATTACTAAAAGTTCATCGTTTATGTTGTAAACTTCTCTTACTTTTCCTCGGTAAACCGATTTTTGATTTGGAAAATTAAAATTAGTGGTGGTGATTGTATTGCTCATTATTTTTAGTATTGTGTTGTTTTTTTATGAATGCAAATTTAGGATTATTTTAGGATATAAAGCAAAGAATCCCATTCAGTTCCACTAATTAATCAATAGCTGGATGAAATAGAATCTGATTCCGTTGGAGTTACAAACCTCGTTTTAAAATCAAAACCCGTTTATTCTAACAATATCGTAAATAAATACTTTGCAACTCCATCATTATCATTTGAAGCAATCACTTCTAAATGAGATAGTTTGTCTTTTAAGTTTTCGGGAGCGTTGCCCATAATTAACCCTTTTCCGGTAGCTTTCAACATATTTTCATCATTAAATCCGTCGCCAAAAGCAATTGCTTCCTGAAAACTAAAATTTTCTTTTTCTAAAATCTTAGCAATCGCCACACTTTTATCTACCGATTTATCCATGAATTCTAAACAAATTGGCAAACTAAACGCATGACTGAATTCTTCCGAATGATCGACCAAAATACGTTCTTTTAAGGCTACTAATTTTTCGTGATTATCGTGTGTGAAAAATATTTTTATGGCACTAAAATCCTCCAAAGTATCAAAATCAACTACCTCAGGCGGATAGGTCATTTCTTTTTGGAAACTGTTTAGTTTTTTATTGGTTTTTGAGGTCTGCCAAACTTCTTCTTTAAATAAAACAGTTGTAATTTCCGGATCAATTTCTAAAGACAAAACAGATTGTACTGCCTCACTTTTTAAATTAAAAGCAAATAGCAATTCTTTGGTTGGCGAATGAATTCTCGCACCGTTTGAAGTCACTAAATAAACCGGAAAACCCAATTCTTCAATGATAGCCATTGCGTCTAAATGATGGCGTCCCGTGGCCACAATTATTAAATAATTCTGATCGTGAAGTTCCTTAAAAATAGATTTGGTATAAGAAGATATTCGGTGTTCGGAGTTGAGTAAAGTGCCGTCTAAATCGCTAATTACTACTTTAATTTTTTCTTTTGTCATCGTCGTTTTTGGCTGTTCTTATTTTTTATACTTTCAAATTTATTGCATTTTGAACAGAAACACAAAGAAAAAAAGAGAGTTGTGAAAAGATTAATAGCGATTTTACCTTTTATTAAAATAACATTCCCGATTTTTAACTATTCGATTTGAGGTTTGAAGCCAAACCATTTTCCCGATTTTTGGATAAAAAAAACCACGGATTCTCGAATTAAAATTCGAAAATCCGTGGTTTATACTTGTCTGATTACCAATAATAATTAATTATTTTCTAGTCATTATTTTCAATCATCTTATACGCATCAATTACTTTTTTGACTAATCGGTGGCGTACAATGTCTTTATCATCCAGATAAATGATTCCGATTCCGTCAATGTCTTTCAAAACTAATAAAGCTTCTTTAAGCCCCGAAATGGTTCTGCGGGGTAAATCGACTTGGCCGGGATCGCCCGTAATCATGAACTTGGCACTTTTTCCCATACGGGTCAGAAACATTTTCATTTGGGAATGAGTCGTATTTTGTGCTTCATCCAAAATAACAAAAGCATTATCTAAAGTTCGTCCGCGCATGAAGGCCAATGGCGCAATCTGAATAATACCTTTCAAGATGTAATCCTCTAATTTTTCATTCGGTAACATATCGCGTAACGCGTCGTATAAAGGTTGCATGTACGGGTCTAATTTTTCTTTCATATCCCCCGGAAGAAAACCCAGGTTCTCCCCTGCTTCTACCGCCGGACGCGTAAGAATAATTCGTTTGACTTGCTTTTCTTTCAACGCTTTTACGGCCATGGCAACACCAGTATATGTTTTTCCTGTTCCTGCGGGACCTACGGCAAATACCATGTCATTTTTATCCATCGTATCCACCAGAAGTTGCTGGTTAGGCGTCATCGGTTTGATGATTTTTCCGCCCACGCCATGCACTAATATTTTATCATGGCCCTGCATTTTTCTTTCTTCTTGACCGTCCATAATCACGCGTTCAATCACATTAGTATCAATTGTGTTGTATCGTGTAAAATGCAACATCAACCGCTGAAACCGCTTTTCGAACTCGTCCAAGACTTCTTTTTCACCAAAAGCTTTTATTGTTGTTCCTCGGGCAACAATTTTCAATTTTGGGTAGTATTTTTTAATAGTTTCAAGATGAGTGTCTTGAGCGCCCCAAAAATCTTTTGGAGCGATGTCTATGAGCTCGATGATTCTTTCGTTCAAAAGCTGTCGTTTTTAAGTTATTTTAAATGTAAAGTCGCAATCTGACATCCTTTAATGTGGCCTAAAACGGCACATCTGCGGATGAGGCAATTTCTTGCTAAAAGACTGAAGACTGCAAAAAAACAGAAAAACTAAAAAGAAAGTATTTATCATAGTATTGCGTTTTAAATTCAAATTAAAAATCTATTTAATTAAAGCCTAAAATACTTTAGCTTTGCATTTCTCAAATTTAATTAAAATTAGGTTTAAGTTACGCCAATAGTTATAAACAAAATTATGTCAATAATTACCCTTACTACCGATTACGGCTTGAAAGATCACTTTGTCGGTGCTTTAAAAGGGAAGATTTTATCCGAATATTCAGATGCGGCAATTATCGATATTTCGCATGACATAGACCCATTCAACACTGTTGAAGCAAGTTACGTTATTGGCGCTTCCTATGCCAGTTTCCCAAAAGGAACAGTTCACTTGATTGGAGTGGATATGGAATGGAATAAAGAAAACCAACATATCGTCATGCAATGGAACGACCATTATTTTATTGCAGCCGATAATGGTATTTTGAGTATGCTGACGCAAAAAATTGTTCCCCAAAAAATAGTTACCATCAACATACACGACCGCCTTCACAATGAAGCCACCGATATGGATGTGTTTGTCAAAGTAGCCTGTCATATTGCCAAAGGTGGTTTGCTAAACGTCATTGGCAAAGAAATCAACACCATCAAACAAGTAACTGAATTGCAAGCGGTTTTAGCTGCGGACAGTAATTCCTTAAAAGGCCATGTCATTTATATTGATCATTTTGGAAATGTTGTCACCAATATTTCAAAAAAACAATTTCTTGATGTATCCAGAGGAAGACCGTATGAAATTGTAATGAAAACTAAAAATATCAAAACCATTTTGCCCAATTATTCGGCAATTGCGAGTTCTGATAAATATCCAATCAAATATTACGAAGGTGAAAAATTAGCCATTTTCAATGAAGCCGGTTTCTTAGAGATTGCCATTTTCAGGAGCAATCCTTCCAAAGTGGGTTCTGCCAATAGCTTACTGGGATTGAATTACAGGGATACAGTACTAATTAAATTTGTTTAAAGCAGCGCTACTTTGAACTTTTTGAATTTTAAACAAAAAAACAATGTTTGTACGAATAGTAAAATTGAGTTTTCACGAGGAACACATTCCTGCTTTTTTAGCCAACTTCGAAATAATGAAAGAACGGATACGAAATGCGCCCGGAAACCGTTTCTTAGAATTGTATCAGGATAAAAATAATCCTTCTATTTTCTTCACCTACAGTTATTGGGAAACCGAAGCTGATTTAGAAAATTACAGAAATTCAGAACTTTTTAATGAAGTCTGGTCTTTTACCAAAAAACTGTTCAATGACAAACCCGAAGCGTGGAGCGTAAATAAATTAGCAAGTTTAGAGTAATAGATGCCCGTTTCAAAATAAACAAATCAACGAATAAACATATAGAATGAAATCAATAGTATTACGGGAAATAAAATCCTTTTTCGGTTCCCCTGTCGGTTATTTGGTCATCGCCATTTTCCTGATTTTGAATGGCCTTTTTCTTTGGGTTTTCGAAGGAGAATACAATATTTTGAACACTGGTTTTGCAGATTTGACTCCTTTTTTCACCTTATCTCCATGGATTTTAATCTTTTTGATTCCTGCTGTAACCATGCGCAGTTTTTCGGATGAAAAAAAACAAGGTACTTTAGAATTATTACTGACCAAGCCCTTGTCGATTTGGCAAATCGTAAACGGAAAATTCCTTGGCGCAGTATTATTAATTACAATGGCAATTATTCCAACATTTATTTATGTAGCGGTAATTTCGGGTTTGGGAATGCCGGAAGGCAATATCGATATGGGAAGCACAATGGGTTCTTATTTTGGATTATTATTCCTGATTGCTGCTTATTCCGCCATCGGGATTTTTACTTCTACCCTGTCTGAAAACCAAATTGTGGCATTTATAGTTGCCGTTTTTGTCTGTTTCTTCTTTTATTTTGGGTTCGAAGGTTTGTCTGCCATTGTTCCGAATTTCTCTTCGAAAATAGCAGCTTTAGGAATGCAAGACCATTTCAAAAGCATGAGCCGAGGCGTATTAGACACTCGAGATATCATTTATTTTAGCAGTATAACGATTGTCTTTCTTTCGTTTACTGTTTATAATCTAAAATCGTTTAAATCGTAATGACAACTTCTAAGAAAAACAACCTGAAATCGGTACTCGGCATTCTTTCCTTTGTATTGTTTTTGAATGTGTTAAGCAATGGATTTTTTCATCGTTTTGACCTTACCAAAGACAAAAGATATACGCTTTCGAATACTTCGTTGAGTATCATCAAACAAGTCAAAAATCCGCTGTCTGTAAAAGTCTATATGCAAGGTGATTTGCCTGCAGAATTCAAGCGATTACAACAAGAAACACGTCAATTATTAGAAGAATTTCAAGGCTATAATTCTAATATTGTTTTTGAATTTGTAGATCCATTGGAAAACGAAGACGAAAGCATGGACAACATCAAAGAGTTGTACCGAAAAGGACTTACACCAATAAACATAACCGTTGACGACAAAGGAAAACAATCTCAAGCTATGGTTTTTCCTTGGGCAATTGCGGTGTATAACAATAAAGAAGTTAATATTCCTTTGTTGAAAAACAGAATGGGCGCTTCGACTACTCAAAAAGTGATTGGTTCCGTGCAACATCTGGAATATTCGATTGCGGATGCTTTGAATAAAATCACCAAAGAAAAACAGAAAAAAGTAGCCGTAATCAAAGGAAACGGTGAACCTCATGAAGCTTATATTGCTAAATTTCTGTTGCAGGTTCGAGAAAGTTACCACATTGGTCCGTTCACATTAGATTCTGTTGCAAAAAATCCTATCGGAAGTTTAGAAGCTTTAGAAAAATATGATTTGGCTATCATCGCCAAACCTACGAAAACTTTTACTGACGGCGAGAAACAGGTTTTAGACCAATACATCATCAATGGCGGTAAAACCTTGTGGCTTGTAGATCAGGTTGCGGTTGAAATGGACAGTTTGTACAACAGTTCCGGAGCCACTTTGGCCTATCCTAGAAATTTGAATTTAAATGATATGTTCTTTAAATATGGCTTCCGAATCAATCCGGATTTAGTCAAAGATGAGCAAGGAAGTCCAATCAAGTTAGCTTCCGGAGAACAAGGAAGTGCGACTCAATTTCAGGAATTTAACTGGAAATTTGCGCCACAGGTGTATCCAACGAGCTTGCATCCGATTGTGAAAAATTTGGGAGGTATCAAGTTTGATTTTGCCAATGGCATCGACACTTTAAAAAACGGAATCAAGAAAACCATTTTGTTGCAATCTTCCCAATATTCAAAGAAAATAGGAACTCCGGTTGAAATTAATTTGAATAGCGTGACAGAGGAAACGACTCCTGCCGATTATGTGAACAAAGGCAATATTCCGCTTTCGGTTTTGCTTGAAGGTTCTTTTCATTCGATGTTTGAAAACAGAGTGCTTCCTTTTGACCAAAAGACTTTTGAAGCCAAAGGAAAAGAAAATAAGATGATTGTCATTTCGGATGGGGATTTAATCCGAAACCAATTGGATAAAAACTTTCAGCCTGTAGAATTGGGTTACGACCAACGCTCAGGTAATTTGTATGATAATAAAGATTTTTTGATAAACTGTGTCAATTATCTGTTGGATGACAACGGACTTATTAACATTCGAAGTAAAGATCTTGATTTGCCTTTATTGGATAAAGAAAAAGTGTATGAAAACTACACCCGAACCCAATTCCTAACTATCGGGCTACCAATTCTTATTTTAGTGCTTTTTGGACTTGTGTTTACTTTCCTCCGCAAAAGAAAATACAGCCGGTAGATGTTAATAAAAAAATTTAAAAACTAGAATAGTTTACGATATATTTGTAAAGTGTATGGTTTTTAAAGAAATCAAAAAAGATACCCAAAATAATAAAACATAACAGATGAAATTTATAGTATCGAGTTCGTACTTATTGAAACAATTACAAGTTTTAGGTAGCGTTATCAACAGTAGCAATACTTTACCCATTTTAGATAACTTTTTATTTGATTTAGATCATAACGTACTAACCGTTTCTGCTTCTGATCTTGAAACTACCATGTCTGCGACTTTAGATATTGATTCTACCAGCAAAGGTAGCGTTGCGGTTCCTGCAAAATTACTTTTAGAAATCCTTAAAACGTTTCCAGAACAACCGTTGACTTTTACTGTTGAAGAAAACAGCACGATAGAAATCAGTTCAAATTCAGGAAAATATGCGTTGGCTTATGCTCCTGGAGAAGAATTTCCTAAAGCAGTAAACTTAGACGAACCATCGGTAACACTTGTTCCTGCTGATGTTTTGGCAACAGCCATCAGTAAAACGATTTTTGCTGCTGGAAATGATGATTTACGTCCGGTGATGTCTGGTGTATTCTTTCAGTTTTCACCACAAGGATTGACTTTTGTTGCTACTGATGCTCACAAACTAGTAAAATATGCGCGTACTGATGTAACGGCTTCTCAAGTAGCTGATTTCATTATGCCTAAAAAACCGTTGACTATTCTAAAAAATATTCTTACAACTTCGGACGCAGAAGTGAAGATCGAATATAACGATTCGAATGCTACTTTTTCTTTTGACAATTACATTTTAATGTGTCGTTTGATTGATGGAAAATATCCTAATTATGAAGCGGTAATTCCAAAAGAAAATCCAAATAAGTTAATGATTGAACGTTCTCAGTTTTTGAGTTCTGTACGTCGTGTTGCGATATTTTCGAATAAAACAACACACCAAATTCGTTTGAAAATCGCTGGAGCTGAATTGAATGTTTCTGCCGAAGATATCGATTACTCCAACAAAGCCGAAGAAAGACTGACTTGTGATTATCAAGGTGATGATATGCAAATTGGGTACAATTCCCGTTTCTTAACCGAAATGTTGACCAACTTACAATCGGATATGATTATGCTTGAAATGTCATTGCCAAACAGAGCCGGAATTCTAACTCCAGTAGACGGATTAGAAGACGGAGAAACAGTGACCATGCTTGTAATGCCAGTAATGTTGAACAGCTAATTTTCAGCATTCAAAATATAGAATTCGCTAACTAACCAAAACCATTTATATTCAAAAAAACCGCAATTTCTAACCAGAATTGCGGTTTTTTTTATGCTACAAAGTTGAAATTAATTATGGTAAGATTTTTATATCCTACAATAGTTCAAGCTGCTACCTAAATTAAATTACGCCCATTTTTTTCATTAAGAATGTAGCACTTCTGTTTTGGCAAATGCCGTCCCGAAGTTTATAATCAAAATGCAATTCGTCATTGTGTATTTCTACTTCAAAGCATTTATTGGTCAGCACATTTGGGTAATCATTTGTTGTCAAACACACTTCAATATCATGCGTGGCAATAGCACCAATGGCTTTCTTTGCAATTACTTTTTTCACAACCTCAATAGTTCCGTTGCGCTTATCATCAGAATTCGTACCGCGCAGAATTTCGTCTAATAATACAAAAGCAGGATTTCCTTCTAAAGCTTCCATGATTTGTTTTAAACGTTTGATTTCGGCAAAGAAATACGATTCACTATCCGATAAGGAATCTGATAATCGCATGGAAACTAAAACAGGTAAAGGATGTACATTCGCTTTATCAGCAGAAACAGACGAACCCATTCCAGCCAAAACCATATTGATTCCCAAACTTCTCAAAAAAGTACTTTTACCGGACATATTAGAACCGGTTAAAATCATGAACGACTGCGGATGAAATTGTACTTCATTCCCAATTCTGGTTGCAGGATTTAGCAAAGGATGACTCAGATTAGAAAAATCTATTTGAAAATCAGTGTTTAATGTCGGATACGTAAACGACGGATTATTATGGGAGAAATTCGCTAAACTATTGAGCATTTCGAATTCGCCAATAATTTCCAGCCAATTTTCTAATGCTTCGGTATGTTCTTTTTTCCATTGCAATAACGCTTTTAAAACATGAACATTAAAAAGAAATGTTGCGTTGAACAGAATGGCAGTGACAAAATTCCCAATGCTGTCCATGTTCCCAAACAAAGAAGCTAATTGCTTTAAATGCACACTGGCATTTTCTTTTTTGAAGGTGAGTTTTTGCTGCAGGTCTTTTAATTTTTGAGATTGAAAAGATTCCTCTTCAATTTTCTGCATCAATAAACCGTACTGTTTGATGGTTTTATCTATGTTGGATGCATTGGCAATTTCGATTTGAATGCGTTTCAAAAACAGTCCTAAAAACCCTAAATTAATAACTACCAATAAGGAAATGACCGATAAAAAGGCGGGATTTGAGGTCACTACATACGCTATAAAAGTGACCAAAAACAGTATAGGCAATACAAAAGAAAAGACAACACTGACTCTTGACAAAGGGCTGCCGGTAAATGAATTCCATTGCAAAAGCGTTTCATAACCGGATTTAGTGTCATCACTGACTTTGGCTAAAGCCAAAAACTCCTGACGCCAATCTAATTTCTCGTCTAATTCAAGAATCGCTTGTTGGTTTCTAACAATTTCTTCGTTTGCCAAAAGGGTTAAAAGTTGTTTTGCCAACGTTTTTTTTCCTATAAATGTAGCCGTCCTGTTCAGATTTTGGAATAATGAATGGTCCCCAAAAATATCCAAATCATAGGCATACGGATGATGGAAATCATTGAATTCTACTCCGTTTTCGAAAGGTATTTTTTCCCGGTTTAAATACGCGATTTCATTTTCATTAATAGCCAATAGTGCTTGTTTGATTTTCTTTTGAAAAAGCAGTCGGGAATGAAAGCGCATTAAAACAATAAAAAGCACAAAGAGCAAAACGGCCAAAACCATGAAGAAAACCGTACTCGTTTTGATGTAATAATAAAGGGACACCAAAAAAAATACAATAGTTAAAAGCCTTAAAATGCTGATACTATTGTATTTTTTGTTGATTTTATGTAACGCTTCCGAATATGCTTCTTTTTTTACTTTGTACACTTCCATAATTCAATTGATGAATTGCAAATATAGCAGGGTTATTTAGAAATGCGCCTATGTATTTCGTTTTAGCTTGCGCTAGTTATCGAATTATTTTCAGAACGAAAGATTCAGTCGTGTCGTCAATTAATCTATGGGTATGGCCAGAATTGGAATTTCAAAATTAGCTGCCATTTTTTTGGTTAAACTCGGTTTGAATATCCCTTCAAAAAAGCCTCTTTTGTAGGTCAACATTGTTAAAACATCAATTTCTTTATAAAGGATAAAGTCTAAAATGGTTTCTTTTACCGCATCGCTGGTAATGACAAAAAACTCAATTGGTTCCTGCATAAACTCGGCTTCCCATTTTTCTATTGTCTCTTTTGAAACATCGGAGCTGCTGGTTTTTACATACAGGCATTTTACTTTGGCATTTGTTTTTTTGGCAATATCCAAAACGGTTTTCAGTGCTTTTTTATCTTTCGTTCTAAAACGGGTGGTAAAGCCTATTGTTTTGATTTTTTTGAATTTAGCTTCTAATGGAACGCAAAGCATCGGAATATCAATTTCGGTGATTACGGAGCCGGTATTAGTCCCTACAAAGAAGGCTTCCCATCCTGTAGCACCAGAAGTTCCCATGATAACAAAATCGATTTTGTCCTCCTTGATGGACTTTCTGATATTAGACAATAAATCCCCATCCATCAACCGATGGGTCATTTTTATTTTATCTAAATGGTGTTCTTCGGCTATGGCACGGAGTTTTGGAATTTCATCCTTAAAAGCATCAAATTGAGACAACTCTAAGGAATCATAAATGACAGCATAGTTCTCCGGAAAAAACTGATTGTCATAGACCGGCAATTCAAATGTGTGCAATAAAACCAGTTCAGCATGAACTACTTTTGCAAATTCTAAAGCATGGACAAAGGCGTTATTGGCCACTTCAGAAAAATCTGTTGGGAATAGAATCTTTTTCATTTTTATACGAATTAATAGGGTTCATTTATCAAAGTAATCACAACAATTGAATTATAAATATATAATTATCATCTGTTTACAACAACCGTTTAAGTAGGATAAAATTCTCATTCAAACCGCTAAAACTATAACCAATAGCTATTTAAATCCTGCTATTCATGAATGGCCAGAATAGGCACATTTACATGATAGGATAATTTTTTTGAAAGACTGATTTGGAATAGTTTTTCAAAGAAATTTTTATGATAGACATGCATTGTAATCATATTGATTTTATGCAATTCGATAAAATCGAGTATGATTCCTTCCACATCATTTCCGGTGATGGAATGCAAGGTAATGTCTTGATTTTCTACAAGGGATTTCCAATCCTCCATGCTGTCTTTTTTGTTCGATATGTGGAGTGCTTCTACGCGTAAACAATCGATATGAGCCTGAAATACTTTGGCCAAAGCCATCACTTTTTCTAAAACTTTACGATCAGCGGGAACGTATTGGGTAATAAAAAGTATTTTTTTGATGGGTTGGTATTTACAGTTTTCGGGAATAGCCAGCACTACTGCTTTGGTATCATTCATCACTTTGGTCGTGATTGTTCCCAAAAAGGTTTCTTTTAATCCCGTGGCACCTTTGGTCCCCATAACAATATAATCAATGTTTTCGGCATTAGAAATTTCGATAATTTTACTGATTAGATTCCCATTTTCCAAAACATTACTGATTTTGATGTGTCCTAAATCATTGGCTTCAGCAATATTTCTCAACGCAGGAACCTCATCACGGTAGTTTTCAAAATTGCTTAATTCCGTCACTTCGTAGATTTCATATAAATAAGCTGAAACATCTATATAATCCGCCTGTGGTAATTCATAAACATGCAATGTAATAATCTCAGCACCGATACTATCCGCCAGTTTTAAAGCATACAGAAACGCATTTTTTGATGTATCCGAAAAGTCCGTAGGAAATAGAATTTTTTTCATGATATTTGTTAATTAATTGCCAATCAATTATTTACATAAAATTACAAAACTAATGCTGAAATACTATGATAATTGTCAGTTTGGCATTTTTTTAACTAAAAATAAAGTGAATGGTTTTGTAAGCAGGCTTGTTGCATTCCCAATTTTAGTTACTTTTGCATAAAATTTCAGATATGATTTCACAAGATTCCATTGTAGCATTAGCGACGCCTTCGGGAGCCGGAGCGATAGCCGTAATCCGTATTTCGGGCGATGATGCCATTGCTATTGGTCATTCTGTTTTTAAGTCTGTAAAAAACAAAGATTTAAGGATTCAAAAAACACATACGCTGCATTTGGGTCATATTGTGGATGACAGTAAGACTTTGGATGAAGTTTTGGTCTCTATTTTTAAAGGTCCAAATTCCTATACCGGCGAAAACACCATTGAAATTTCCTGTCACGGTTCTACTTATATCCAGCAACAAATCATTCAGTTATTGCTTCGAAAAGGCTGCCGTATGGCCAATGCCGGTGAATTTACTTTACGCGCTTTCTTGAATGGTAAACTCGATTTGTCGCAAGCCGAAGCCGTTGCCGATTTGATTTCATCGGATAATGAAGCTTCCCATCAAATTGCTATGCAGCAAATGCGTGGTGGCTTTTCGAATGAAATTGCCAAATTGCGGGAAGAACTATTGAATTTTGCTTCACTGATTGAACTCGAATTGGACTTTGCCGAAGAAGATGTAGAATTTGCCGACAGAACCCAATTTCATGACTTGCTGAACCGAATTGAGTTTGTACTGAAACGATTGATTGATTCATTTGCCGTGGGGAACGTCATCAAAAACGGAATTCCTGTGGCTATTGTTGGAGAACCCAATGTAGGGAAATCAACGCTTTTGAATGCTTTATTGAATGAAGAACGCGCCATTGTTTCTGAAATTGCGGGAACTACGCGTGATACTATCGAAGACGAATTGGTCATTGGCGGAATTGGTTTTAGATTTATAGACACCGCCGGAATCAGAGAAACCGAAGATGTGGTGGAAAGCATCGGAATCCGTAAAACGTTTGAAAAAATTGAGCAAGCTCAGGTCGTGATTTATTTATTAGACAGTAGTTTACAGTTTGCAGATGGCAGTTTGCAGATGAACCAAATAGAAATTGAAAAAATCAAGAATCAGTTTCCTTTAAAACCTTTAATTATTGTTGGTAACAAATCGGATTTGCTTTCTGAAAATGAAGCTGATACTCTTAAATCTGAAATCCACAATTTGAACTTAATCTCTGCCAAAGAAAATATTAGCGTAGACGAACTTAAAAATCAGCTCCTTTCGTTTGTCAATACCGGTGCTTTGCGCAATAATGAAACGATTGTTACTAATACCAGACATTACGATTCGCTACTGAAAGCATTAGACGAAATCCAGAAAGTAAAATACGGACTGGAAACTAATTTGTCCAGCGACTTAATGGCTCTGGATATTAAAGAAGCCTTGTATCAGTTTGGAATGATTACCGGACAGGTTACTAATGATGAGTTGTTGGGGAATATTTTTGCTAATTTCTGTATCGGGAAGTAAATCACCCCAATTGAATAACTGTATTCATTAAAGGTGGTGCTCCTGCCTTATGGTTTCCCTTATAGCAGTTTAGAGCAGATATCGTCGTATTTGACACCATAGTACTCACAAAACTCTTGTACTGTAATGAGTTGGTGTTTTTCTTTTTTATAATACTCCCGTATTTTACCAATGATGTTTCGGGCTTGCCTGTCGCCTATCCCTATTACATTTTGTACGTCACCCGTGGTGATAATTACTTTCTTCATTGGTTTTATTTTTATTGAATTACTCTGCATCTCACTTTTGAATCTGTTCCCTTTATCTACGGAGTATCCTCCCTTTATCCTCCCATCATCTTGCCCGTTGTAGCAGGAGACTTCTTTTTTAATTGGCTTTAGCATAAAAAAAGACTCTTTTTAGAGTCAAAAAGCAGTGTCTTTTTTCGGTTTCTCATTACCTCAAATATACGAAAAATAATACGGAAATGAGCCACTTTTTTTAGAAACTTTGGCACTAAACGGAAAGAAGCGGAAATGCGTATTTGCCTCACTGTCATTGGTTTTATATCTTTGAATATCAATTAAAAATCGAGCAGTTATGGCTAAATTAAATGGGATCTTAAAGATCGAGGGTACGTTAGATAATCTAACGTTTTACAAAAGTGGTGACGGACATATGGTTCGTACCAAAGGGGGTGTTTCTAAGAAACGAATTCTGAATGATCCTGCGTTTATTCGAACACGTGAAAACGGAGCAGAATTTGGAAAAAGTGCCAATGCCGGCAAAATGTTGCGTATGGCTGTGGGTCCATTAGTCTTTAAGGCGAAAGATGCAAAGTTATCGAGCAGGCTGTTGCAGCTTATGTCTAAGATTAAGAATCTGGACACTATTTCCTTACGTGGAGAGCGTAATGTAGCCGAAGGCATCCTGACTGCCGAAGGTCAAATGGCGTTACGCGGTTTTGATTTCAACATTCAAGCGCCGTTGCAAGGGGTTTTATTTTCCCCTTACACACTAGACACTGTAACTGGAGCCGTTACTATTCCGGATTTGAACCCATCAGAACAGGTTCGCTTTCCTGGCGGTGCAACCCATTTCAGTTTGCGCAGTGCATTTGTCAATCTGGATTTTAGCAGCGGGGTGTCAAGTGTAACCTACAGTGATGTAGCTGTTTTAGCGATTGACACCACTATTGCTACACAAACTATTACTCCTAATGGTGCTCCCGATGGTTCTGCGACGCAGCTTTACCTCTTGTTGATTGAGTTTTATCAAGAAATGAATGGTATTCAGTATCCGTTGAAAAATGGCGCTTTCAATGTTTTAAATATACTGGAAGTCGTGAAAAATTAGATTCTCTTGTTTGCCTTTTGAAATTTACTCCCCGTAGTTGTGTACTGCGGGGAGTATTTTTTTTTGTTGAAAAGTCGTACAAAATGTGAATAAATATCTCTTCTAACCAACAACAAAAACACATATCTTGTAGTCTAAAATTTGTTAAAATATATGATGACAAAAGCTAAAAAAGACACCCACCCATTAGCTATCAATATTAGAAAATTTCAACGCTATAACTATAACTATTTTAGTTGCGAAGAAGTTGTTTTTTTTGAATATCTAGTAGTAAAAGCAAATGCCTTTAAACAAGTTCCTTTTTTTCACAGTAGTGAAACTATTTTTAAAGAAACGGGGATCAGAAAACATGCTCTGAAAACCATTATTAAACGTTTTGAGAATTTGAATTATATTTCTATTGAAGTAAAAGGAATGCCAAGAGTAAAGTATTTCACTGTTCATTATCCCAAAATACAAGCCGATTTGGAGCACATTTATCTATTGGAGGATAACGGTAAACCTTTGTATGAATTCAGACAACTATTAGCTGAATTCTTTCTTCCTTTGGTTGATACCTATCAAGAAAAGAATATTATAAAGAATATTAATAAAGAAAATAAAAAAGAAAATGATGACGGATTATCAGATATGGATACGCAAAAATTAAAAAATTTTAATTCTACCCTCTCTTCTTTAAAATTAAAACTAGAATTAACTCCTTCGCAATATAGCTATAATGATATGGATGTCTTAAGGGCATTAAGGGAATACACCGCCGACGAAGTAGTTTACTATTTAGAAAAATATTATAAAAAGGGGGCTCAAAAAAAATTAAACGGCTTTTTAAAATTTGATGATTTGGCCCCTGAAAAATTAGTATTTATAGAAGAAGAAAAAATGGAAGAGGAAAAGTTTATCGATTCTTTTATTGCAAAACTTCAAAGCAATTATGATAATCGTATTAAGTTGCATAATGATGATAAAAAAAATAAACGTGGCAAATCATACACTGCTTTAGTTGTTAATAGAAACATAAGAAAAAAAATAAAAGATGCCTTAGATAACAAAGGAGAAATAAGCATAACAAATGCTTTTACGGCTTATACCGATGCCGTTTTGAAAGAAATCATCAACCCTGATAAATTTTTACCTTACTTCTTTTCAACACAATTTGGCGAATATGGTGTTATTGAAACGTATCTTGATTATTTTAATATTCAATATGGTTATGAAAAATAAAAAATAAAAAAAATTAACTCTCTATATTTTATTTAAGAACTCACTTACAAATACCTAATACTTTTTTAAATAAAAATAGGGCAACTATAGTATTAAAATAGTATTTTTGAGGACTAACATAAAGAAATGAAAGCAAAACCTTTTTTAAAATGAATCAGAGTAAAATCTAATTTATTGCTTAAAAGATATTTATAAATCTTTATTTGAAAATAAATTCCACTGTTAATGAACTTAAATTTCAATATAGACCTTGCAGAAGGATATAAGAGTAATTCACAAATTGCAAGAGTTTTAACTGAAAATTGGGTTAAAGAAAATTCATATTGTCCAAACTGTGGTCAATTACCCTTGAATGATTTTGTTAATAATATGCCTGTTGCAGATTTCTATTGCTTAGGTTGCAAAGAAGAATTTGAATTAAAAAGTAAAAACGGAAAATTAAGTACTATAATTAATGATGGTGCTTATGAAAGTATGATAAAAAGGATTACTTCGGATACAAATCCCAATTTCTTCTTTTTGACATATGACAAAAATACGGTTAATAATTTTTTAGTAATTCCAAAACAATTCTTCACTCCAGAAATTATTATCAAACGAAAACCTTTATCTATTACTGCTAAACGAGCAGGTTGGGTTGGTTGTAATATTGACATATCAAAAGTTCCTGAAAGTGGAAGAATTTTTATTGTTGAAAATTCAAAAATAATTGAACAAGAAAAAGTACATTTAAAATTAAAAAGCACTGATTTTTTGAAATCTAAAAGTTTAGATGCGAGGGGTTGGATATTGGATATTTTAAATTGTGTTGAAGAAATTAAAAAGCAAACATTTACATTAGATGAATTGTATGCATTTGAAAATAAATTAAAAATTAAATATCCAAACAATAATCATATCAAAGATAAAATCCGGCAACAATTACAATTTTTAAGAGATAAAGGATTAATAGAGTTTAACGGAAGAGGAAATTATAAAAAAATTGAACTATGAAAAAATTTATATTTATATCACCTGAAGGCTCAACAGAAGCCCCAAACAGTTCATACGAAGTAAACAATATGCAAGTTATAGGAATTGTTGAAGACGTTAACAATGAGGACGAAGCATTAAAAAAACTTTTGATAGAAAATGAATGGATAATTGACGCCGAATTCAATATTGCCGAATTCATAGTTTATGAAATCTTATAATTTTAAAACCAAAAATCTACCTTCAATACCAGAATTTTTTAAAGCTAAAGCATTCTCTTTTCCATATGCAATTAAAACACTTGGAGCAACCGGCCTTCCGCTTTGTATTCCAAATACGTCATAGAATCTAATTCTTCCCTTAACAAATAAAATAGCATTCGCATCATTCCAAATATGTTCAAAAAAATATTTAGTTTCAGTTCTTGCATAAATTAATGCTATTCCATTTCCGTGATTTTTTAATTTTTCCATCCATAATTCCATTCCTTTACCATAAGGAGGATTTAGATAAACTCTACCAAACCAATCTTTTGATAAACCATCATCAGAAATTGTAAAATTATTTTTTGCGTGTAAAAATGGAGCGTTGATAGGACTACACGGGTCTAAATCAAATTTTCCTAATTGAATCACCAATTCAGGTGGTGTTAACCATTCAACCGTAGTATTTTCAGAGCGTTCAAAAGAAGTATCCATAACAATGATTTTAATTGTTCAAAGAAATAGATAAAAAAAATACTGGACAACCCACAATAAGTGTGATTCTGTTAATTTTTTATAATCTGTAAACAAAGGTAATTGGGACAAATCAGAAGGGTTTGATTTTATCAATACTTTCAATAGAAATTGGTTGAAATTGGTGCGTGATAAAATGAAAGACGATGGAACCATTTGGATAAGTGGCACCTACCATAACATTTTTTCCATTGGGCAAATCTTGCAAGAATTGGATTTTAAAATCTTAAATGTTATCACTTGGGAAAAGAATAATCCACCGCCTAATTTTTCGTGTCGGTTTTTTACCCATTCTACAGAGTTGATTATTTGGGCAAGGAAGAAAGAAAAAGTGCCGCATTATTATAACTATGAGTTAATGAAAAAACTCAACGGCGACAAGCAAATGAAAGATGTTTGGAAATTGCCTGCTATTGCTCGTTGGGAAAAGTCGTGTGGCAAACATCCGACACAAAAACCTTTATCGGTATTAACTCGAATCATTTTAGCTTCAACAAAACCTGGCGCTTGGATATTAGACCCTTTTGCAGGAAGTTCTACTACAGGAATAGCCGCTAATTTATCCAACAGGCGGTATTTAGGAATTGATATGGAAACTGAATTTCTTGAAATAAGTAAAAACAGAAAACTTGAAATTGAAGACGAAAACATAGCAACCACTTATCGACAAAAAATAAATGGTTTTGAGGATAAGAAACAATTGCAATTCTATTTAGCTGAAGAAGCTAAACCAAAAGAAAAAGTTGCACTAGGATATATAAGAAGTAAAGATTTAACTAAATTAAAAACGCTAAACACCTTTTATTTTCATTCCACCGACAAACAAAATAATTTTCTGAATTTTCCTTATGATTTATACAATGCCGGTAAACTAGTTATTTATTCTGGTGGTCGTTCTAAACCTTTTCATTTAACTTCCTATTTTGGCGAAATTGAATCCATACAACACAAGCATAAATCAAAGATAAAAGGCAAAGAAAAATCTGAAACAGCATACTATTTTGAAGTCAAACTGAAAGCCAATTTTTCTGAAAATATTTCAATAGAAAATAATCCCAACATCAAAAAATGGATAAAGGACTATAGGGATGAATATGAATTAAAATCGGTAAACTATTTACCCGTATTGACTTTTACCGAGAATGTTTTTTGAAAAAACGGGGTAAAAATGAATCTTTTATCCTTAACTATATCGTCCTATTAGCAGAAAAGCGTTTTAAAATGGAGCGTTAAATTCAAACCTTATTTGGAAAAACCTTTCTAAATCAAGGCATCTACATTTGCTGTAATCGCAAATTAAGTTTGGGCTAAAGCGCGTTTAAGTTCACCTCCTTCAACTACAATACATCAGTAGTCCCAAAATAAATAAAGCCTTTTACGGAAAACCGTAAAGTGGCTCTTTTATTTTAGGTTAAGTTTGAATACTATTAATTTAAAACTTACAAAAAATGAAAAAATGGACTATTGTATTACTTATTATTATTTTATTAGTTCCCAAACAATCTAAAGCTCAAAATAATGGTGCAGCTGCGGCAGTAGCTGTTGGTGCAGGTCTTCTGGCTATTGGTGCAGGAATTGCTGCGGTTGAAGATATGAAAGAAAGAGCCGAATTGACCGCTACCCAATGGGTTTTAGCCAATAATCCTGAACTAAATAGTTTTTCATTGAAAACACTTGATTTCAATGGCAAAAAAACAAAAGATATGTCGGCAACGTCGGTTATTTCTTTTAAAATACAAGAATTTAATCCAACAGATAATCCATAGCTTGATGGCAAAAAACAGGTGTTACTCGCTTTTACCAGCTATGGTTGGATTAGTGACCAAGGCATTGACTTTAACAAAGTAAGTTGGTATTTGATAGATAGTACCGAATGGCTGAATATGATGGTAGCCTACGCAAAAGTATCTTCTAAAGAAAAAAACGAGACCATTCTCAAAGAGGCATTAAGTAATGGTGTTGTTGTGAATAAAGGAATAAAAGCAAAAGGCAAATCTGAAATTCCATTTTTTAAATTAGAAGGCGATATGTATTTAGTAACCGATTATTCTTCGGAAATGAAATTAATTTATAATGAAAAAACACTAGGTATATTTTTAAAAAATACAGGGAATTTAGTTCAAATGGGAAGAACTGCCGTTATTGATACTCATGAGTTCTTATTTCAAAAAAACTAGTATCTACAAAATGTGCCGAGCCGATGGTTCTACAAAATGTATCGAACCAATGGTTCTACAAAATGTATCGAGCCGATGGCTCTACAAAATGTGTCGAGCCGATGGCTCTACAAAATATATCGAACCAATGGCTCTACAAAATGTATCGAACCAATGGTTCTACAAAATGTATCGAGATGGTTTTACAATATATATCGAGCCGATGGCTCTACAAAATGTATCGAACCAATGGTTCTACAAAATATATCGAACCAATGGTTCTACAAAATGTATCGAGCCGATGGTTCTACAAAATGTATCGAGCCAATGGCTCTGCAAAATGTATCGAGCCAATGGCTCTACAAAATGTATCGAACCAATGGTTCTACAAAATATATCGAACCGATGGTTCTACAAAATGTATCGAACCAATGGCTCTGTAGCACGAAGCCTGTGAGTCGACTGGACTGAAGTCCAGCCTTACAAAATGTATCGAACCGATGGTTCTACAAATATATCGAGCCGATGGCTCTTTATAACTAACATGAATAAAAGTCCTGTAAGGACGACACGTCTTGTAGCAACGGATTTTAATCCGTTGAAATAATAATAAAACAAATATAAAAGTCCCGTAGGGACGTCACATTTTGAAATAACGGATTTTAATCCGTTGGAATAATAAAATTATAATATGGCAAACACCTACCATCAAGTATATTTACAAGCTGTTTTTGCTGTAAAATATAGAAAAGCAGTTCTACACAAAGATTGGCGGAAAGCAGTTTTTGGTGTCATTGGAAATCTAATTAATGAAACGGGGTGTAAAACGATTATTGTCAATGGTGTTGAAGATCATGTACATTGCTTTTTAGGATTAAAACCAACGGTTTCAATTTCAGAATTAATGAAGACCGTAAAAGCAAAATCATCAAAATATATTAATGATAACCAACTACTTTTAGATCGTTTTGAATGGCAAGAAGGTTATGCCATTTTTTCTTATAGCCATTCTCATATTGACAATGTATATCAATATATTGCTAATCAGGAAGCACACCACAAAAAAGAAACTTTCAAAAAGGAATACTTAGAATTTTTAAATAAGTTTGAAATTCAGTTTGACCAGCGTTATACCTTTAAAGAGTTAACGTAGACTGAAGCTGAGACTGACTATAATAGTAAATTTTACGTTGTATTAAAAGGACTTAATTTCAGCTTTAGAAAAAGTACCGATCAGATGCCTCTACCCCTTTTACCGGTATTTAAAGGCACTTTATAAATTAGAACAAAAAATTTCTTTTTGACAGACAGTTACTCAACAAGCCTTCTCCTCTATCGAGAAGGCTTCGTTTTATAATGCAAATCCAATCGTTCTGAAAGCAATACTTGGTTTTCCTATTCTTTTTTACGCTGTTGTAATGTGTTAAAAACACATACATTTTGAATTACACCCAACGCATTATTTTTATTTATATCTTTACAACGTATTGCTTTTTTAATCCAAATCAGGACTAGATTCCTTTCTAAATCAGCAGTAATAAACCGCATTCAACAACTGCACCGTATCCGAAAATGAAAAAATATTACCTACACCTCAACAATGAAACCCTCGGTCCATTTTCCTTGGAAGAATTGAAAATTAAGAAAATAACCAAATCTACTCCAGTTTGGTTTGAAGGGATGGAAAACTGGAAATATGGCGGCGAAATAGCCGAATTACAAGCTGTTTTTATTGCGGTTCCTCCTCCTATCACCGCTTTTAAGGCTGTACCGCCTGCGGCAAAAGAAGAACAAAAAGTAGCGCAGCGCACCATTTTAGGGCTATCAAAGAGTACCTTTTTTTGGGTTTTAAGTATTTTCATTTTGCTTGTCGGAACCCTTATTTTTGATCAATACCAACAAAACAGAAGCGACGAATTAGAACAAAAAAATAAAATAACCGAAAGAGAGAATCAACAATTTTTGCTGCAGCAAAAAGAGATTGAAGAACAAAAAAACCAAATTGCCGCACAAGAAAAATTAGAATTCGAACGCGTTGTACAAGAGCGAAAACAAACCATCAGCAACCGACTCAAAGCAATTGAGCAATTACTGCTTGAGAACAACACTGCATTAGAGGATGCAAAGGAGCAATTAAGTGCAGCAAAAGACTTTAAACTGTTACGTACCAGCGGTGAACGAAATGACGAAATTCGTTTGATAGAACTGAATATCGAACAATACAGCATTGCCATTGAAAAGCTAAAAGAAGAATCAGCTCAATTGAATTTAGAATTAGAAAAAATACATTAGTCTGCTTTTCAAAAACTGAAAAAAACACAACTACAACACAATTCTGTACACAGAACTTCTGAAGAAACAGAAAACCATTAGGATACACCGTTTGTAATTCCTTGTGTTTTTCTGTTTGTTATACTCTCAAAATACAATTGACATTCCTGAAACCGGAAAATCCTGTTGCATAATCGTCAGTAGGAATGCTTATTTCTGAACGTTTCTAGCCTCTTTGAAGTATTCGCAATACAATTGGCTAAAATTATCGATTTAAAGATATTTCAAAACAATACACCCCTATTATTATCATATAAATTCCATAATTTATGATTTTTTTTCAATATTTGTAAACACCAAATAACTGCAAAAACAATCCTTTATTATGTCTATAAAAATAGCCATTTCACACCAAACAACATACAAATTCGACCAAAGCGTTAAATTATTCCCTCATGTTTTCAGACTTCGTCCAGCGGTACACTCCAGAACTGCTATAGAAGGATATTCTTTTAAAATCACACCTGAGGATCATTTTATCAATTGGCAACAAGACCCTTTTGGAAATTATCAAGCCAGAGTTATTTTTCCTGATAAAATCAAAGAATTAAAAGTCGAGGTCGAAGTCATTGCCAAACTTCAAGTCATCAATCCTTTTGATTATTTTGTAGAAGAATATGCCCAGAAGTTTCCGTTTAAATACAATAATACACTCGAACAAGAATTAATTCCGTATTTAAAATTAAGTGAAGAAAGCCCCATATTCTTAAAATATATTGAAAGCATAAAATTAAATGATTCCATAGAAATAAATGATTTTTTGGTTTACCTCAACCAAAGTGTTTATAAAACGCTTACTTACAATCTACGGATGGAAGTTGGTGTGCAAACACCAGAAGAAACATTACGAATAAAAAGTGGTTCTTGTCGAGATTTTGCTTGGCTATTAATTCATATTCTTCGCCATTTTGGATTAGCTGCCCGATTTGTTTCCGGTTATATTGTACAATTAGCACCCGATATAAAATCGCTTGACGGACCATCAGGACCAGAACATGATTTTACCGATTTACACGCTTGGGTTGAAGTTTATCTTCCGGGTGCAGGTTGGATTGGATTGGATCCTACCTCTGGACTTTTTGCCAGCGAAGGACATATTCCGTTATGTTGTACCCCTCATTATGAAAGTGCCGCGCCTGTAACAGGTGCTACCGAAAAATGTGAAGTCAGTTTTGATTTCGAAAATAAAGTTACTCGCATTCATGAAGATCCTAGGGTAACCAAACCTTATTCTGACAGACAATGGGAAGCTATCATGGCAGTAGGAAACGTGGTAGATCAGGATTTGATTGACGGTGATGTGCGACTCACAATGGGCGGAGAACCGACCTTTATTTCAATCGATGATTTTGAGGGAGCCGAATGGAATACGGCGGCAGATGGGCCACTGAAACGAAAACTAGCCTACGATTTAGCCCTTCGTTTAAAACAACGATTTGCTCACGGAGGATTACTTCATTTTGGCCAAGGAAAATGGTATCCCGGAGAATTATTCCCGCGTTGGCAATATGGATTGTACTGGAGAAAGGACGGATTCCCTTTGTGGAAAAATGATGCTTTGGTAGCCAAAGAAGGAGAAACTGCATTTACTTTTCACGATGCTGAAAAATTTGCTGTCGAATTGACCCAATTTTTAGGAATCGATACTAAAAATATCTTACCTACTTATGAAGACCCCATTTATTGGGCGCTGGAAGAAGGTAAACTTCCGGTGAATTTAGATCCACTGAAGGTGAATTTAAAAGATTCTATTGAAAGACATAATTTGGCTAAAGTTTTAGAAAAAGGCTTGAATAACCCATCCGGATTTGTTTTACCCATTCGAAAAAATTACGCTCAGGATAATTGGGAAAGTTGTGCTTGGGAATTCAGAAGAGGGAATTGCTTTTTGATTCCTGGAAATTCTCCAATCGGTTTGCGTTTACCCTTAGATTCCCTTCCAAAGGTTTCCAAAAACAAGAGAGAAACGGTTGTAGACAGAAGTTTATTTGAAGATTTACCGGCTTTAGGAGATTACTCTGAAAAAGTAAAAAATCGGTATGGAACTATTTCAAAGATTTTTAAATCCGTTAAAAAAGTATTGTCTAAAAAAGAGGCTAAAAAGGAAGAAGATTCCTTATTGTTTGAAGTCGACACTTTCATTACAGCCATGTGCGTACAAGAACGCGATGGAATGTTGTATGTTTTTCTGCCACCAACTGATTATTTAGAAGATTATGTAGACTTAATTACTTCGATAGAAAGTACTGCCGAAAAATTGCAAATGCCAGTACGAATTGAAGGATACCAACCCAAAACGGATTACAGAGTCGAGAAAATGATGGTTACACCAGATCCTGGCGTTATCGAGGTTAATGTTCATCCCGCCAAATCGTGGCAAGAAATTGTAGACAACACAACGGCACTCTATGAAGAAGCCTTTTTATCTCGTTTAGGCACCGATAAATTTATGGTTGATGGTCGTCATACCGGAACTGGAGGAGGAAATCACGTCACATTAGGTGCCGAAAAACCGGAGGACAGTCCTTTATTAAGAAGACCTGATTTATTGCGAAGCTTAATTACCTATTGGCAACACCATCCTGTTTTAAGTTACCTCTTTGCGGGACCCTTTATTGGCCCAACCAGTCAAGCACCACGTATTGATGAAGGTCGTGATGAGCGTCTTTATGAAATGGAAATTGCTTTTGATCAAATCCCAAAAGATAAAGAAGTTCCTTTTTGGATGGTCGATCGTATTTTTAGGAATCTATTAACCGATATCACCGGAAACACACACCGTTCGGAGTTTTGTATCGACAAATTATATTCTCCAGATTCTTCTACCGGACGTTTGGGAATATTAGAGTTAAGAGCTTTTGATATGCCTCCGCACAAACATATGAATTTGGTGCAGAATTTATTAGTTCGTGCCTTGGTTGCTAAGTTTTGGAAAGATCCCTATGAAAAAAAACTGGTGCGTTGGGGAACGGAATTACACGATAAATTCCTGTTGCCCCATTTTGCCTATTTGGATATGATTGATGTGATAAACGATTTAAAAGATGCCGGATATAATTTTGACATTTCATGGTTTGACCCTTTCTTTGAATTTAGATATCCACATCACGGTAACGTGACTATTGATAATATCCAATTAGAAATTCGTTTAGGAATAGAACCTTGGCACGTACTTGGCGAAGAACAGTCCAGCTCCGGAACCTCTCGGTTTGTAGATTCCTCATTAGAGCGCTTGCAAGTAAAAGTTTCTGGAATCGTACCCGATCGTCATGTTTTGTTATGCAAAGGCTGCCGAATTCCGTTAAGGAGCACTGGTACAAAAGGTGAATTTGTAGCAGGAATACGCTACAAAGCCTGGAATCCGCCATCTGCATTGCATCCTAATATTGGAATTGATGTGCCTCTAGTTTTTGACTTAGTCGATACTTGGAATAATAAAGTAATTGGCGGTTGTACCTATTTTGTAACGCATCCGGGCGGAAGAAGTTTTGACAGTTTCCCAATAAATAGTTTTGAAGCAGAATCCAGAAAAATAAGTCGCTTTTGGGATTTTGGCCACACCCCTTCTTCCGTATTAGAAGATGTAGAAAAAGAGAAAGAAATGATTGCTAATAATGCTGCAACTTCTCGTTTTTTAGTCGAATCTAAATCAAACCTACAACTCGATACTCCAATAGAACTTATTAACCCTGAATACCCTTACACTTTAGATTTAAGACATTATTGGAAAGCAAAAGAATAGAATAATTACATTGTTGTTCGCTTTAAAAGCCTTTATTTTGCAAACCTTAAATGCATTTCATACACTATTAACAAATGATTCAAGATATTTCATTGGGACTACTAAACGCCTATAAAGAGACTATCAATTCATACGATGAAGTCTTAGACCAAAACGGACAGGTAAAGCCGTATTGGAAAGGGCTTTTTGATACTTTAGAATCCGTAGGAATTGAAGGATTGGAGTTGCGCAATCAGGAAATCATAAAAAAATTAAAGGAAAACGGTGTTACCTATAACGTTTATGATTCGAATAATGAATCCAATCGTGCTTGGAAACTAGACCCGATTCCGTTTCTAATTCACCAATCGGAATGGGAGACCATTGAAAAAGGACTGAAACAAAGAGCGCATTTGCTGGATTTGATTTTAAAAGACATCTATGGTCCACAATTACTGATTAAAAACGCCATCATTCCTGCCGAATTAATTTTTGATAATTCCGGTTTTCTGTTGCCTTGTTTTGATATTAAACAAAAACATGACAAACAATTACTGACGTATGCCGTGGATTTAGCCCGTGGTCCTGACGGGAAAATGTGGTTGTTAGACAATAGAACCCAATCGCCATCCGGTTCCGGATATGCGTTGGAAAACCGAATCGTAATGAGTAAGGTTTTCCCGGAACTCAATAAAAAAACGTATAGAAGCAGGCTTTCCCCTTATTTCAGTCAGTTGCAACAAACCGTTGACACGCTGGGAACGAATACGAATGAAAACCCAAATGTAGTCTTCCTGACTCCCGGTCCCGGAAATGAGACTTACTTTGAACACGTTTATCTTTCCTCGTATTTGGGATATACTTTGGTACAAGGAAACGATTTATTAGTCCGAGATGGTTTTGTATGGCTAAAATCAATCGATCAACTCGAACGTGTTGATGTTATTATAAAAAGATTGGATGACGAATGGTGTGATCCACTTGAATTACGAAGAGATTCTTTGCTGGGTATTCCCGGTTTATTGCAAGTGATTCGTCTCGGCAATGTAGCGGTTTTAAATCCTCCCGGAACCAGTGTTTTAGAAAATTACGGACTCATGGCTTTCATGCAAAATGCCTGTAAATTTTTACTCAAAGAACCTTTATTGATGCCTTCTGTTGCTACCTGGTGGTGCGGACAAGCAAAAGAATTGCAATATGTTTTAGAACATTTACCACAATTAATTATAAAAAAAACCAATCGGAAACAAGGTTTCCGATCTATTTATGGGCGGTTGTTGAATAAAGAACAGTTAGAAGATCTGAAAAAGCTGATTCAAAAAAGCCCCAAAGATTTTGTAGCCCAAGAAGAAGTGAGTTTATCGACCACCCCTTCTTTCATCAACGGAAAAATAGAACCCCGATACGCTGCCATGAGAGCGTTTTTAGTCTCAGACGGTGACGAATATAAAGTAATGCAAGGCGGCTTAACGCGAAGTTCTGCCGTAAAAGGGAAGTTTGAAATATCCAATCAATTGGGTGGGATTTCAAAAGATACTTGGATTATAACCGATACGCCGACCGAATACCAAGAGAAAACGGTAGAACGTAAAAATGCCATCAACCAACTCAACAATTCGTTGACCAGCCGAAATGCTGAAAACCTATTTTGGGTAGGACGCATGTGCGAAAGAACGATGGCACTTCGAAGTTTTCTGAAAATCATACTGAACCGACTCAACGAAAACGTAACGACCAAAGGGAATAAACAACCTGATTTTCTGATTGTTTTATTAAAATCGCTTACACATCTCACCCAATCATATCCTGGATTTGTGGGTAAAATAACCAAAGATCAAGAAGAAGTTGATACGGAAGCCGTTTTAGAAAATCCAATTGCGGAATTGCTGCTTTTGATTAACGATTCCAGAAAAGCGGGTTCTGTCAGTTACAACGTTCAAGCGTTATTGAACACCATTAATCAGGTGAGCGAAAAATGGAATCATGATACGCGTCGTATTATTAATTTAGTCGAAGACAGTCTTATTTCCCTTAAAAATACCAATACCAGCAACATCAATCAGGTGAATCATGCTTTAGACAAATTGCATATTCGATTGTTTTCCTTTTATGGAAATATCTATGAAACGCTTCCTCGTGATAATGGCTTTTACTTGTTAGAAACCGGAAAAAATGTAGAACGAATTCTATCGCTGATTTCGGTTTTTCGATCTACTTTCAATTTCAAAAAGAATCATGACGAAGAAATTGTTTTGATGGAAGCGATTTTAGAAAACCATCATCTTTTAGCGCAATACCGAAATATTTACAAGTCACATTGGAGTTTAAAAGCGGTTATTAATATGGTATTTTTAGAAAAAAACCTGCCTTATACGTTGTCGTATTTATTGGATACGCTGTCATATTACTTATCGAAATTGCCAAAAACAATGGAGCCGAATCGATTGAGTATTGCTGAAAAATCAGTTTTGGAAGCCAGTACGATAATCAAATTAATCGATGCCGAACGTTTGATACAAGTACAGGAAGAAACGCAATTTCGTCCTGAATTAGACCAAACGCTTTCACAAGTATTTGAACTCATTTCGAATGTTTCAAATAACTTGGCAAGCTTGTATTTTAACCATTCGGTGATGCAACATTCTATTTTAAATACTCTTGAAACTATAGATTCTGATGAAATATAAACTCAAACATCAAACGATTTACACCTATGTAAATTCGGTACACAATTACCAGAGTATCTTGTGTTTACAGCCCCAGAATTCTGCGAAACAAATTTGTAAAAACTTCAAAATAGACATTGAGCCGAAACCTTCTAAAATTTACAGCAGAACGGATTATTTTGGAAACATACAGCACTATTTTTCGCTTCATGAGTCGCACAAATCACTGAAAGTTACGGTATCAAGTGAGATTGAAGTTTTGAGCAATGTCGTGCAACCTTTAAACCCAATTAGTTGTGAGGAAGCCCGAATAAAATTCCGTACAAATCATGCGCTCAAAACAGCAGTTTTGCAGTATCAACTGCCGAGTCAATTCATCAGTTGGGATGAAGAAATTATAGCATTTGCCCAAAGTTGCCTGATCCCGGAGGTTTCACTTTTTGAAGCTGTTTTAGATTTAATCAAAAAAATATATACTGAATTCCAATTCAAATCAGGTGCCACCAATGTTAATACGCCTTTAAAAACAGTACTAAAAGAGCGAAAAGGCGTTTGCCAGGATTTCTCTCATTTGGCCATTGCCTGTTTGCGAAGCGTAGGTATTCCAGCACGATATGTGAGTGGTTATATTGAAACGCTTCCGCCAAAAGGCAAGCCAAAACTAGAAGGTTCTGATGCCTCACATGCTTGGATATCGGTTTACATTCCGGAAATGGGTTGGTGCGAATTTGACCCGACTAACAATATGATTCCGCAACAGCGCCATATTGTAACGGCTTACGGAAGGGATTTTGCCGATGTATCACCTATGAAAGGTATTATTTTCAGTTCTGGAGATCATAAGGTAAAAGTGGAAGTTGATGTAATTCCAGTACTTTAATTTATGAAAAATAAACCGCAGATTCGCAGATTTAAGTGAACCCTAAAAGAAAAAAAAGTTATTTTATTCTTGAAACCATTAAGAAATTAAGGTTCATTAAGGGTAAAAACTTAATTTTCTTAATTTCTTAATGGTTTAAAAAAACAGAATGAAAGTTTTTTGTCTACTTTGCAGAAAGTCCAGTTAAAATTATTAAATACTATAGTATCAAAAAAAAACACCCCCTTTTAACGCCCAGAAAAGCATCAATAGTAGATCTAAATACAGCAAACGCTTTATTTGCAGCAATTTTACAATATGGAATTCCGTTTGGTTATCAACAAGCTAATTGCCATAATATTTCGCATTATATCAGTATGCTGTTAGCTTCTAAAGGCTATCTATGCGCCAAAATTTGGGCATTTGCGCCAGTGGTGTATTCTACATCCAGCAGCAAATTAATTTCGTTTGCCGATAAAAAAAACATATCTCCAAATGGAAAAATAGATTGGGGATATCATGTAGCTCCAGTACTTCAGGTACGAATGGGTACTAAAGTGCGTAAAATGGTTCTTGATCCGGGATTATTTCCAAAAGGTCCAGTTCGTTACAGAACTTGGCTGGCCAAACTAAAAACCAGAAAACTGATTTATTTAATTGTGGATTCCGAATGGTATTTATTCAATTCGTCAGTGATTCCTAATTCGCAATTGCAATCCGATTCGGATGGATTATCTGATTCTAATCAGCCTAACGTAAAACTACCCGATTGGTTTTCGGACAAACTCATAACTGATTTTTTTAAATACGAAGAAGATTCTTTAGAACAGAATTGGATAGAAAAAGGATTAGCCGTAAACGAGACCGCCATGACTTTCTATAATGCAGAAATCAAACCCCTACTGCATTCGAAACAAAACCTCCTTTTAGTTACCGATTATAAAATGCTAGTTGGTAATGTCTTTAATTTCGAAACTATTTTCAGAGACACGAATTGGAACAACGAAATGAATGATGACTTTCAGTTGAGACACCAAGATATAATTGCCAAATACCGGGAAATCTACCTTTGGAATTTCAACAAATGGAAAGAATCGCTTGCAGCATTAAATGAAATCATCAGCAAAAACAGCATAGGATAATTTGGTCGTTTTAGCGCTGCGACATCACTATTAATACAATCGCAATTAAGGCCAGAAAGAGACCCGTATAATTCATTTTGCTGAGTTTTTCTTTAAAAACAAAAATGCCCGTCAGGCTCCCAATGATAATTACTCCCATATTCATTCCCGCAAAAACAGTAGAAGGATTTTCGGCAAAAGATTGATGCGCTTTCAAATAGAATAAAATATTTCCGAAGTTAAAAAGCCCTACTAAAGCTCCAAAAAGAATGCTTTTGTACTTTAATTTTCTTTTTTTATACCATATTTCAATACTTATAACCACCAGCATTATGGCCATTGCTATACCGAAAACAACAAACAAAGAGGTGGTATAGGGCAGATTCGTATATAATGCGATTTGCTTGAAAAGAATATCTATCAGTCCAAAACCAACCAAAACAACCGCAGGATAAACCCATTTATTTTCCGTATTGTCTGAAGGCTTTGTCAAAATAAGCAGCAATGCCGGAAAAGCAATTAAGAAAGCTGTTATTTTTAGTGTATTAAATTGTTCTCCAAAAATCAGCCAAGCGGCTAATATAGGAATGAATAATGATAATCGTTGAGCAGCATCGGTTTTTACAATTCCCATGTGTTGTATTGAAGCCGCCAAAAAAAGAAATATCGACGGTAACAAAATACCAAGCGGAATATAAATTCCCCAAGGAGCTTGAGCAGTAACCGTTGCAAGATCCGGACTGAAAAAAAAGTAACAAAGAATAAGTGCCAATACGTAATTTGTGGTGACAATTTGTGTAATGCTGATGGTGTATAGGCGGGCAACTTTAAAGAGAACACCTACGGTAACACTGCATAGTATACTTAAAATCAGGAATAGCATAGCTCAATATTTAATCCGTAAATTTACTATTTATATGTTTATGTTAACCCGTTAAAACCGCTACAGTATTAGAAAATTACAAGTTCAAAAGCATCAATCGCTCTTTAACCAACCGGTAATACTCATTCGGGTATTTTGGGTTACTAAAACTTCATGTACTAATTCATCACTTTTAAAGAAAACCGTTTTACCTTGAGTCGGACTGATTTTCTGGTTGTTATCGGCTTGATGAATGAGCAATTCTCCGCCATCACTTTCCTGCCAATTGCTATTTAAATAACTGATCATAGAGTATTTTCGGCTGGGATTATTCTTGAATTGGTCGAGGTGTTTCAAATAAAAATCACCCGATTCATATAACGAATAATGAAATTCGTATCCTGTTATTCCCGCATAACAACTTTGGTTCAAATACAGAATAAAGGCTTCGATTTGAACAAAGAATTCATTTTCGAAAGCATTGTTGTGTTTTTTATCCAACCAATAAATAGAATCACTTCTAATGGCGCCATCGTAAGAAAGTTTCTCTGAATTGCCGATTCCTGCCGCCATCAACAAACTTTTCTGATTCAGCGCAATTAGGTTTTGTTTTAAACTATTCGCCAATTTTGTACTCAAAAAATGTTCGGATATCCCTACTTTATTTTCAATAAAAGTAGCAATCAAAGCTTCAAAGCTGTTTTCCATGTCTGTTTGTATTGACTGGAAATGCAATCAACGGGACAAGGTAGACTAATTAAAACTGGTAAGGGACAATCTGCTCTAAATAAAAAAATGATTCTTTATTCTTTGAAATAAGAGAACTGTTTTAAACAAAAAAAGGGTCTAGAAATTTCCTAAACCCTTTTTAAAATTTTACAATTTACTGATGTAACTTCCGTACATATCCTTAAACTGATAGCCTTCGGATAAGCGGTCTTTGCTCAATTTATTATATTCAACCAATCCCCAAAGAATAAATTCTTTCATGAAATACGTATCCTGAATTTCGATTTGCGGTTGGTACTTTTTGATTAAAACTTCCAGCGGCGCGATACTGTCTAAAATACTTTTGTATTCCACATCCGAACAATCGTCTAATAATTCGAAACCACTTTCGGTAAAAAACCATTCTAGCGTATCAGAATACGGCGTTTTCTCGTCTTGTTTCTCTAATTTTTCAATCTTTGGAAAATAAGCCGGGAAGAATGTATGAATCGCATCGCCGATTAAATGTTGCGCTACAACTGCAGCTCCCTCCTGCTCGCCTTCATAAACCAATTCTACTTTTCCTGTAATTGCCGGAATGATTCCCATAAAATCTGACAATCGCAATGTGGTTTTATCTACGCCGGATTTCAAGGCTCGACGTTCCGCAGTACTCAATAAATTTTCAAAAGCCGTGATACTCATTCTCGCACTTACTCCGCTTTTATTGTCAATATATTCGCTTTCTCTGGCTTCAAAACTTATTTGTTCCAATAAATCCATCGCTAAAGATGGTACATATACCAAATCACTTTGTGCGACATCAAGTTTCGCCTCTTGCTCCGTAATCGTTCGGGCGATTTTAATAGTTTCCGGATAATGTGTCAGGATTTGAGAACCAATCCTATCTTTTAATGGTGTTACAATACTTCCACGATTCGTGTAATCTTCAGGATTTGCAGTGAAAATAAACTGCATGTCCAGCGGCATTCGCAGCTTGAACCCACGAATCTGAATATCGCCTTCCTGCAAAATATTAAACAAAGCCACTTGAATTCTGGCTTGTAAATCGGGTAGTTCATTAATTACAAAAATGCAGCGATTGGCTCTTGGAATCATACCAAAATGAATTACGCGATCATCCGCATACGACAGTTTTAAATTGGCTGCTTTTATTGGATCGACATCACCAATTAAATCGGCAACCGTAACATCCGGCGTAGCTAATTTTTCGAAAAAACGCTCGCTTCGGTGCAACCAGGAAATCGGTGTTTCGTCTCCTTTTTCGGCAATTAAATCTTTGGCGAAACGGGAAATAGGTTGCAACGGATTATCATTGATTTCTGAACCGGATACAAACGGAATGTATTCGTCTAATAATTCAATCATTTTTCGGGCTAATCTGGTTTTGGCTTGACCACGAAGTCCCAACAAATTGATGTTATGACGCGATAAAATTGCGCGTTCTAATTCGGGAATAACCGTGTTTTCAAATCCGTGAACTCCTTCAAAAGTAGGTTTTCCTGATTTAATTTTTTCACGCAGATTGTAACGCAATTCATCCTTGATGCTTTTGCTTTCGTAACCTGATTTTTTTAATTCTTCGAGTGTTTTTATGTTGTTCATTGGTTGCTGTATTGTTATTTAATAACTGTGTTTAGTATTGGATAATTATATTTATTTTTAAACACATAGAAACATAGATTTTTTACTTCCGATTAGGCGTTTCACTTTATTGTAGTAATTCATAACTAAGTGAAACCAAAAAATTGGGCTATCTAACTCTTTTTTCTATGATTTTATGTTTTTCCATTTTTTATTTCTGTGAATTCCAACTTTTTACTTTATCCTTTTTTTACGATTGGTTTCATAATCTTCAAAAATCATTTCGCCCAACCCTTTTAAACCGGTATAGAAAGCTTTTCCCTGATTGGCTTCGGTAAATCGATTGACAAATTGCTGTAAATACGGGTCATTGGCAATCATAAACGTCGTGATTGGAATGTGTAATTTACGAGCTTGTTGTGCCTGATTGTAGCATTTGTCAACAATATATTCGTCAAGTCCGTTGCTGTTCATATAATAGGAACCGTCTTTTTCGCGAACGCAACTTGGTTTTCCGTCGGTAATCATGAAAATTTGTTTGTTGGTATTTCGTTTTCGTCGGAGCAAATCCATCGCCAATTGTAATCCGGCAACGGTGTTTGTATGATACGGACCCACTTTTAAATACGGTAAATCCCGAATGGCAATCGTCCAGGCATCATTACCAAAAACCAGAATATCTAAGGTGTCTTTTGGGTAACGAGTCGTAATTAATTCGGCCAAAGCCATCGCTACTTTTTTGGCAGGCGTGATTCGGTCTTCGCCGTACAAAATCATACTGTGGCTGATATCAATCATCAAAACCGTACTCATCTGTGATTTATACTGTGTTTCTTCTACAACCAAATCATTTTCGGTCAACATAAAATCGGCAACGCCATTATTGATTTGGGCATTGCGTAGGCTTTCTGTCAAAGAAATCCGTTCTAAGCCGTCTCCAAAATGAAACTCCCGAAACTCACCGGTATGTTCGTCCCCGTTTCCAGCGTGTTTGGTTTTGTGATTCCCGTTTCCGGAACGTTTTAAATTCCCAAAAATGTTGTCTAATGCTTGTTGGCGTATCGCGCGTTCCGTTTTGGCAGTAATTCCAATTCCTGAAGTTCCATCGTCTTTGAGTTCTTCTCGGATGTAGCCTTTTTTCTTTAAATCTTCAACAAAATCATCGATGGTATAAGCGGAATCCGTTAGTTTATATTCCTTATCTAATTCCCGCAACCAGTCGATAGCTTCGTCAAAATCTCCCGAAGTATGCGTTATCAGCTCTTTGAAAATAACAAAGAGTTTATCAAACGGAGATTGAAACGGTGCTTCGTATTGCTTGAAATAAAATCCTTTTTTGATGGTATTTTTCATAATCTTTAAAATTACATCATTTTAAAATGTACAGAACTCAAACGATTATTAATTTTTAGTTAAAAGCATTTAACCGCACTTTTATCTTTTTAGTTTATTAAGATTATTTGTACCTGAATTTTTTATTTATTAAATTTATCGTAATCAATTTTTAATTTTAATTCTGTTGCTACAAAAAGTCCAATTATAGCAGGACTTTTTCAACCAAAATCGATACAAAATAACCCGTTACTAAAAACACATTCCTAAGATGAAAATAGCTCTTTTTTCCAATGAATTTCCTCCAAATATTTACGGAGGTGCCGGTGTACACATTGATTTCCTTAGTCAGGAATTATCCAAATTAGGAGACGTTGAAGTACGCTGCTTTGGAGACCAAAATGAAGATACCGCTACAATGCATGTAAAAGGCATCAATTCCTGTCTCAACACTATGGAAGACAAAGAAAATACTCACATCAAAATGTTTCATAATCTGAGTCGAAATGTAGAAATGGCACAAGCCACTCCGCAGGCTGACATCATACATTGCCATACTTGGTACACGCATTTAGCCGGAGTTTTCAGCAGAGAATTGTTGCAGGTTCCGCTTATTCTTACCACACACAGTTTAGAAACACATCGCCCTTGGAAAGTGGAGCAATTAGGAAATGGTTATTTTCTTTCCCGCTGGATTGAGGACAAAGCCTACAAATCGGCTGACGGTGTAATCGCCGTGAGCGAACAAATGAAACGAGATGTAATTGAAGCTTATGATGTTGCGCCTGAAAAAGTGACTGTGATTCATAACGGAATTGATCCTGAGTTTTACAAACCTACTTTTGACACGGCATTATTAACTGAATATGGTATCAATCCTGACATTCCGTTTGTTCTATTTGTGGGTCGCATTACTCGGCAAAAAGGGATTTCCCAACTTATAGCTGCCGCTAAATATTTTAATACCAACTGCCAAATCGTACTTTGTGCCGGCGCACCGGATACACCGGAAATTGCAGCCGAAACCGAAGCCTTAATCGCCGAATTAAAAGCGCAACGTGACGGAGTTATCTTGATTTCGGAAATGCTTCCGCGCGAAAAAATAAAAATATTGTACAGTCATGCCCGCGTCTTTGCATGTCCTTCATTGTATGAGCCGTTTGGTATTATTAATTTAGAAGCAATGGCTTGCGAAACGCCTGTTGTGGGAAGTTTAGTAGGCGGAATTCCAGAAATTATTGTTGAAGGCAGCACCGGTTATTTAATTCCGCTGCAAAGTGTTTCAAGAACCGATTTCAATCCAGCCGATCCAGAATCTTTCCAGAAAAATTTCGCTGCCAAAATAAATGTACTTTTAGAAGACGAAACTTTGGCAACCCAAATGGGAAAAGAAGGTCGAATTCGCGTATTGAAACAATTCAGTTGGGAATCTATTGCCAAAATTACTTTTGACTATTACCAAGAAGTAATTGCCCGATTTGAAAAAGAAAAAGCATAACATTCAATAAATAAATCACTTATAATTACAATAAACTACCCAAGCTTTCGAGTTGGGTAGTTTTTTTTTAATACCCAAAGCAACGCATCAAGCAACCTCAAAAATTGTTTATCTTTGTTTAAAAATAAAAAAATGCAACATATTATAGACCGATTCATCAGTTATGTAACTATTGATACGGAATCCGATTCGAATTCTGAAACTACTCCAAGTACAGCAAAACAATGGAATCTGGCTAACTTACTGGTTGAAGAGTTAAAATCCATAGGAATGCAGGATGTGACCATTGATGACAAAGCCTATATTATGGCAACTTTACCCAGCAATGTGGCTCATGAAGTTCCTACCATTGGTTTTATTTCGCATTTTGACACTTCGCCTGATTTTAGCGGAGCTAATGTAAAACCACAGATTATTCCGAATTATGATGGTAAAGACATCGTTTTGAACGCAGCACAAAACATCATTTTATCGCCTTCCTACTTTAAAGATTTGTTGCAATATAAAGGACAAACCTTGATTACAACCGACGGAACAACCTTACTTGGTGCGGATGATAAAGCCGGAATCACCGAAATTGTTACCGCCATGGAATTCCTGATTAATAATCCCGATATCAAACACGGAAAAATCAGAATCGGATTTACACCTGATGAAGAAATTGGTCGTGGTGCCCATCATTTTGATGTAGAAAAATTTGGTGCTGATTGGGCTTATACGATGGACGGCAGTCAAGTAGGCGAATTAGAATATGAAAATTTTAATGCAGCTGGAGCCAAAATTATTTTCAAAGGAAAAAGTGTTCATCCAGGCTACGCCAAAGGAAAAATGATCAATTCAATGTTGATTGCCAATACCTTTATAAATGAATTGCCTAAAAATGAAACTCCGGAAACCACAAGCCGTTATGAGGGATTTTTTCATGTTCATCATCTGACAGGAAGTATTGAAGAAACGGTTTTGGAGCTGATTATCAGAGATCACAGCAAAAGGGAATTTGAAAAACGCAAAGAGTTAATTGAAAAAATCACCCGAAAAATCAATAAGAAATTTGCGAAACAATTTGGTGGAGACATCGCAACAACCGAAATAAAAGATCAATATTACAATATGAAAGAAATGGTTTTACCGGTAAAACATATTGTAGATATTGCCGAAAAAGCAATGAAAGAACTGGGAATTAAACCTTTAATCAAACCCATTCGTGGCGGAACAGACGGTTCGCAATTGTCCTATAAAGGATTGCCGTGTCCCAATATATTTGCCGGCGGTCACAATTTTCATGGAAAATATGAATATGTTCCTGTAGAAAGCATTCAAAAAGCAGTTGAAGTCATTGTGAAAATTGCGCAATTGACTGCGATTCCTCATTCGAAATAAAAACGAATATTACCTATAACAAAAAAAATGCCCTGAAACTCAGGGCATTTTTTATCGGTTGTAAAACCGGTATTATTTTTTAGCCAAAGCTGCACTCATTTCCATAGAAATAGCAGAACGCTCCATTTTTAATTTTCCTGACATTGTTTCAACAACAACGGTTGTTTCAGCTAGTTCGGCAACTTTAGCGTGAAGACCACTTTTGGTTATGATTTTATCTCCTACTTTTAAGCTGCTTTCAAATTCTTTTTCAGATTTTGCTCTTTTTTGTTGTGGTCTAATCATGAAGAAATAGATTACCACAAACATTAATAAAAACGGTGCAAATTGAGTTAATTGTTCCATAATTTAAATTCTTATTGTTTTTGTTTATTAATTATTACATCAAACCGCGACCCGCTTTAATCATTTTTTTGTTGGCCTCCAGTTCTTTTACTAAATTGTCTAAAATTCCGTTTATAAAAATACTACTTTTTGGTGTAGAATATTCTTTGGCTACTTCTAAATATTCGTTCAAAGTAACTTTAACTGGAATTGAAGGGAATTTCAAGAATTCACAAATAGCCATTTTCAAAATGATAGTATCTATTTCTGCGATTCTTTCACTATCCCAATTGGGTGTTTTGTCATCGTATTCTTTAGCTAATTCCCGTTCGTTCAAAACTGTTTTTCTAAACAAATCTTTCACGAAGTCTTTGTCCTCATTGTCTTTGTACAACTTTGGCACTCTGAAATTATCATTTTCTCCGGATTTAATAGCTTTCAATTGCTTGATAATATGTGTATTCACAACCGGAATGTCATCTATCCAAGTCAATTTATTGTCTTCTAAATACTCGTATAATTTTTCGTTAGGAACGATTACTTCTGTAAAAAGATCTACAATAAACTGTCTGTCTTCTTCAAATTGATTCACCGAATTACTCATATAATCCGCGTAAACCTTACTCTCTTTTACAGCATTAAGTAACAGAATAATGTAATCATCGTTTAAAGTCCAATTGTCTATTTTACGGGTTTCTAAAGCAATGTTTAACGAATTATTTTCGGCAAGAATCTGGAAAATACTGTTTTTAATAAACTTTTCGTTGGGTTTGCGCTCTTGAGGAGTTGCAAGGTGTTTTTGACTTGATAAATGAAGGAATATAGTTTCCTTTTTGCAAATTTCAATCAGGGAAGAAACCATGATAAGGTATAAATCCAGAATATTATCAATACTGTAAAAAAGAAATTTTTCTTCTTTTTCCATATTGTCTGAACCGCTTTGATGCATTGCATAAATGGACTGCATGACTTTGACGCGTATGTGTCTTCTATTTACCACCTTGTAAGAACTTTTAAAAATTAGTTTGCAAAAATAAGGATTTCATCCTTTAAAATAAAACTTTAAATACTTTTAATTTTAAATTAATAAGAGGTTGCGGGCTACTGTTCTGATAAATAAATACCAACAACTGCAGCGAGCAACCTCAAATCTAAATACTACAAGCGTATTATTTCTTTTTATTCTCTATTTTTCTAAGGTCAATACGATTTTGAGCAATCGTCAATGCTGCCTGATGCGTTGTTATTCCATTGGCCACTGCAAAATCAATGATTTCTAAAGTCGTATTGTAAATATTCTCGGTTCTGCGCATGATTTCGGCTTTGTCATAATGGGCTAATTCCGCGTAAACATTGATAATTCCACCTGCATTTATCAAGAAATCCGGTGCGTAAAGTATGCCTCTTTCCTGCAAAATTGCTCCATGAATATTTTCATTTGCCAATTGATTATTCGCTGCTCCCGCAATTACTTTAGCTTTGATTTTATGTACCGTTGCATCATTTATAGTTGCTCCCATAGCACAAGGTGCGTAAATATCAACATCGGCACTGTACAAATCCTCTCCAGTAAATATTTTTGCATGGTACTTGGCTCCTACTTCATACAATCGTTCTTCATTAATATCTGTGATGGTTACAATTGCGCCTTCTTTCGCTAAATAATCAACCAACGTTTCTCCTACATGTCCAATTCCTTGAACCATTACTTTTTTACCAGCAAGAACCTCCGAACCAAACTGATGTTTAGCCGCAGCCTTCATTCCCATATAAACGCCATAAGCGGTAACAGGCGAAGGATTTCCGGAACCACCTCTTTCTTCAGAAATTCCGGTTACATATGGAGTAACATCACGAACAATATCCATGTCTTTGGTTTCCATTCCCACATCTTCGGCTGTGATGTATCTTCCGCTTAAGGAATGAACAAATTCTCCAAATTTACGCATCAATTCAGGTGTTTTCTGAGTTTTGGCATCACCAATAATAACCGCTTTTCCTCCACCAATATTCAATCCGGTGATGGCCGCTTTGTATGTCATTCCTCTAGAAAGACGCAAAACATCATTTAGCGCTTCCCATTCATTCGCATAATTATACATTCTGGTTCCGCCCAAAGCAGGTCCCATAACCGAATTATGAATACCAATAATTGCTTTTAAACCTGTATCTTTGTCGTTGCAAAATACAATTTGTTCGTGATCGTCAAATGATAACTGACCAAAAACGGGATCCATTTTTTGAAGTTCTTTTCCTGTCGTGAAAGCTGCATTCATAGTATTCTTATTTTTAGTGATAAATTATGAATTTGTCAAAAAGACAAGCCAAAAATAAACAAAAAATACGAATATCGTTATATTTTAAAATAAAATTAAGTATTCAACAAAATTAAGAACTATTTTAAAGAATTATTAATCTATTAAAAAACAACAATAATCTTATAAAAAGGATTATTTCTATACCGAATATCATAAAAAAATGAAAGAATTACGTTATTTAGACAAATACTTTATCAAATACAAATACAGTTTTTTACTGGGAATTGTTACTACCATCATTGCACAAATTTTTTCTTTGTTTACACCCAAATTAATCAGCGAATCCTTGGGCGCAATCGAACGATTTGACAAACTTTCTAGCAAAGAAAAATCATCAGAAATTGTACTCTCTTTTTTTAAAAACGAACTGATAGAGAATATTTTACTGATAGTAGGAACAACTATTGTTGCCGGATTTTTGACCTTTTTGATGCGCCAAACCTTAATTGTAATGTCGCGTCACATTGAATTTGATTTAAAAAACGAAGTGTTTCGTCAATATGAAAATCTGTCTCAAAATTTCTATAAACAAAACAGAACCGGTGATTTAATGAACCGTATCAGCGAGGATGTCTCCAAAGTAAGAATGTATGTGGGACCGGCGGTAATGTACACTATTAATACATTTATTCGGTTTGCCATAGTAATTGGTTACATGTATAATGTGTCGCCACGACTTACTTTTTACACGATTCTGCCATTGCCGATTTTATCTTATGCTATTTTCAAACTGAGTTCTGAAATCAATATTCGAAGCACCGTTTTTCAACAATATTTATCGAAAGTATCCAGCTTTTCACAAGAAATATTTTCTGGAATTCGAGTAATAAAAGCGTACTCATTAGAAAATCAACATCAAAATAACATGATTGATTTAGCCAATGAAAGCAAAAGCAAAAGCTTGAATTTAGCCAAAGTACAATCCTTATTCGGTCCTTTGATGCTTGCATTAATCGGAATCAGCAACTTAATAGTTATTTATTTTGGTGGATTGATGTATATGGACGGAACCATCAAAAGCATAGGAACTATTGCCGAATTTATCTTATATGTAAACATGTTGACTTGGCCGGTAGCTTCTTTGGGCTGGGTTTCTTCGATGGTACAAGAGGCCGAAGCTTCACAAAAACGTCTCAACGAATTCCTGAAAATAGAACCCGAAATCGTAAATAAAAATACGGAACATTCGGTTATTGAAGGTGCAATTGCTTTCAAAAATGTTAGTTATACTTATGAAGATACAAACATAAAAGCACTTCAAGATATTTCCTTTACCGTAAAAAAAGGAGAAACATTGGCCATTTTAGGAAAAACAGGCTCCGGAAAATCAACGATTTTGTCTTTGATTTCAAGACTTTATGATGTTTCAGAAGGACAGATTACTGTTGACGGCACACTGATAAAGGATTTAAACGTGTATGATTTGCGAAACAGTATTGGTATTGTGCCTCAAGATGCTTTCTTATTCTCGGACAGCATTAAAAACAACATCAAATTCGGAAAAGAAAATGCCACTAATGCAGAAGTGGAAGCTGCTGCAAAAAGCGCCGTAGTTCACGATAACATTATTGGATTCAACAAAAAATACGAAACAATTTTAGGAGAAAGAGGTATTACACTTTCGGGTGGTCAAAAACAACGCGTTTCTATTGCCAGAGCCATAATCAAAGATCCTGAGATTTTACTTTTTGACGATTGTTTATCGGCAGTTGATACGGAAACTGAAGAAGCAATTTTGAATAATTTGAATGAAATTTGCAAAAATAAAACTACTATCATTGTCAGTCACCGAATTTCATCTGCAAAAAATGCAGATAGAATCCTTATTATCGAAAACGGAAGAATTATTCAACAAGGTTCTCATAATCAATTGATAAATGAAGAAGGCTACTATGCGTCATTATATTTGAAGCAACTTTCGGAAAAAGAATTGCTATAATTGTTGTTTAATCCATATATTTTTATGATTTTTGATTGCTATTAAACAAAAAAATTGACAGAAAGGATTATGAGAGAAAATGATATGTTAGAAAAAGAAGAGATATTTTCTAAAGTTTTACGAGCTGGAAGAAGAACCTATTTCTTTGATGTGAGAGCTACCAAAGCTGACGATTACTATATTACGATTACCGAAAGTAAAAAATTTACTGAAGAAGACGGGTCGTTCCATTTCAAAAAACACAAAATTTATTTATACAAAGAAGATTTTGCTGCTTTCGCAGAAATTCTTGGAGAAATGACTTCTTACGTTTTGAACCACAAAGGCGAAGAAGTAATCTCTGAAAGACACCAAAAAGATTTCAAAAAAGAATACGCAACAGAGAAATCTGATGAAGAAATTATACCGCAAACCTCTAGTTTTACAGATATCGAATTTGATGATATTTAAACTTTAAATTAGATTTTGCAACAATTTAAAAGTCCGAAAGCCAAGTGGTTTTTGGACTTTTTTCGTATATTTAAAAAATTATATTAACCTATTTTGCCCTTATAAATATGAAGAAAACAATAGCGCTTTTGAGCACGATTTTAGCTGTAATTACAAATTCGGTCGTAGCACAAACCACACTTAAAGAACATAAAGCCGGACATGTTTTTTACGTTAGTTTACCCGATTACATGAGTAAAACAGTCGAATTAAACAGTGCCGCAGCAATACAATATAAAAGTGCCGTGAAAGATGTTTATGGTTTTATCATAGAAGATAACAAAGAGGAACTAGCCATGGCGGAATTCAACTACACTTCTATTGCGGAATTCTATGAGGACTTTATCAAAGATTTTGTTATTGATCAAGACAAAAGAGCCGTTTCAAAACCCATTTATAAACAGATTGGGAATACTAATTTTGTTGAATCGGATGTAACTTATTTTGATAAAGAAGCTGAAATTGATATTTATTATTTAGTTGGGATTGTAGAAACCAAAGAAGCATATTACAAAGTATTATCGTGGTCCAGCGCTGCAAACAAAGAACAATTCAAAGCTGATTTTCAAAAAATTATTTACAGTCTAAAAGATTAAATACAAATGAAATATTTCAAAATGAAAAAACTTTTCCTTTCTCTTTTCTTAGTTTGTTTCGGAATATTGGCTTCCGCTCAAAAAGTAGAATATACTTCAAAATTTAACATTCCGTATTATGCCGATGCCGTAAATAAAACGGATGCCTATATAAAAGAGCGTTGTGTTTTAGACATTTATTACCCAAAAAATAGTCCCGGTTTTGCAACCGTTGTTTGGTTTCATGGTGGCGGATTAACTGCTGGAGAAAAAGAACTTCCTGAAGCGCTCAAAAATCAGGGAATTGCGGTTATTTCGGTAAATTATCGTTTAGGTCCAAAAGTCATCGCACCCAAATATATTGAAGATGCCGCTGCTGCCGTAGCTTGGACTTTCAAGAACATTGAAAACTTTCAAGGGAACGCTTCATTAATTTTCGTTTCAGGGCATTCTGCAGGTGGTTATTTGGCCAGCATGATTGGCCTAGATAAAAAATGGTTAAACGCCGAAGGTATTGATGCTAATAAAATAGCCGGATTAATTCCTTTTAGCGGTCAGGCCATCACTCACTTTTTAGTTCGAAAAGAAAAAGGTATTCCTGATACGCAACCTACAATAGATGAATATGCACCGCTTTTTCATGTTCGCGCAGATGCTCCTCCTTTACTATTGATAACCGGTGATCGGGAATTAGAAATGCTGGGACGTTATGAAGAAAACGCCTATTTGATGCGCATGATGAAAATTGCAGGACATAAAGAAACCAAATTATATGAATTAGACGGTTTTGGACATAATATGACAGCACCAGCTTTCCCTTTGTTGCTAAATGAAGTGCAAAGAATTGCTAAAGAGAAAAAGAATTAATTTTCAAATTCAAACCCATTAAAGTTAAAGCCTGAAAACGAAATCGTTTCGGGCTTTTTTGTATATTTAATTCTTTGAAAAATAATGAATTATACCTTTAACCACAATGAATAAAACAACTTTTCAAATTTCTAAAATGGATTGTCCTGCCGAAGAAAACATTATAAAAATGAAGCTCAACGGGTTTACGGAAATTGCAGCCTTAGCGTTTGATATTCCAAATCGACTTGTTGTAATATACCATTCAGGAAATCATGATGAGATTCTTAAAGCGTTGGATAGTTTAGATTTTGACACTACATTTATTGCTACAGAAACTTCAAACGATGTTAATTTCAATACGAATTCAAAACAGCAAAAAAGGGTATTGCAACAGGTTTTATTCATCAATTTTTTCTTTTTTGTATTGGAACTATTAACGGGATTTTTATCCCATTCCATGGGACTTTTAGCCGACGGCCTTGATATGTTAGCAGACAGCATCGTTTACGCATTGGCCCTATTTGCGGTTGGCGGAACGGTGATGCGAAAAAACCAAATTGCAAGAGCCAGTGGTTATCTACAATTGACATTAGCGGTACTCGGTTTTATTGAAGTAATACGGCGTTTTATGGGTTTTGGAGACCTCCCAAAATTTCAAACTATGATTATTATTTCGATATTTGCATTGATTGGTAATGCTGCCTGTTTGTATTTATTACAAAAAAGCAAGAGTGACGAAAATCATATAAAAGCAAGCATGATTTTTACGTCTAATGATGTTATAGTAAATCTTGGCGTAATCCTGGCCGGAACGCTCGTTTACTTGACTCACAGTAAAATTCCGGATTTAATTGTGGGAATACTTGTTTTTATATTGGTAGGAAAAGGGGCTTTCCGAATTTTTAAACTCAGTCATAATTAATATTTCAGCCTGTTTACCAATACATAATTTTAAAACCAAAACATCAAAATTTAAAATCAAATGACAGAACCAATCGTAAGCACAGCCTGGCTTCATGCTAATTTTGAAAACCCGGAATTAATACTACTTGAGGCTGTTTTAAAAGACAATCAGTCAAATTTAAAATCCGATTTAGAAAATTTTCAGATTAAAAGCGCTCGTCTTTTCGATATAAAAAGCACGTTTAGCGACAATAGTAATCCGTTGCCCAACACACTTCCTAGCACTGAACAATTTGAAACCGAGGTAAAAAAATTGGGAATTAACAAGAACAGTACAATTGTTATTTATGATAAATTAGGCATTTACTCCAGTCCCAGAGCATGGTGGTTGTTTAAAATAATGGGACATAAAAGCGTTTTTGTTTTAGATGGAGGATTTCCAGCGTGGATAGCAGAAGGATATGCAATAGAAGAAATACCAACGAATCAAAACTATGAAACTGGAGATTTTGAAGCAAAATTCGTAACTGAATTAGTTAAAACCAAAGAACAAATAGTCGAAAATATAGCAACCAAAGAAGCCGTATTGATTGATGCTCGTGCAGAAAACAGATTCAAAGGAATTGGTGATGAACCTAGAGCCGGATTAAGAAGCGGACATATTCCCGGTTCCATAAATATCCCTTATACCAAACTAATCCGAGATGGAAAATTTTTATCCAAAGCCGAATTAATTGAAATTTTACCTGTAAGCGATAAACCATTACTATTCACCTGTGGCTCTGGAGTTACCGCCTGTATTGATTTAATTGCCTATGAATTGATTTGTAAAAATCCAAAATCAGTGTATGATGGTTCTTGGACAGAATGGGGACAACTCGAACATCTTCCAATAGAAAAATAGGTTTCAACTCCTTTTGAGGCCAATTGTCGATTGAAATTATACCTGTAAAAAGTTTAATTTTATTAAAGTAAAGTATTTTACAGAAATTCAAAATCCGCTATATTTACATTCTATTAAAGCTATCGAATTGACAAATTCATACAGATGAAACCCAAATTATTAATACTTCCCGGACTTGGAGATTCGGGTGAAAACCATTGGCAGAGTTATTGGTTAAGAAAATTTGAAAACTCCATTAAACTTGTTCAAGACAATTGGGACCAGCCCAAACGAGAAGAATGGCTGGAGAAACTCAACGAAGCTATTCTGAAACTAGATGGTCCAACCATTTTAGTAGCCCACAGTTTAGCAGTTTCGATGGTTTTGCATTGGATGTCTGCTCACACCAATTCAAATATCATTGGAGCATTATTTGTTGCTCCTGCAGATGTTGATTCACCGGAACATGCCCCAGAAGTAATTTGGAATTTTGCACCGATACCAACAATTCCATTAAATTTTCCTTCGATAGTGATTAGCAGCGAAAATGACCCTTATATTTCATTAGAAAGAGCTGAATATCTGGCTCAAAAATGGGGTAGTGATTTTATCAATATTGGTCAAAAAGGGCATATCAATTCCGAATCGAATTTAGAATATTGGGAAGAAGGTCAATTGATTTTACAACAATTAATAGACATGATTAACCGCTAAATTTAGCCTATCCGCAATCCCTTTTCTATTTTAAAATCCGGCGAAAGCAAAATAACATCCCCGGCTTCTCCCACAGCGCCAAGAACAAGACATTCACTCCAGAATTTTCCGATTTGTTTTTTGGGAAAATTAACTACAGCTACAATTTGTCGGTTGACCAAATCTTCTTTTTGATAGCGCATGGTGATTTGTGCAGATGATTTTCTGATTCCGATTTCAGTACCAAAATCAATGATGAGTTGATAGGCAGGTTTTCGGGCTTCGGGAAAATCATTGACTTCGAGAATGGTCCCTACTCTCATTTCTACTTTTTCAAATTCCGGCCAAGTAAGTTCCATAATTTTGTTTAGTATTGAAGTTGCGAATTATTTCAAAGACTAATTTAGGATTTCCTCCTTAAAAAACAATCCTTTTTCATAACTTTAAAAAGTAAACTTAAAACAAGTCGAAAGACTCCCAATACAACTATCAAAATGGCACGAACTCCCTCCAACATGATTCCGCTTGGAACCTCTGCTCCAGAATTTTATTTGAAAGACACCAATTCTGATGCATGGTTTTCTTTTTCAGATTTAAAAGGAGAAAAAGGAACTTTAGTAGTATTTATATGCAATCACTGTCCGTTTGTCCTTCATGTAATAGAAGAAATTGTAATGATTGCCAATGATTATCGCGTGCAAGGAATTGGCATTATAGCCATTTCAAGCAATGATGTAAAAAAATATCCGCAAGATGCTCCAGAGCTGATGACGGAATTCGCTTTTGAAAACAAAATGGAGTTTCCTTATTTATATGATGAAACACAAGAAGTTGCCAAAGTTTATAATGCAGCATGTACGCCTGATTTTTTTCTGTTTGACAACCAAGACAAACTGGTTTATCGCGGACAACTTGACGATAGCCGTCCCAGAAACGGAATTCCGTTAAGCGGAAATGATTTGCGAGGTGCGATTGACGGCGTGGTTTACAATCGAAGCATCAATCCGAACCAGAAGCCCAGTTTGGGTTGCTCTATCAAATGGAAATAGCTTTTGTTTTTAAGAATTACAATTCCAAATAGTTGTGCTTGTTGACTTTTGAAACTGCTTATTATAAAAAAAATCCCAAAACTCTCGTTTTGGGATTTCTATTTTTAATTCGTTTTTGCAATCTAAAAACCGATTGCTAAAAATGAAATACTATTTCACGTCCATTAATTCTACGTCAAAAATCAAAGTAGCATTTGGTGGAATTACTCCTCCAGCTCCACGAGAACCGTATCCTAAATGTGATGGAATCACGAAACGTGCTTTGTCACCAACTTGCAACAAGGCAATTCCTTCGTCCCAACCTTCGATTACCTGACCTTGACCTAATCTAAATTCGATTGGTTTTTTTCTTGGGTAAGAAGAATCAAAAACTTTTCCGTTCTCTAATGAACCTTCATAATGAACTGAAACCGTTTTTCCGCTGGCTGCTTTCTTTCCTTCACCTCTTTGGATGAATTGGTAACGCAAACCGCTTTCTGTTTTTTGAAAACCTGCAGCTAATTTTTCCATTGCTGCTTCGGCTGCTTCGCGTTCCGCTATTTCACGTTTAGCACGAGAACCTTCAAAAGTTCTGAAAGCTTCAACAGCATTCCATTTTTGAGCTTCTTCTCCAACTCTAACAATTTCTAAAGTCTCTAAAACATCCCCTTGAGCAACAGCATCAACAACATCCTGACCTTCTACAACATGTCCGAAAACAGTATGTTTATTATCTAACCAAGAAGTTGGAACGTGTGTAATATAAAATTGAGAACCATTTGATCCAGGTCCTGAATTAGCCATAGCCAAAATACCTGGTTTATCGTGTTTTAAACTTGGGTGAAATTCATCATCAAATTTATATCCAGGATCACCAGTTCCAGTTCCTAGAGGACATCCTCCTTGAATCATGAAATCAGGAATTACACGGTGAAATTTTAATCCATCATAAAATTTAGTTCCTTGTGGTTTTACTTTATTCTCAAGGTTTCCTTCGGCTAATGCCACAAAGTTCCCAACCGTTCCCGGTGTTAACTCATGCTCTAATTTTACTAAAATCGATCCTTTTGCCGTATTGAATTTAGCGTATATTCCGTTTTCCATTATTGTTTAATTTTTATTGAAGTGCAAAATTACGAAATTAATTTTAAAATGGTTATTGAGAGAATCGTTGATTTGGTTATTTCAAAAATTAGACCTAAAAAGTTTGTAAAGAATGAATCTAATTGAAAAAACACCATTAATCACGAAGCAATCCGAAACTCATTAAAAACAGAAAATCGTAACAGATTGCTGGGAATAGCACAAAAAAAATGACATCCATTACGAATGTCATTTTTTGATACTGAAGTGATTTATTATTCTTTTGCAGACAAACCTGAATTTCTCAAATACGGTTCAATTTGCATGTCATGTCCGATGAAATCTTTGAAGGCTTTGTTTAAATCTAAACTATTCCCTACCGATAAAATGTATTTTCTAAAACGTTCGCAATTGGCTCTGGTCATACCACCATTAGCCTGCATCCAATCGAAAGCATTGTAATCTAATGTTTTGGACCAAGTATAAGCGTAATACCCGGCAGAATATCCACCACTCCAAATGTGAGCAAAATAAGGCGTATGGTATCGGGTAGGAACTTCGTTAACCAACAAGCCATATTTTTGAAGCGCTTCTTTTTCGAATTCTAAAGTTGGTTTAAAATCAGATTCCTTTTCTACACTGTGCCAAGCCATATCTAAAGTTGCAGCCGCTAATAATTCGGTCACCTGATAGCCTTTATTAAAGGTTTCCGCCTTTTTTATTTTATCAATCAACTCTTGCGGAATTACTTGTTTGGTTTGGTAATGAATCGCATAATTTTTTAAAACTGTTGGATCTAAAGCTGCATGTTCATTGATTTGCGAAGGGAATTCAACATAATCTCTCGGTACCGAAGTCCCTGAAAGCGTCGTGTATTGTTGGTTCGCAAACAAACCGTGTAACGTATGTCCGAATTCATGAAAAAGTGTAATCACATCATCAAAACTGATTAATGAGGGGTTTCCGTTTACTGGTTTCGAGAAATTATATACGTTGACAATGACTGGTTTTTGTTTTAAATAATGTGATTGACTCACAAAATTACTCATCCAGGCACCGCCACTTTTATTATCTCTGGTGTAAAAATCTAAGTAATAAATCGCAATTGATTTTCCATTATTATCAAATACTTCATAGACTTTTACATCCGGATGATACACTGGTAAATCTTCACGAACTTTGAATGTGATACCATACATTTCTTTGGCAGCAAAAAATACTCCATTTTCTAAAACTGATGTAATTTCAAAATAAGGTTTTATTTGACTTTCGTCTAAATCATATTTTGCTTTACGCACCTGCTCTGAGTAAAAATTCCAATCCCAAGGTTCGAGTTGAAAACCTCCGTTTTGTGCATTTATTAAATCTTGAATTTCTTTGGCTTCCACTTTTGCTTTGGCTACTGCTGGAGCTGCAATTTTGGCTAATAAATCCATTGCAGGAGCTGGAGATTGTGCCATTTGGTCTTGTAATTTCCATTCTGCAAAACTCTTTTTCCCCATCAAATTCGCTTTTTGCAAACGTAATTTCGCCATTTTCTCTAACACTTCTCTTGTGTCACCATCATCATTTTTTTCAGCACGATACCAAGAGGATTTGTATATTTTTTCTCTCGCAGCTCTATTTTTTAAATTTTGCAACAACGGTTGTTGCGTCGTATTTAATAAGCCTATCAGATATTTTCCGTCTTTCCCTGCTTCGGTTGCTTTTGCTTTTGCAGCAGCAATTTCATCGGCACTCAAACCGTCTAAATCCGTTGCATTATCAAATAAAACCGCGCCATTTTTGCGGGCGATTAATAATTTATTTCCAAAGAGCGTTCCCAAACTGGCCAACTCTTCATTGATTTTTTTCATTTTTTCTTTATCCGCAGGCGATAAATTAGCTCCGGCTAATTCAAACTGTTGCAAATAATACTGTGTTAATTTTTGATCTTCGCCTTTCAATGCATTTAGATTTAATGCCTTGAAACGCTTGTATAATTGGCTGTTCAAATATATCTTATCATTATGTGCAGAGAAAACAGGTGCGTATTCTTCGTCAATAGCCTGCAATTTTGGATTGGTATTAGAACCCGTTAAATTATAAAAAATCCCTGTGGCTCTGGCCAAATCTACTCCACTGGTTTCTAATGCCAGTACCGTATTTTGAAACGTTGGTTTAGCTGGATTGTTGGCTATTTTTTCTATTTCTTTATCATGAACTTTTAAAGCAAAATCAAAAGCCGGTTTAAAATGCTCGTCTTTGATTAAATTAAATGGTGGTGCTTGGTACTGTAAAGTACTTTTTTGCAAAAGAGGATTTGTCATTTTAACAGCGTTAGTTTGTGCATTTATGACTTGAGTTTTTGTAGCAGCACCAAAAAAAAGCATGGTGCTCGCCAGAAGCATTTTTGGAAAAATTTGCATATTGAGGGTTTTAATTTGTATACTATAAAAGTACATGAAAAAACAATAAGACAAAACGTATTTGTAAAAAATAAATTACACACAACATTCTTACTATCAATTAAATAAAAACAAATATTATTTAATTTTAAAAGAATTCTCTATGATTGTAAAGTCAAAAAACAACTGTAAAGAGTATTTTTTTATTATGATTTTGAGAATTGAATCACACTTGTTTGAGGGCTAAAAAGTTACCCTCAAACAAAATTATACGTATGATTTTCTAGACATTTCCAATTTTCTGAATAGCATCAGATTCGATTATTTGGAAACCTTTGCAGTTGTTTTGTGCAATTGTAAAAAGGGCTTTGGCAACCATTTCACTTTCAATTGGTTTGTATTTTTTCAAGCTTCCAACAAATAAAAAAGAAGTCATTTTCATGAAAAAAGTACCTATTTTTTCTCCTAATCTAAATTCTGTGCGATTTCCTAAAAGCAACGACGGTTGTAATACAGTCACACTTTCGAACGTACATTGTTTTAGAAATGCTTCAATTTCTCCTTTTGTTTTTAAATAAAAATTAGCCGAATTGGCATCTGCGCCAAGGGAAGAAACAATCAGAAATTGTTTGATTTTATGGTGCAAAGCTATCGTTGCAAATTGTTTTGGATATTCAAAATCAACTTTTTTAAAGGCCGGTTTACTTCCTGCTTTTTTTATGGTTGTCCCAATGGTGCAAAAGAAATCGTCTCCTTTTACAAAATCTTGATAGGTTTCCGGTTTATCAAAATCAATGATGTATTGTATTAATTTCGGGTGTTGAATTCCGGCGTCTCTTTTAACGAAAGTGATTACTTTTTCGTACTCTTGACTTCCTAATAGAAGTTGCAACAATTGAGCACCAATAAGTCCTGTACTACCAATAATCAAAGCGGTTTTCAAAACTTAGGATTTTTTCTTATTCCCGTTGCTGTATCTCACTTTCTCCACCACTTGAATTTTTGGAGTTGATTTACCAGCTGCTTTTTTGAACGGCTTTTTAGCAGCAGAATTTGATTTTGATGGCTTTTGATCTCCTCTTGCTTTTTCATCGTCTTTTGGTGATGCTTTGAACTCCGCTCTTCCTGCGAATCCTTCTTTTACGGGAATTTCTGCTTTGTGTTTCGCCAAAACATCATTTGGATTTTTTGGATTTTCTTTCGTTCCGCGCAAGTGAATCACTAATCCATTTAAGAAATTACGCAATACCTGATCGCCACATTCCATGTAATTTTCATGGTCTTCGGCACGGAAAAAAGCACCTAATTCTGATTTTGAAATTCTAAAATCAACCAATTCTAATATTTCAACTATTTGATCGTCACGCAGCATTAAAGCAACGCGAAGTTTTTTCAGGATATCGTTATTTGTCATGTTTTAATTTTTTACAAAGGTACATTTAAAAAGCAATTGGGCCGTCATTTTAGATTTAGAATTGGTTTTGGTTCAAAAGGGCTATTATTTTGTCTAAATCTTCTTTCTGATGATTTGCCGTAATCACAATCCGATTTAAAACTTTGGAATCTGTTGGATATTTAAAATAGGTAACAATAATGTTATTGGCCTTAAAAACTTCATTGATTCCTTCTATTTCAGGATAAATCACAGGATAATTTGGATTGAAAACTACTGTTTCACTTGTGATTAAATGCGCTTTAATATAGTTTAAATTAGCTTTTAACTTTTGATGCTGAATGCTGTAAATAGGCGCTGCATCAGCCATAGTTTGTACAAAAGCGGCATTCATTCCTGCACTGGAAACAACAGTATCTACTTCCATCATTTGAGAAATAAACTCTGAATCACTTGCAATTACACCGCCCGTCAAACCAAAAGCTTTTCCTAAAGAAGCTACCATAATTTTTCTCTTGATGTTTGAAAGTTGAATACTTGAAAACAATCCGCAACCGTTTATTCCAAGAATTCCGAGAGAATGCGATTCGTCAATAACCAACGTAATTTCTTTATTGGAAGGAATTAATTCCAAAAAAGATAAGTCAATCGGCTGGATTTGAAAAGAGGGAACGCTGTCCGTTAAAATTGTAATTTTTTCAATAACCGAATCTAATAATCGCGGATTTAATTGGTTTCCGATGAAAAAAGGCAAACTATTTGGCGCAGTAATTGCCGGATGCACATTTGGAAAATGAAAAAAACTATTGGTTTGCTGAACCAATTTATCCATCACTAATTTTCCTGCCAACATACCCGAAGAAACCGTTAAAACTGCTTCTACCTTAAGATAATTAGCCAGAAATGTTTCTCCATTTTCATATGCATTGAGTTTAACATTAGCACTTCTGGAACTTCCGTAAGCGGTTCCCCATTGCATAATATTCTTGATGAGCAGTTGTTGAAACGCTGTATTTACAGGCAATCCTAAATAAGATGTTCCGCCAAAATACAGATACTCTTCAGCATCAACAGCAATAATTCGATCCGGAAATTGGTTAACTTTCATTTAGAATTAAAGTAAAGTTACACCCGTACCATTCAAATCTGAATAGTTGATTTTTCCATATTTTATGGTTACTCCTGTCGCTATATCTTTATCTAAAAGTAAAGCACCATCCATATCAACATAATCCAATTGAGGCAATAAATGGGCGATTGCTGAGATTCCCACAGTTGATTCCGTCATGCAGCCCACCATTGTTTTCAGTCCTAATTTTTGGGCTTCGGCAATCATTCTTCTTGCGGGAGTTAGTCCGCCACATTTTACCAATTTTACATTTACACCGTGAAAATGATTGTGACATTTAGCAACATCTTCTTCGATGATACAACTTTCGTCCGCAATGATAGGCAAAACCGAATGTTTAAACACTTCTTTATGTGCTTCCCAGTTGTCTGCTTTCATAGGTTGTTCCAAAAATTCGACTCCTAATTTTTTCAATTCAATCGCGTTTTTTATTGTTTCTTCAACACCCCAACCACAATTTGCATCAATTCTAAAAATAGCATCCGTGTGTTTTCTAAGTTCAGTTACAATGGCAATATCGTCCGGTGTTCCTAATTTAATTTTATAAATAGGCCAAGGCAATTCCTGCATTTTCGAAACCATTTTTTCGATAGAAGCGATACCAATTGTATAGTCCGTCAACGGATTTCGTTCTGTAGTATAGTTCCACAATTCGTACAATTTTTTGCCTTTTTTACGCGCATACAAATCATTGTAAGCCATATCCAAAGCACATAAAGCGAACATATCTCCCTGTAAATACGGATGCACTTTTGCCCAAAACTCTTCTGGTGTTTCGTTTGAAGTCGCTTCGATAACAGAACGGATTTTTTCTAAATCTCCCATCATCACAGGAACTGTTGTCTTGTAATACGGATTCGAAGTTGCTTCTCCAAATCCAGAAAAACCATCACTTTTTAACTCGACAATCAATGAGGGTTGTTCCTCTATTGATTCTCTTGAAATGGTAAATGTATGTTTCAATTTTAGGTTGTATGCTCTTAAAATAAGTTCCATAATCCAGTTTATTTCGGGTTGAATTTAATGTCAATATTCTTTATTTCTTGTACTAATATCCCAGCCACAAAAGCGCTTCAACAAATCCGTCCCGCCAAAGTTTCTCGTTGTGCTGCCCGCCGTTTATAATTTTTTTCTCATTCAAATTTAAACAATAACATCTTTTTGTGTTTACCAAATGCTCCATTTTGTTTAAATCGCGAACCATATCGTCATCGCCTTCTTTATCGCCGCAAAGAAAATAGATTTTCGATTTCAATTTTTTGGTACTTTCCGCTAATTCAAAAATTTCCTTTCGATTAATCCAGAAAGAAGGCGAAAAAACACCAGCTTTTCCAAATGTTTCCGGATATTTCAAAAGGGCATAAAAAGACGTTAATCCGCCAAGAGAACTTCCCATAATAATGGTATTTTTCTTATTGGGTTTCGTTCGGTATGTTTTATCAATTTGGGGTTTTAATGTTTTTACGATAAATTCTAAATAATTATCCGCTTTGCCTCCACCGTATTTTTCATTTTTAAAAGGCGTTAACTCTTCTAAACGTTTGTCATTGCCATGTTCGATTGCTACAACAATTACCTGCGCCTTTAGACTGTCTAACTTTTCATCCACATTCCATTCGCCGGAATATGCTGTTTTTGCATCAAATACATTTTGGGCATCATGCATATAAATCACGGAGAATTTATTTTTTGAATTTTCGTAATTCATAGGTACATAGACCCAGATTTTCTTGGTTGTCTGGAGTTCGGGAGCGGCAATAGAAAACGTAGAAACTTGTTGTGAAGCGGTACTTTGCTGTGCTTTACCATTAACTATTATCAGAAAAAATAAAGATAGAAATAGTATAAATTGTCGAATCATCCGTTGGTTTTTGTATTTTAATTCTAAAAATAATATTTTAGCTAAAAATAATCATTTGATGAATACTTTCGAAGAAAAAAGAAGTTTACTTTTAGAGATGATTGCCTTCTCCACAGTCGATGGACAGTTACATAAAAGGGAATATGAGTTTTTGGCAATTGTAGCTCAAGAACTAAATATTGAAGGTGCCGTTTTTAATGATTTATTCCATCAGGAACTACCAATACTCTCTATAAAATCTGAATTTCAAAGAATTCAACAATTTTATCGTTTGGCCTTATTGATGCATTCTGACGGAGTTTTACATCTTAAAGAAGCGGTTGCGATTAAGCAAATTGCAATTGATATGGGATTAAATCCATTAGCAACTAAACGCGTTCTAAAGTTGATGAAGGAATCACCAAGCGTCATTATTGATGCCGAAATTTTATTGAATGTTTTTCAGGAGCAGCACAATTAGTTTTTGAACGACATTTTTACACCAAAACCAGTCTGTAAATCCGGTGCATTATCGACTTTTATATCTTCTCTCGCATATATAAAATAAGAAAATTGCTTCACCGAATATGTGAAGATAAAATTCCAACCTTCCAGATTTTCATACAGATGAGACATTGCATGTTGCCAATGCGTTTTCACTCTTTCGCCAGTTAAAATTATATGGTCAAAATCATTCTTATTGTTGTAGGGAGTTTGAAAAGTGTAATTGATACCGTAAGAAATATAATTATTGCTTTTGAGTTTCCTTTTATAATCAAGCAACCCTTCAAAACTATACAGAACCTCTTGATTGCTTATATTTACTCTGTCGCCAAATTGTATAACTCTTTGTCGTAAAGCGCCGGCACTTAGACCAACTGTAAAAATATTTGTGTCCCTGACTACTATTTTTTTTATCAATGAAGAAGAAATTCCCACGTCTGCCACCGGATTGTACTTGGAAACATTAATTCCTAAATGCGTTCCAAAATTCAAATAGATTTTATGCTTTTTGTTCATCCCTAATTTTGGATAATAGAAATAATTCACTTCAAATCCCTGAATCCCAAAATCGCCATTCTTCATTGTTAGGCTATTGCCATTTTCATCTCTATAAAAAATATCCGCTTTGTTAAATCCGTAATGTCGTCTGGAAAACGGGTCATCACCACCGGCAATATTGCTGTGAAACCATTCTATTGATTCATCAGAAGTAAAAAATGAAAATGGATATTTCCCTTTATCCAGCGAATGCATCCGCAGGCCAAAATTAAGTTCATGACTTACAGACAAAGGCAAACTGAACGTAAATCGGTACGATCTTATAACTCCATCAGCCTTAAATTCTCTGATTTTAGCAGGAATTTCGTTGAGATTAAACACAAATTCTCTATCATGCCAAGAGAAATTTTCTGCAATTTTTTGATCGGCAGGATTTGTTAATTCATATGATTTCACATAAGGCAACATGACATTTCCACTCGAAATTTCGAACGAAAACGAGTATTTCTCTGGAGCTTTAATTTTGAAATTATGGTTTATTCTCGAAATATACATTCCAAGCGGATGTGTCGACAGAAGATTGGGTTTTATGATATCTGAGGTGTTTTCTATTTCATTTCTTATAAAATCCTCTGTTGTGGATTGCGCTGAAGCAAATGAAATAAATACTAATAAGACGAAAAAAATAAAAAAGTTTTTCATTTAACGTCATTTTAAAAGGTGAGTCAAGAAAACAATTCTCCTCAAATTTAAATAATTTCACAGGAATTAAAAAGTATTTTAATACAAAAAAAGGAATATTAAAAATTTTAATTATTTGAAAAACAGATAATTAACAAAAAATTACATTTTATTATTTAGACATACTGTATTAAAAAACAGAGCTTATGAGGCATACAATTGTATCGTTCCGATTTTAAAAAAAAATAAAAAAATGATGGATTAACAAATTGGAGATTTGTCAGTTGTTAAATATTTTTTGGGCAGTAAAAATTAAGTGAGCTGACCTTGTAATCTTTTTATGTCATCACGCAATTTAGCTGCTTGCATAAAGTCTAAATCTTTAGCCGCTTTTTCCATAGATTTGCGTTTTTCCCGTATGATTTTCTCCAATTCCGGTTTTGACATATAAGTGGTTTCCGGTTCAGCTGCGGCATTTAATGTGTGGCCTAATTCATATTCCACCAATGGATTTTTGGTAAAAGCGCTGTCGATTTTTTTATTTAATGCCTGCGGAACTTGATTGTATTTCGTGTTGTAATTGATTTGTTTGGTTCTGCGATAATTCGTGTCATCAATGGTTTTTTGCATACTATTGGTGATTTTATCTGCATACATAATCGCTTTTCCATTTAGGTTTCTCGCAGCACGCCCAATTGTTTGCGTAAGCGAACGGTGGCTTCGTAAAAATCCTTCTTTGTCAGCATCTAAAATCGCTACCAAGGAAACTTCCGGTAAATCTAATCCTTCACGCAATAAATTCACCCCAATCAAAACATCAAATAATCCCTTTCGCAAATCCTGCATAATTTCTATTCGTTCCAAAGTATCCACATCAGAATGAATGTAGCGGCAACGAATGGAAACTTTTGTCAAATATTTGGCTAATTCTTCGGCCATTCTTTTGGTCAAAGTGGTGACCAAAACCCGTTCGTCTAATTCACAACGCACTTGAATTTCTTCAATCAAATCGTCAATTTGATTTAAACTTGGTCGGATTTCAATTATTGGATCTAATAATCCTGTTGGCCGAATAACTTGTTCCACATAAACACCATCTGTTTTCTGCAATTCGTAATCGGCTGGAGTTGCCGAAACATAAATTACTTGGTTTTGCATTGCTTCGAATTCCTCGAATTTCAATGGTCGGTTGTCCATTGCTGCCGGAAGTCGGAAACCATATTCCACCAAATTTTCTTTTCGGCTTCGGTCGCCTCCGTACATGGCGTGAACCTGCGAAAGTGTTACGTGACTTTCATCAACCACCATCAAAAAGTCCTTTGGAAAATAATCCAATAAACAAAAAGGTCTTGTTCCGGCTTGTCTTCCGTCAAGGTAACGCGAATAATTTTCGATACCAGAGCAATAGCCTAATTCGCGTATCATTTCTAAATCGAAATTCGTGCGCTCTTCTAAACGTTTTGCTTCCAGATGTTTTCCTATTTCCTTGAAATAATCAACTTGTTTCACTAAATCCTGTTGAATTTCCCATATGGCACCTTGTAAAACATCTGGCGAAGTCACAAACATATTGGCCGGATAAATAGTCAGTTTTTCGAATTTTTCGATGACTTGAGCGTTTTTAACATCAAAACTTTCAATTTCTTCGATTTCATCTCCAAAGAAATGAATTCTAAAAGCATCATCCGCATAACTGGGATAAACTTCTACAATATCACCTTTTATTCTAAAATTTCCTGCGTTAAAATCAGCTTCGGTACGCGCATATAAACTTTGGACCAAACTGTGCAAAAATTTGGTTCGGGAAATCACTTGATTTTTCTCGATTGCAATCACGTTTTTCTGAAATTCAACCGGATTTCCGATACCATACAAACAGGAAACAGAAGCCACAACCAATATATCTCTACGTCCCGAAAGCAAAGAAGACGTGGTGCTCAATCGCATTTTTTCCAGTTCTTCATTGATGGATAAATCCTTCTCAATAAAAACACCAGTTACGGGCATAAATGCTTCGGGCTGATAATAATCGTAGTAAGAAACAAAATATTCTACGGCATTATTCGGAAAAAACTGTTTGAATTCAGAGTATAATTGTGCTGCAAGGGTTTTATTGTGTGCCAAAACCAATGTAGGTCTTTGCACTTCCTGAATCACATTTGCTACAGTAAATGTTTTTCCGGAACCGGTAACCCCTAATAAAGTTTGGAATTTTTCTCCATCAATAATCCCTTGAGCTAATTTTTCAATCGCTTGAGGTTGGTCGCCTTTCGGCTGGTAATCGGATACTACTTGGAAATTCATTTATTTGGATTGCTGATTGGCAAAGATACAAAGGAATTTACTAAAAAAAAGTGTTGAAAAACTTAAAACTTCCATGCTTTTTGTTGCTCCTGACTTAAGAAAGTCCAGGCTACAATTCGGCTTGATTTTTGGCCTTGAGCCATATCGATAGTTTTTATGTCAACGGCACTCACTTTGTTTAACGTCTTGTAAAGGCTGGAAAGATTCTCTTTTTTAGAAACTAAAGTTGTAAACCATAAACACTGCATCGGGTATTTAGCGCTTTCGTAAATCATTTGGGTTACAAAGCCAATTTCACCACCTTCACACCATAATTCTGCGTTTTGTCCTCCAAAATTCAATACTGGATTTTTGGTTCTGGTGTTTTCTAAATTATTAATTTTTCGGATGGACGCTTTTGTAGCTTCTTCCTTAGAATTATGAAACGGCGGATTGCAAATTGTGAACGTAAATTTATCTTCGGGAGTAAAAATATTTTTAAAGATAAAGCGACTTTCCGTTTGCGATTGCAAGCTGATTGCATCGATTAAATTAGGATTGTTCTGGATGATTTTTTTGCAATTCTGAATTGCTTTTTCATCAATATCAGTTCCTACAAAACTCCAACCATAAGCGGCATTCCCAATTATTGGATAAATACAATTGGCTCCAATACCAATATCCAATCCTTGAACTGTTTCGCCTTCGGGAATAATTCCGTTGTTGCTTGAAGCCAATAAATCAGCCAAATAATGAATATAATCTGCTCGTCCGGGAATTGGCGGACAAAGATAATTAGCCGGAATATCCCATTTTTGTATTCCAAAATGGGTGTTTAATAATGCTTTATTCAGTGCTTTTACTGCTTCGGGATTACTGAAGTCAATTGTTTTTATAGCGTGCTCGTTGATAGAAACAAATTTTTCTAGTTCAGGAGATATCGTTATTAATTGATCAAAATCATACCCAAATCTATCGAGATTTCGAGGATGTAAATTGGTCTTTTCAGTAATCGTTTTGGGTTTTATTTCTTTCATTTCGGCGCAAAGATAGTCAATCTCTTTTTGTCTAAATATAAAGTTGAATTTAATCCCAGAAAGAGTTGATAAATTCAGGTTTCAGCACTAATCCATACATTCCATCAGCAACAAATCCCCTTGATCATGCTCGATGGTTACGATACCGTCATTGGTAACATGATTGCTGCTTCCGGTTCTGTAACCGATGGTTAGAGTATCGTCCTTTAGCGGATAAAATAAATTACTGGAATGAATTCCGGTTACATGACCAATGGGAATTAATGAAATTGGTGTGTTTGCAGTGTACCATTTTTCGAACTTTTTTGGCAATAAAAACACTTTTGAATGGTCGTCGAGGATTACGATTTTTAATGTATTTCGGTATCTGGTAATATTGGTTAAATTCGTGATGGTGTGATCGGCTCTTTTTCCGGTGGCCCAAATTACATTTACGGCTGGAATTTTTCGTTCGATTAAATAATCGAATGCTTTTTCTAAATCGGTTTTATTTTGATCCGGTGTGTGAACAATTTCTATTGGATATTGTGTGGTTTGGTAAATTTCGGGGTCAAAACCTCTATCGAAATCTCCCAAAAGCACATCGACTTTTATGTCTAATTCCATGACTCTTTCGATGGCGGAATCTAACACTACTACTAATGGCGACCATTCTAATAATTGCCCTAATAATTCAGGTTGGCATGAGGCTCCGTTAGCAATGATTAAAGCGGGTTCTTGGTCGTCGCGAACAATATGGTGTGAAGACATTGTGATTTTTGATTTTATTTGAGATTTGTCGTAAAGGTATGAAAATCTGAAATAGGTTATGAGCAGATTTTGTTTGCAATTGTTGTGATTAGCCCAGATAGTAATGGAAAGCCCGGAGTGCAAAAAAATAATTTTTCTGGTCCTAAAAAAGCGACCAAAGGAAGCTCTTTTTAGGATTTAGAAAAATATTTTTTTAAGCGAGGACTTGAAATGAATAGCTGGATTAGCTTCTGATTATTGTATTGTATAGTATTTTTTTTCGACTTCACTGAGCGAAAAATACCCCAAAGGATAATTTTCAGCATCGGTGGTGTTGATTATATTTCCTCGAACGGTCGCCGGTGGAGACTGAAATGGCCCGCCACCGCTGTTTCCTGCGATACTGACCAAAACGTTCATGTAGTTGAAATAGGCTTTTGATATTCCGAAATGACTGATTTCTAAGGTGTCGCCGGGTTTTAAATCATCATTTTGTGAAATACTGAAAAATTCGTTTCCGTTGAAAAACTCATCTTCATCTACATAATAATTTGATTTAATTTGGTTGGAATACACGTATTTGTACAGATAATAATTGGGTGTATTGGCCGGATCGATGAAAAATGTCTTGATTTCGATATTTTTTCCGGTAAAACCGCCTTCGTTGTTTTGAACAATTTTTGTTATCGGCGCAACTGATTTTAGGGTTTCGGTAGCGGTATATGTATTGGTTCCGTTGTTAATTGTGAGTGTATATGTTTCATCGATAACAGGAATAAAATCGCTGCAAATGTATTCGCCAGTGCTGGAAAGTTCTACAAAATTGAAAATAGTACCAGAGCTGTTTTTGACGTAAACTGTTGCTCCGTTTACTTTTGGAATATTTGTATTGTAATAGCTGGTTGTATAGGTCAACTTTATTTTTTGATTGTTTCCTACTGTTCCTTTTTCCCAAAATATCGATGCTTCGATAACTAATTTTGGCGGTGCGGTAACTAAGTCTACTTCGACAACCTCTTCACAACTGTTGCAAAGAAAAGCGATTAGTAAAACGAAATAAGAAGCTATTTTTTTCATGATTATTAAAATTTAAAATTATAACTAACTGCTGGAACTACTCCAAAAATGGATGTTTTCACAGCTTCATTATATCCTGTATCGACGTTTTGCCTGAAATTAATTGAAGCAGCATTTTTACGATTGTACAGGTTGTAAATACTAAAAACCCACTCGCCTTTCCAGTTTCTGTCTTTGTTTTTTTCCGGTGTTAAAGTGGCTGCGATATCAAGATGATGATAGGCTGGCAATCGGTTTTCATTTCTTAATCCATAACTGGGAACGGTAATTCCTAAGTACTCATATTGCCCGGTTGGATAGGTTACGGGCTGCCCGGATTGCAACGCAAAATTAGCTCCAAAAGACCATTTTTCGTTCCATTCATACGAGCTGGTTATGGCAATATTATGCAATTTATCATAGACAGAATCGTACCATTTTCCGTTGTTTATTCCGGATTCTATTGGCGTTCTTCCCGGAGTTTGTTGTTCCGATTTTGATAACGTATAAGAAATCCAACCGTTTAAACGGCCTTCATTTTTCTTAAACATCAATTCTAATCCGTAAGAACGCAACTGCCCGTTTAATATGATTTGCTCAATTGCTTTATTGGCAATTAAATCTGCTCCATCAATATAATCCAATCTATTTTGTACTTCTTTATAATAGGTTTCGACTTCGAGAGAATAGGCTCCGTCTTTAAAATTTCGGAAATATCCCAAAGCAACTTGGTCGGCAATTTGAGGTTTGATGAACGAATCACTTGGTGTCCAAACATCTAACGGTGTTGGCGAAGAAGTATTCGAAATCAATTGTAAATACTGCACCATTCTGTTATAACTCGCTTTCACTGACTGATTGTCATTGAGTTGGTATACAAAAGAAAAACGAGGTTCCAGATTATTGAAATTCTCAATCACTTTATTTTTGGCGTAGAATTTAGTTCCTATCGGAGTCGCTTTTTCATAAATCTGCAAATCTGAATTAAAAGTTACAGGATTATTGTCTTCGTAAATATTCATCGTAGATTGGCCTAAACGGTAAAATAAACTAAAACGAAGTCCATACGAAATAGAAATTTTATTCGATATTTCCTGATCAGCATTGATGTAAACTGCGGGTTCAAAAGCGTATTTTTTATCTAATTGACCAAAATTAATTCCGGAATTTTCATCAGAAGGTTTGATGGTTCCGGGATTAAAATTGTAATAAATTCCGTTAGCACCATAATTCAATTTGAATTTGTCCGAAATGTAACTTTTAAAATCGTATTTTATATTGTAATTCTTAATTCCGGAATCCCATTTAAACCCAACAAAATCAAGGTCTAAACCGTAATAATAATCGCTGTAAATAAGCGACAGGTTCGAGAATAACTTGTCTGAAAACAAATGATTCCAACGTAAATTTAGCGTAGAATTACCATAAGTATTGGTAAAACTTTTATTTAAACTAAACACATCACGACCAAAATATCCTGACAAATACAAATTGTTATTTTCATTTAATTTGTAACTCAGTTTGGTATTCAAATCATAAAAATAAGCGGCATTGTCTTTTTGATCTTTTGACAGTTTTAAGAACAAGTGTGCATACGAACTTCGTCCTCCGATAAGAAAAGAACCTCTGTCTTTTACCAGCGGTCCTTCGGCCAAAATCCTACTGGAAATCAATCCGATTCCACCATTTACATGAAACCCTTTACTGCTGCCGTCTTTTTGATAAATATCCAAAACAGAAGAAGCCCTGCCTCCAAAACGTGCCGGAATTCCGCCTTTATATAGTTTTAAATCTTTGATTGCATCCGGATTAAAAACAGAGAAAAATCCAAAAACATGAGAGGAATTGAATATTGTTGCTTCATCCAAAAGAATCAAATTTTGATCTGCACCACCGCCACGAACATTAAATCCGGAAGCACCTTCGCCGGCATTAGTCACTCCGGGAAGCAATAAAATGGATTTGAGCACATCGACTTCTCCAAGAACAACCGGCATTTTTTTGATAGTAGAAATAGAGAGTTTGTTCACACTCATTTCAGGTTTTCGAATATCAGTTTTTGATTTATTGTCTGTAATAATCACTTCCTTCAAAGCTGTTTCACTGTCGAATAGCTTGAAATTATTTTTGGTGTTTTGATTCAAATCGACAGTTTCTTCGATACTTTGATATCCAAAATAGGAAATTTGCACCTTATAATTTCCTTTGGGTAAGGTAATGGAATAAAAACCGTATTCATTTGTGGTCACACCCGTTTTCAATTCCGGAATTATGATATTCACACCAATCAAAGTTTCATTACTGTTGGTATCTGTAATAATGCCACTAAGTGTATATTTTTCTTGGGAAAAGGAAGAAAGGCTAGAAACTAAAACAATAAATAATAGGATAATTTTCTTTGAACTCATTGTTAAATTTTTTCTATTTAAAAAAGACAAATTTCATCAAAAGAAGTATCAATTGAAGTTTAACAAACGTTAATATCTTGCTAAGATAAAAAAAGACAACCATTTCTGATTGTCTTTTATATTTAATACTTAAATTTTAAACTGAATTAAGCGATTTTAGCTAAAATAGCATTGAATGTTTGACTCGGACGCATTGCTTTGCTTGTTGCTTCCGGGTTAGGTTGATAATGACCTCCTAATGGTTGTGGTTTTCCCTGAGCACCAATTAGTTCTGCATTTATTTTATCTTCATTTGCTATAAACTCTGCTGCTATAGGTTCAAAAATAGCTTTCAAACCAGTATCTTTAGTTTGTGCTGCTAAAGCTTCGGCCCAATACATCGCTAAATAAAAATGAGAACCTCGGTTATCGATTTGTCCTAATTTACGAGCAGGAGATTTATCGTTTGCTAAGAATTTCTCTGTGGCTACATCAAGAGTTTCTGCTAAAACAATCGCTTTCGAGTTGTTTAATGTTTGCCCTAAATGTTCCAATGAAGCGCCTAAAGCTAAAAATTCACCAAGAGAATCCCAACGTAAATATCCTTCTTCAATAAATTGCTCTACGTGTTTTGGAGCTGATCCACCTGCACCAGTTTCAAACAAACCTCCACCATTCATTAACGGAACGATAGACAACATTTTAGCTGATGTTCCAACTTCTAAAATTGGAAATAAGTCGGTCAAATAATCACGCAATACGTTTCCTGTTACAGAAATAGTATCTAATCCTTTGATGATTCTTTCTAATGTAAAATTAGTAGCCTCAATAGGATTCAGGATTTGAATATCCAAACCTGTTGTATCGTGATCTTTTAAATATTTTTTTACTTTTTCGATTAATTCTCTGTCGTGCGCTCTTCCTTCGTCTAACCAGAAAACTGCCGGAGTATTTGATAAACGAGCTCTGTTTACAGCCAATTTAACCCAGTCCTGAATCGGAGCATCTTTTGCCTGACACATTCTGAAAATATCTTTTGCTTCTACAGTTTGTTCCATCAAAACAGTTCCGTTTGTATCCACAACGCGAACAATTCCGTCTGCATTCATTTGGAATGTTTTGTCATGTGAACCATATTCTTCTGCTTTTTGCGCCATCAAACCTACGTTTGGAACACTTCCCATAGTTGTTGGGTCGAAAGCACCGTGTTTTTTACAAAAATCAATAGTCGCCACATAAACTCCTGCATAACATCTGTCCGGGATAATCGCGATTGTATCTTGCCTTTTTCCTTCCTTGTTATACATTTGTCCCGAAGTACGAATCATTGCCGGCATAGAAGCATCTACAATCACATCCGAAGGAACATGAAGATTAGTAATCCCTTTATCAGAATTTACCATCGCCAATGCTGGACCGTTAGCTATCGCTTGGTCTATTGCAGCTTCTACTTCAGCTTGCATCGGGTGTCCTGCAATTTTTGCGTACACATCTCCTAAACCATTTCTGGTATCAACATTTAATTCATTGAATAAAGCGGCGTATTTTTCGAAAACATCCTTGAAATACACTTCTACTATGGCTCCAAAAATAATTGGATCCGAAACTTTCATCATCGTAGCTTTCAAGTGAACGGAAAGCAAAACGTTTTTTTCTTTGGCTTCTTTTATAGTTTTGGCCACAAAAGATTTCAAAGCGTTCAAGTTCATTACCGAACTATCAATTATTTCTCCTGCTTTTAATGGTGTGCTGGCTTTCAAAACTGTTGTTGAACCATCTTTCCCTACAAATTCAATTTTTACATCGGTAGGCGATGCTACAGTAACTGATTTTTCACTTCCGTAAAAATCACCGCTTTCCATAGCTGCAACTTGTGTTTTAGAATCAGAAGACCAAGCTCCCATTGAATGCGGGTTTGCTTTAGCGTAGTTTTTAACTGCTTTTGGTGCTCTACGATCTGAATTTCCTTCGCGTAAAACTGGATTTACAGCAGAGCCTAAAATTTTAGAATATTTAGCTTTGATGTTTTTCTCTTCGTCATTTTGCGGTTCCTCTGGAAAATCAGGTAACGCATAACCATGAGATTGTAATTCTGCAATTGCAGCTTTTAATTGTGGTACCGATGCTGAAACATTCGGTAATTTTATAATATTTGCTTCCGGAGTTGTGGCTAATGTTCCAAGTTCCAATAAAGCATCGCTGGTTTTTTGGCTTTCAGTCAAGAACTCAGGGAAGTTAGCTAAAATTCTTCCTGCAAGAGAAATATCTCTTGTTTCAATTTCAATATCTGAAGTGGCAGTGAACGCCTGGACAATAGGTAAAAATGAATAAGTTGCCAATAAAGGCGCCTCATCTGTAAGTGTGTAAAAAATTTTGGATTTATTTGACATTTTAATAAAATTGTTTTAATACTTATTTAAGGGCTACAAATGTAATAAAATCGTTTTCGTAAAATGGAATCCGCATAAGATAAGTTTTATTTTGATAGAAAAATTACGAATTTTTTGAATTTTTAGTTTCCTAAAAATCAATACTTAAATATAGAGCCTGTTTTTTATCAAAAAGAAAACGATACGGCGGAACCAATAAAGATTCACGAAAATGCTAACTACTTGAAAGCGTAAGTTTTTTCCATAAAAAAGTCCCAACAATGTCGGGACTTTTTATATAAAAAGACAGTTAGACTATCTTCTTTTGTCTTTAATTTTGGCTTTTTTACCAGTAAGTTCTCTAAAGTAGAAAATTCTAGCTCTACGAACAGCACCTTTTTTGTTGATTTCAACTTTTTGTAAAGCTGGCAAGTTTACTGGGAAGATACGCTCTACTCCAACTGCACCTGACATTTTACGAATTGTAAAAGTTTCTGTGTTACCAGAACCTCTTCTTTGAATAACAACTCCTTTAAAAAACTGAGTTCTTGTTTTTTCACCCTCTTTAATTTCGTAGAAAACTGTAATAGTGTCTCCAGCTCCAAAAACAGGGAAATCTTTTCTTGTTACGAATTCGTCTTGAACGAATTTCATTAAATCTGCCATGATAATTTTTTAATTATGGTTTTGTATTAAAGCAACATTCACGGATCTCGCCAGAGGTTGGTCTAATGTGGGCGCAAAAGTAAAAAATAATTATGAATTATAGATTATGAATTATAAATTATTTTCATCGAGCAAATCGGGACGTCTATTTTTGGTATGCTCATACGCCATATCTTCTCTCCATTTGTCAATTTTTGCAAAATGACCACTCATCAATACGTCCGGAACTTTCCATCCTTTATAATCTGCCGGGCGTGTATATATAGGTCCTGACAACAATCCGTCTTGAAAACTATCTGTCAATGCCGATGTTTCGTCACTCAAAACTCCTGGTATCAATCGAATTAAGGCATCCGACAATACTAAAGCTCCTAATTCCCCTCCACTCAACACATAATCACCAATCGAGATTTCTTTAGTGATAAAATGATCCCGAACTCTTTGATCTACTCCTTTATAATGTCCACATAAAATGATAATATTTTCATACATCGACATCGTATTGGCCATTTTTTGGTTCAAGGTTTCCCCGTCCGGTGACATGTAAATGATTTCATCGTAGGATCTTTCGCTTTTCAAATGGGTAATACACGCATCAATAGGCTGAACCGTCATCACCATTCCAGCGCCTCCACCAAACGGATAATCGTCTACACTTTTCTGTTTATTGGTGGTATAATCCCGTAAATTATGAATATGAACTTCTACAATTCCTTTGTCGATTGCACGTTTCATGATTGAAGCCTCAAACGGACTTCGCAATAATTCCGGAAGGACAGTAATAATATCTATGCGCATTTTTTAGATTCTAAGGTTCTTAGTTGCCGAGCTGCAAAGTTAGCAATATTAATTTGATGGCGTAAAGTTATTCCAAATCCTAAGAATCAGAATTAAACCTTTTTTCTTAATCCAAATAATAACCTCTCAAATACAGCTAACTAACTATTTTAGGCACAAAATGTTTATTTACCAAAGAATCTAAATATATTTACCTTCACTTTTATTTTAATTGACCGTGTTTATCCGAAAGCAAAGTCCTCTAAAATGAAAACTTTTAACCACCAAAACCATTTAAATATGAAAACAACCAAATTATTCTTTCTCCTTATTATTGTCTTTTCTATGAGCAGCTTTATAAAAAAAGAGACTGAAATTAAAACAGAGACCGAATCAATACGTTCGTCAAGAGAATTCTACCAACTCAAAACCTATCTTCTACATTCAGAGCAACAAGAACAAACTATTGACAAATACCTGAAAGAAGCCTATTTGCCGGGACTAAAAAGAATAGGAATTCAAAACATAGGCGTTTTCAAAGCAAAATCTAATGCTACCGATTCTATTAAAAAAATCATCGTCGTAATTCCGTTTACCTCCATGAAACAGTTTTTAAGTATTGACGAAAAACTGGCAAAAGACAATACGTATTTAGCCGCCGGAGCAGACTATTTAAAAGCATCATACAAACAAGCGCCTTATATCCGAATAGAATCTGTTTTATTAAATGCTTTTTCAGATCATCCGTTTTTAACTACTCCAAAACTAGAAGGTCCAAGAGCTAATCGAGTTTACGAATTAAGAAGTTACGAATCTGCAACCGAAGCCATTTACAAAAACAAAGTGGACATGTTTAATGCCGGTGGAGAAATCACACTTTTTGACCGCCTTACCTTTAATGCTGTTTTTTACGGAGAAGTTCTTTCGGGAGCCAAAATGCCTAACCTTATGTATATGACTACTTTCGAAAATCAAGAAAGTCGGGATGCGCATTGGAAATCTTTTGTAGATTCTCCAGAATGGAAAGCTCTGATTGCTATGGAAAAATACAAAAACAACATTTCCCATATCGACATTACGTTTTTATATCCAACTGATTATTCTGACTACTAATTTGGTTTTATGACAAATCTACATCCTTAAATGAGAATCCCAATTAGTATTGCTAATTGGGATTTTTTTTACTTCTTTCTTTACTAAATCACCAAAAAAAAACCTGTAATACTACTTATAAATTCCGAATCAAAACTTATTATTTAGTCCAAAATACTTATTTTATTAAAATAAAAATCTAAAAAAATAAAAAAATAAGTATTTAAATTAAGTATAAATACTTATATTTGCTCAATAATACTTAATTAATGAATTATGATTAAAGTAATAGTAGTCGGAAACGGCATGGTGGGGTACAAGTTTTGTGAAAAATTTATCACAAAAAAAGGACAGGAAGAGTATCAAATAACCGTATTTGGAGAAGAACCAAGACGCGCTTATGATCGTGTTCACTTAAGCGAATACTTTGGTGGCAAAAGCGCTGATGATCTATCATTATCAACAGCTGCTTGGTATGAAGAGAATAACATTACCTTAAATACTTCGGAATTAGTTTTAAAAATTGACAAAGAAAACAAAATCATAAGTACACATCTCCATCAAGAGTATGCGTACGACTACTTAGTTTTAGCAACAGGCTCCTCTGCTTTCGTCCCTCCTATTAAAGGAGTCGAAAAAGAAGGTGTTTTTGTATACCGAACCATCGAAGATTTGGATGCAATCATGGCTTACGCCAAAAAGATAAAACAAAATGGCGCTACCGAAGCCGCTGTTCTTGGTGGTGGATTATTAGGGCTGGAAGCTGCAAAAGCAGTATATGACTTAGGATTAAATCCACACGTAGTTGAATTTGCACCGCGATTGATGCCAAGACAATTAGACAAAGGAGCCAGCGATATGCTTCAAGCAAAAATTGAAGAACTAAATATTGGCATTCATCTCAACAAAGCCACACAATATATTGATGGTGAAGACTGCATAAAAGGGATGATGTTTGCAAATGATGAATTGTTAAAAGTAGATATGTTGGTTATTTCTGCCGGTATAAAACCCCGTGACGAACTGGCCAGAGTTTCCGGACTGGAAGTTGGAGAACGCGGCGGTGTTGTGGTAAACAATCAAATGCAAACATCAGATTCTTCTATTTATGCCATTGGTGAAGTCGCACTTTATACGGGAATGATCTATGGTTTAGTAGCACCGGGTTACGAAATGGCCGATGTTGCTGCAGAACAAATTTTACAAGGCACAAAAACGATGAGAGAAACCATCGATATGTCTACACAATTAAAATTAATTGGTGTTGAAGTAGCAAGTTTTGGAGATCCTTTCATTGAAAACGAAACCGTAACGGCCATTGTTTATGAAAATAAATTCAACGGAATTTATAAAAGAATTAATGTTACCAAAGACGGAAAAACCCTTTTAGGCGGAATATTAGTGGGTGATTCCAGCGATTATAATGCGTTGTTCCAAATTTACAGCAATGCTATGGCATTGCCCAAAAATCCGGAAGACTTGATTCTGGGTTCACGAGGCGGAGAAGCTTCTACCTTGGGAAGCGCAATAGATTTGCCCGATACTGCGATTATTTGCTCTTGCGAAAATGTTACAAAAGGCGCTATTTGTTGTTCTATTACAGATGAAACCTGCTCCAGCTTATCCGATGTAGTCAAACTTACTAAAGCCACTACAGGTTGCGGAGGTTGTAAACCTATGGTTGTTGATTTGGTAAAAGCCACTCAAAAATCAATTGGAAAAGAAGTCAAAGATGTGATTTGTGAGCATTTTAAATACAATCGTCAAGAGTTATTTGACCTTGTAAAAATCAATAAATACACCAATTATTTTGATGTATTAGACTGGCACGGTTCAGGTGATGGCTGCGAAGTTTGTAAACCCGTTATCGCTTCCATTTTCTCAAGTATTTACAATGATACTGCTAATAAACACCTGACCACACAAGATACTAATGATCGATTTTTGGCCAACATTCAAAGAAACGGAACCTACTCTGTAGTGCCAAGAATTGCCGGTGGAGAAATTACTGCCGAAAAACTAATTGCCATTGGCGAAGTAGCCAAGCAATTTAATTTATACACGAAAATTACAGGAGCACAACGTGTCGATTTATTTGGTGCTCATTTAGATGATTTACCAAAAATTTGGAAAATATTAATCGATAATGGTTTCGAAAGTGGACATGCGTACGGAAAATCACTTCGTGCCGTAAAGAGTTGCGTAGGAAATGCTTGGTGTCGTTACGGAATGGATGACAGCGCCGGTTTTGCCATTGAAATTGAAAACCGATACAAAGGAATTCGTTCTCCGCACAAACTAAAAGGAGGCGTTTCTGCTTGTATTCGCGAATGTGCCGAAGCCAGAGGAAAGGATTTTGGATTAATCGCTGTAGAAGGCGGCTGGAACTTATACATCTGCGGAAATGGTGGTGCAAATCCAAAACATGCCGTTTTATTAGCCGAAAAAATCGACAAAGCCACTTGTATTAAATACTTAGATCGCTTCTTGATGTTTTACATCCGTACGGCCGGTCCTTTGATACGAACTTCAACCTGGTTAGAAAAACTGGATGGCGGATTAGACTACTTGAAAGAAGTTGTAATTGAAGACCGTTTAGGAATTGTTAACACATTAGAAACTGAAATGCAAGGTTTAGTCGATACTTTCGAATGCGAATGGAAACAAGTGATAGAAAAACCACGATTAATGGATCGCTTCCGTCACTTTGTCAATTCAGATGAAAAAGATGACAATATTGAATTCGTTTCTTTAAGAGATCAAAAAATGCCAAAACCTTGGTAAACCCCAATAAAATCAATAAAAAAGTATTCTAAAACGTTTCCATCAACTCTGGCTTTTTCCGCAATTCCTTCGCATAAAACAGGAAAGAGCTTAGAGTAGGAAACACAAAAAGACGAACATGGAAGATATCTTAAGTCAATACGGAACAGTACATCCAAACGATGTAAAAATATGGTTCAAAGCTGGAAAAATAAGTGATTTTTCGACAAATAGAGGCGGTTGTATCAAATACAAAAACAAACAAATTGCCGTATTTAATTTCAGTCGTCGCAACCAATGGTTTGCCTGCCAAAATGCTTGTCCGCATAAAATGGAAATGGTGTTATCAAGAGGAATGCTAGGTTCGGCAGATGATATTCCAAAAATCGCCTGCCCGATGCACAAAAAAACATTTTCTCTGGTAGACGGTTCTAATTTAAATGGTGAAGACTACTCCATTGCTACTTATCCCGTAAAAATTGTGGAAGACGAAGTATTCGTTGGCTTTTTGGAATAATTATGTATCTTTGAATTTAAACTTTTCAAATGACAATGACACCATTTCAGAACGCTAGCACATGGATAAATGCCGAAAATGCACAAGATCCAAACAGCGAAATATACCAATCTAAAACCTATCCAAAAGAATTATTATATTCAAATCGAATGTATGAAAAGCTGATGGATTTTGAGCCAAATGCTTCCGAAGAAGTTCAAATTGCTTCAAAAGCGCAACACATTTGTCGATGGAAAATAACGCGAGAATCGTATCCTATGGATCGTGTGGGTTATTTAAAATGGAGAGAAGATTTGAAAAAATTTCATGCCAAAACAACAGCTGAAATTTTAGAAAAAGCAGGATATTCCGAAGAATTTATTGCAAGAGTTTCTTTTCTTATCGAAAAAAAATTGCTTAAAAAAGATACCGAAACCCAACTTTTGGAAGACGTAATCTGTTTGGTATTTCTGGAGTATTATTTAGAGCCTTTTGTACAAAAACATGATGCCGAAAAACTCAAAAATATCATTTTGAAAACATGGAATAAAATGTCTGAAAAAGGGCATCAGGAAGCTTTAAAAATAAACTTCAGCGCTACAAACTTTCAATTGATAAAAGACGCTCTTGGATTGTAATTCAACTTGGTTATGAGAAACAGCGCCGCAGCATCTGTCGATATTTCTTTCAAAAATCTAAGGCGATTGTATCTTTTTGCCTTGTTGACTATTGCTGTAACGGTACTTTTGAGCCAGCTTTTGATACAATACAATCTCAACAGTCAGTTGAGTGATTCCCGAATTATTAATATTTCGGGAAAACAAAGAATGCTGAGTCAAAAATTGATAAAGGAGATTTTAATTCTCAATTTCGTAACCGATACGACCAAAAGCAAAGAGGAAATTACCCAAATCAACAAGACCATTTCACTTTGGAAATTTAACCAAAATGTATTGGAAAACGGAAATGACAGTCTGGGTTTTCCAAAAGAAAAAAGCAAAGCACTTGCTGCATTATTTAAAGGAATCAGACCAAATTTTAAAGCTATTATTGATGCTTCGGCCCTTTTTTTAGAAAATAAAAAAACAAAAAAAGAGTCTGCCGAAAATCAAAAATTAGTGCAAATAATCCTTAAAAACGAAGCTGTTTTTCTTTCGAAAATGAACCAAATTGTTGGCGAATATGACAAAGAAGCGCTCAAAAAAGTAACCTTACAAAGCAAAACTGAATATGCAATTCTGCTATTCACCATTTTAGTTTTACTGTTAGAATTCATTTTCATCTTCAAACCAACGAACAAAAAGGTTGAAAAACTCATTTCGAAACTTTTATTCTCCGAGAAAAAAGCACTGAAACTAGCACATGATACCGAAATCATCAGTGAAATAAAGGAAAACTCCGTCAAAGAATTGAAATCACTCAATTACGCCATGGAAAACACGCTGTTGTATTGCCGCGTTGCTCCGGATGGTTCTTTGATACATATTGGTGAGAAATTCTCGAAATTGCTGCAATACAATCCGTTTCTCTCGGACAAAACTTTTTCACAAGTGCTGACTCCAATAGAAAAAGAACAGCTTACAATTGACCGAATTATTTCCGAAAGACAACGAAGCGGCTGGCAAGGCGAACTTAATATAACCAATAGAAACGGAGAATCGATTTGGCTTGATTTATCGATGGTTCCCGTGACCATCAAAAAAGAAGAATCCGAGTTATTGATTATTTGTTTTGACATCACCGAACGTAAAAAAGCAGAACGCGAAGTCGATCGACTGAACACCGAAAATGTTACCGATAAAATCAATCAACAAAAAGTAATTTCGAGCAAGATTGTCGAAAATCAGGAAAACGAACAAAATCGTATTGCCCGAGAAATCCATGATGGAATTGGCCAAATGCTAACCGGATTAAAATTTAGCCTCGAAAGCATTAATTTAGACGATAAAGAAAAATCAGCACAAAAAATTGAGTATCTGAAAAAACTGTCTTTAGACATTATAAAAGGAGTGCGAACCGCTACTTTCAACTTGATGCCACCAGAATTGAGCGATCATGGTATTGTTTCTTCTTTGGCAAAATTGACGCAGGAATTATCAAAATTGACCGGAAAAAACATTCTGTTTTACAACAAAACCAATTTTGACAAACGACTCGATTCCTTGATTGAAATCAATATTTATCGATTGACGCAAGAAGCCATAAACAACGCCATAAAATATGCGGATTCTACTCATATTATTGTGCAACTTTCGCACAGCAATAATATTTTGAGTATTACTATTGACGATAACGGAAAAGGGTTTGATGTTGTTGCCGCAGAAAAAAAGAGAAACAGCGAATCCGGAATGGGATTATTGTTCATGAAAGAACGGATTCAATACATCAACGGGCGTGTTTTTATTAACTCTATTCCAGGAGAAGGAACGCGAATCACGTTTAACATTCCCATTTAACAGATTTCAGTTTACAATCTGAATATGAAATCTGAAATCTATCTTTTTTATTTATTCAAAAAATACGTATATTAGCCCTTCATTTAGATGAATATACGTAATAAACCGATTTTAAAATTAAGTAAGTTATGAATAATACTATTCGAGTTGTTTTAGCAGATGATCACGTATTTGTTAGAGACGGAATCAAATCATTATTAGAAAACGAAGCCAATATTGAAGTGGTTGGCGAAGCCACAGATGGCTTAGAAGCACTAAAAATGGTAGAAACAACTCATCCTGATTTACTTATTTTAGACATTCGTATGCCTAATCTAACCGGAATTGAAGTCGTAGAAAAATTAAGAAGCCAAAACAATTTGGTTAAAATCGTAATGCTTTCCATGCATGAATCCGAAGAATACGTATTAAAATCAATCAAAGCCGGAGCAGATGGTTATTTGTTGAAAGGATCCAGTAAAGAAGAGTTCCTTAAAGCTTTACATACTGTCTCAAATGGAGGAAAATATTTTAGTGGTGACATCTCCTCTATTTTAATAGGACAACTTACAAATCCTACTGCAGTTCAGGAAACAAAACCAGCACAGGAAGACGAATTGATGATTACCAAACGAGAAAAAGAAATTCTAAAGCTTCTTTTATCGGGAAAAGGAAACAAAGAAATTGCAGAAGCTTTAGACATCAGCAAACGAACTGCCGAAGTACACCGTTTCAATTTGATGAAAAAATTAAAAGTCAAAAATCTGATGGAACTTTCTAATAAAGCAAATGAATTTGCTTTGTTGTAATATTTTTTGCTCCGTATTTCTGTTTCAATCATTCAAAAACTACGTAAAATCATAAAATTACGTATAAATACTTAATTATATTTAAAAAACTGCGAAAACACAGGTTTTAACTAAGTTATAATACTTATTTTCGTTAAAAAATATAAGTATTATGACAGCAACAAATTCCTTATCACAATCCCACAGAATATTATTTCTGAACACTCTGGCCTTTACGGTATGTTTCGCTTGTTGGACCTTAAACGGAGTTTTAGTAACCTACTTAGTAGATAACGGCATTTTTCATTGGAGTGTGGTTCAAGTAGGATGGCTATTAGGAATTCCTATTTTAACCGGTTCTATTATGCGTTTACCAATAGGTATTCTTACTGATAAATTTGGTGGTAAATACGTATTTTCTTTATTACTCCTCCTCTGCTCTATTCCTTTATTTTTGCTGCCTTTAGCAAACAGTTTTTTTATGTTTGCCCTTTTAAGCTTTTTGTTCGGAATGGTAGGAACCAGCTTTGCTGTTGGTATTGGCTATACTTCGATTTGGTATCCAAAAGAATGGCAAGGAAGAGCTTTGGGAATTTTCGGAATGGGAAATGCGGGCGCAGCCATTACCACTTTTTTGGCACCATCATTATTGAATCATTTTTCAATAGATGACCCACAAAATGGTTGGAAATTATTACCTATATTATATGGTTTTGCACTAGTAATTATTGGAATTTTATTCTTGATTTTTGCCAAAAATAAAAAAATAGAAAACCACACCAAAACGGTTTCTCAAATGTTACAATCGTTAAAAAGTGTGCGCGTTTGGCGCTTTGGAGCCTATTATTTCTTAGTATTTGGATGTTTCGTAGCCTATTCACAATGGTTGTTACCTAACTTCATGAATGTGTATCAAACCAGCTTAGTTATGGGCGGATTATTCGCTACTATGTTCAGTTTACCTTCGGGAGTTATCCGTGCTTTTGGCGGGTTTTTATCTGATAAATTTGGTGCGCGAAAAGTGATGTATTGGGTTTTAGGATCTTCAGTAATTTTGAGCGCATTGTTGATGGTTCCAAAAATGGACATTACCACAACCGGACCAGGTGTTTTGGCAACCAAAAAAGGTTCAATTACAATGGTTTCTGATACGAAAGTAACAATTGGCGATACTGAATTTCCGATTGTACAAAAAATAGAAAAACCAGAAGAAAACTCCATTTTTCCAACCCGAACTTCATGGCAACAAGTTGTGGTCAGTCAGAATCAGGAAGTAAAGAAAAAAGAATTGTTAGCCAAAGGAATTACGCATATCAACTTTGATGCGAATATGTGGGTGTACTTAGTTTTGGTAATTCTAATTGGTATTTCATGGGGAATTGGGAAAGCGGCCGTTTACAAACACATACCGGAATATTTCCCAACCGAAGTAGGTGTTGTAGGCGGAATGGTAGGAATGATCGGCGGATTAGGAGGTTTCTTTGGTCCAATTATATTTAGTTATTTGCTGACTTCAACCGGAATCTGGTCTAGTTCTTGGATATTTATACTTTTATTCTCTGCTATTTGTTTGATTTGGATGCACATTACCGTAACGAAAATCATGAACGAAAAGCAACCTGATTTATCTAAAGTGATGGAAAGACAATCTTCCAGAAAATAAAAAAAAGACATATTGAGAAAGCCTTTGAACACGTTCAAAGGCTTTTTTTTTTGCGTTCAATTAGACGTATATTTGATTTTTAAATCAATTCCAAATGATTCCCAAATAGCGAATCTTTAATTTGGCATTCAAAATACAGATAATGAAAGAACAAGAAACTAGTGTAAAAATACTTTTTAGATTTTTTAGCACTATTTTAAATGAATGGACCGTTGAGAATTTATGGGCTACCACTATTAACGCCGAAGAAGGATTGTACAAACTGGATAATATTCCTTTTTATGCCTCAGTTTCTTGTGGTGATATTGTGTTAGCCGAATTTGACGAAACCGAAAACAAATTGACTTATCGAGAAACGATTATACATTCCGGAAATTCAACTATCCAAGTTATTCTCAACGATAAATCTTTTGTTATAAATGATGTACGCGAATTTTTCACTAGTTTGGGTTGCGAATCAGAAAAGTTCAACGACGATTACTTTGTTATGGAAATACCTGCTACTGCAGATTATACACCAATTAGAGAGAAACTAATAGAACTGGAAGAAAACAATATCATAACGTATGCAGAACCCAATCTGTCCAAAAATCATTGGTATTAAAATAGGATTATAACTCAAAATAAATTCTTGATTGGTTATACGCATCATTAAAATCAAAATCCCCGTAATGACTATCATTACAGGGATTTAACCATAAACAAATTAAATAAAACTAACTTTTATACACCACTCCCATATCTTCAATAGAGAATTTATCGGTTAAGAGGTGTAATAATCGATCACGTAGTTCGATATATTCCGGCATTTTTACAATTTCGATTTTGTTTCTTGGTCTTGGCAAATGCACTTCTACAATTTCTCTGATTGTTGAAGCAGGACCGTCATTTAAAACCACAATTCTGTCTGATAAAAACAAGGCTTCTTCGATATCGTGGGTAATCATGATGATGGTTTTATCTCGGTTATTGAGATTCCATAATTTTAATACTTCGAGTTGCATGGAGCTTTTTGTAAAGGCATCCAAAGCGCCAAAAGGCTCATCTAACAATAAAACTCCCGGATTGATGGCAAAAGCTCTGGCAATAGCAACTCTTTGTTTCATTCCTCCTGATAATTGTCCTGGTAATTTATCTCGGTGCGAAAGTAAATTCACCATTTTTAGATTGTAATCCACGATTTCGTGTTTTTCTTTTTTCGAACAATCCATAACCGAATCAACGGCTTGAAAAATATTTTCATGAACTGACATCCAAGGCAAAAGAGAGTAGTTTTGGAAAACGATTCCTCGGTCCGGCCCAGGTCCTTTTATTGTTTTTCCGCCTAGTTCAACTGTTCCTCCTGTTGGAGTCAACATTCCGGCAATAGCGTTCATAATAGTTGATTTTCCACAACCGGAGTGACCAATAATGGAGATGATTTCTCCTTTTTTGATAGATAGATTAATATCTCTTACTGCAGTATATTTCCCTTTTGGTGTTGGAAATGATATTTCTAAATTTTTTATTTCTAAATAGCTCATGACTTTTGGGTGTTAGGTTCTGGGTGTTGGGTGTTGGGTGTTGGGTTTTTGGTGTTGGGTTGCGTGAGTGATGGCAGTGGAGCTCTTTTTTGAGCCGATTTTTTTCGGCTCAAAAAAAGCAGGAACGGACAGCACGACCCGAAGTTTTACGGAGGGTCACGCCCAAAATAAAAACTTAATGCTTTTAAAACTACGCTTTGTAAGCGACTTTATTTTCGATAAAAGTGAAGATTCGGTCGAAAAGCAATCCTACAATTCCGATGATAAGAATGGCCGAAATTACTTTTTCGAGGCTTAATGCGTTCCAGCTGTCCCAAACGAAGAACCCGATTCCTGCTCCTCCTGAAAGCATTTCGCCGGCAACAATTACCAACCAAGCTACACTGATACTCAATCGCAAACCTGTGATAATGTGTGGCAAACTGTACGGAATTAAGATTTTGGTCAAGTATCTCATTTTAGAAAAACCAAATGCTTTGGCTACGTTTTTATGGTCTTGCGGAATGGATGCTACGCCAAAAGATGTGTTAATGAGCGTGGACCACAAGGAAGTGATGAAAACAATAAATATCGTTGCGAGACCGGTATCTTTGAAAACCACTAAGCCAATTGGGAACCAAGCTAAGGGCGAAACGGGTTTTAGCAATTGTACGATTGGATAAAAAATTTGTTTGCAAATGGTGCTTGCTCCCATTAAAATTCCAACTGGAATAGCGATTAATGACCCTAATAGAAATCCTATCAATACTGTTTTTATAGAATTGAATAATTGCAATCCAATTCCTTTATCATTGGGTCCGTAATCATAAAACGGGTCGCTTAACATTTCTTTTAAAACGGTTAAAGTGGCTGTTGGAGTTGGAAGTGCATTTTGGGTATACGCGCTTAAAAGACTCCAAAATCCGCCAAAAAGCAGCAATCCTAAAGCTGCAAACAAAACAGATTTTGATTTTGCAAGGATTGTATTTAATACCAAAAGGTATTTACTATTTTCTTCGAAAAAACTTTTTCTTGTCGCTGTCGAAACATTTATTTCTTGCTCTAGTGCATCGATTGTTAGTGTGTTTTTGTCAGACATGGTATTGAAATTTAGTTTTAATTAATGTTGTTGTTTCTCTAAAACCCTCTCCAAATGAGAGGGAATAGTGGCTTTATGTTTTTATTTATTTATCGTTTAACTACTTTTAAATAAGCTGCAGGATTTGCAGGATCAAAAACGGTTTTATCCATTGTTAGAGAAAACGGTTTCATATCGTCATTCGGTACTTTTATCTTCATGCTGGCTGCCACTTCTTTGTACAAATCATCTAAGATTAATTTATCGGCAATAGCAGCATAATTAGGTGCTTCTTTTAAATATCCAAAACGTACAAACTGTGCCATCGCCCATATTGCGTGTGATTTACGAGGGAAGTTGACCATTCCGCCTTTGTGAAACAACATGTAATCGTTATCATATACTTCAACTCCTTGGTTACAACCCAAATTATAATCACCCATTAATCTGGCTTCAATTACATCAGCCGGAGCATTTACATACGGTGCTTTACCGATAATTGCTGCTGCTTTTTTACGATTGGCAGGAACATCTAACCATTTGCAGGCTTCCATTACGGCTTTCATTACTTTTACTAAATCGGCTTTTCTTTTGGCACTAAAATCTTTGTTTACTACCAATGCTTTTTCGGGATGATCTTTCCAAATATCTTGTGAAGCGACTTGTGTAAATCCGATGCCTTGCTTTACAGCAACACCACCCCAAGGCTCTCCTACGCAATAGCCATCCATATTACCCACTTTCATATTGGCTACCATTTGCGGAGGTGGAATCGTGATAATTTTTACTGCTTTTTGGTTCAAACCAGCAACTGACATCCAGTTACGCAACCATAAATCGTGTGTTCCTCCAGGAAAAGTCATTGCAAAAGTCACTTCTTTTTCGGCTTTCAATTTAGCAGCAACGACTGGTGTTACTTTATTCATTTGTTTGAAACCTACTTTCCCGCAAAAGTCATTTGAAAGTGTAATTGCTTGTCCGTTTACGTTCAACATCATCGCAATTTTCATTTCAGAACCTGCTTTTCCTCCTACTCCTGTGTAAACTGAAAAAGGCATGGAATACAAACAATGAGCGCCGTCTAATTCGCCTGTTAAGATTTTATCACGAACATTTGCCCAAGACGATTCTTTGGTCACAACAACCTCAACACCATATTTCTTGAACAATCCTAATTCTTTTGCCATCACTATTGGCGAACAATCCGTAAGTGGAATAAATCCTAATCGAACAGGATCATTTTGAGCGTTTACTGTTGTAAAAGCTGTACTTAATACGGTTAACAAAATCATCATAGATGCCGTTAAACGCTTTGCTATTTGTTTTTTTATCGTTTTCATGTTGAATGGATTTAAAAAGTAAGGGTAATTATTTTTTGGCTAAAAAGTTAGGTTTGATATTCAGCATCACATAAGCAAATTGTGGTGTTAAATCTGGTGTAGTTATGTTTTTAACCGCTGCTGATGCCATTGAATTCGTAGCTTTTATGATAGAATAACCCGCTTCGATGTTAATCATTTTGGTTAAATTGTATTTCACTAACAAGTCTAATTCCGTTCCTAAATAAGAATCTAATTTGCCACCGGCACCGTTAGACAAAGTATTTGCCGCTTCAAAAGCATGAACATCCAATAAGAAAGTCAAGTTATCTTTGGCATTGTATTTCACTTTAAAGAAATAGTTGAGTAATCCTTGTTTTCCAAAACCATTTGCAGCGTAGAAATAATCCATACTTCCCCAAAATTTATGTGGTGTTCCGTACAATGGATCAAAAAGATTGCTTTCTGAAGTGGCAGTAACCGCTTTTGTTCCATCAGTTCCTGATAAATAATCAATTCCAGGACCAACAAATAATTTTCTTCCTACTTGCAAAGTTGATGTTACAGAAGCCAGATTCGCACTTATAGAACGTCCGTCTTTGTCTTTTCCGCCTTGATGGTACACGCTTCCGGTAAGATTAATTTTTCTGGTTGGATTCGTATTAAAGTAAAAACCGGTTGTATTGCGACTCCAAACGCCTTCTCCATACACTTTGGTTGTTACAGCCGGAGTTCCAGAAGTTACGCTAGTATATTTATTGAAATCATCTTTGAAGAATAAAAATGACACATCACCAAAAGAAAATTTCTTTCCTAAATAGGCATATTGAAACGATTTGTACATTGTTCCTATTCCGTTCGTACCAGCACCATAAGCCGTTGGAACACCATTATAAACAGTTCCTGTATTCAATTCTTTATTTTGATTGAATGCAGCTCCAACATCGGCAATCCAGCCTTTATTGGCAAATTTGAAAACAATCGCATCATGACGTCTTCCTTGTTGCAACCAGTCTAAACCACCCAATACTTTTTGGTCATCATAAGAAATTTCTTGGCGACCAACTTTTAAGGATATATTTTGAATAGTGCTTGTAGTATCGGCTAACATAATCTCTCCCCAAGCTTCATGGAATAAAATTCCGTTGTTTGCTTCTGTAGTCGTTCTGTTGATAGAGGAAGCATCTTGTCCCCAAACACGCACATCCTGTAAAGAAGTATATATTTTAAAACGATATCCTGTAAATCCTATATTTAATCGCGCTCTTTGTGAAGTAAACAAACCTGCTTTATCTCCATCTTTTTGTAACGTTCCTTGACCTGCTCTTAGTTCGGTTCTTTCTCTTATTTGTCCCGTAGCGGTTAATTGTGCTTTTGCTTCGTTTTGACTTAATACCGTTAAGGCAATTCCCAAGAAAATTGATTTTGAAAGATTTACTCTTGAAATTTTCCCTTTCTTTAAACCTTGAATCCCTGCTAATGTGGTTTTAAACTTTTGCATAATCATTTGTTTTAATTAGTATACAGCAAATTTACTTAAGTACTAATACTTAGTTACTATATAAAAAACAGACCGAAATAACTTTTTAACACTAAAAATTACGGGAATAAAATAGTTTAATTTCTGCTTTTTGACATAAAATTGAAATAAACCCAACTATAACAAGGCTTTAGAAGCCTCTAAAAAGTAGTAAAAAGTACGTATAAAAGAAGTGAAATGTGAAAAGTGAAATGTGAAAAGTGAAATGTGAAAAGTGAAATGTGAGATGCGAGAAGTGAAATGTGAGAAGTGAGAAGTGAGAAGTGAAAATTTACAGACCACTACTTGTGTTCTTTGATCTCTGATTTTAATTTATCGGCATTTAGTATTCCTATTTTTTTTCCAACGGTTTTAATCAGCGATTCTTTTTTCAAACTGGAAATCACCCGTATTACCTGTTCATCAGTGGTTCCGGCGAAATCTGCAATTTCTTTTCTGGACAAATCAAGCTCAATAACGCCGTTCGTTTGCCCAAATTTTCTATGAATATATAATAATGTATCAATCACTCTTTCTCGCACATTCATTTGCGCAATCTTGCGGATATTATTTTCACTTTTGTTGAGTTCTTCGGCATAAAACAACATTAAATCAAAAGTGAATTCAGGAATAGCATGAAGTATTTCCAGCATATCTTCATTACTAAAATTACATAAAATAGTGTCTTCCAAAGCATAAGCACCAATCAAGTAGCGCTTACTGGTACCAAAACCTCTGAAACCAACCGTATCACCTTCTTTCGTTAAACGAACAATTTGTTCTCTTCCGTGAATTCCCGTTTTTACCGTTTTCACTTTTCCTTTATAAATAAAGTATAACCCTTGAATTGGCGCACCCTCAATGATAAATTGCTGCGTTTTTTTACAGGTAAAACTGCGCTTTTTATCAATATAATACTTCATTTTTTCTAAATGAATGTGTCTTTTAATGAAACAATTTTCATTTACACAGCTGGTACAAGTGGCTAATTCTGATTTCATGGCTCAAATTTATAATGGTTCCCAAAGTGATTTAGTATCCTAAATTTATTTTTACCAAAAATAGAAAATAAAATTGATTTTATACGTATTAATACGTAAAAATACTTATTTTTACACTTTCGTAAGATAGAAATAGATCCCTATACTAAGCTTTCATTATTAATAAAGAAATTCAATAATGCAAAATTCAGAAATCAAAACTACGTGTTCCTATTGTGGAGTAGGATGCGGAATCATAGTAACCAACGATGCTAAAAATGGAGTTACAGTAACCGGCGACAAAAATCATCCTGTAAATAAAGGAATGTTATGTTCTAAAGGAATGAATCTTCATTATGTAGTCAATGATACTTCTGACAGAATCTTGTATCCCGAAATGCGATGGAGCAAATCACATCCTATGGAACGCGTAAGTTGGGATACCGCATTAGACAGAGCCGCAGCCGTTTTTTCTTCCATTATAAAAAAACACGGTCCGGACAGCGTTGGGTTTTACATTTCAGGACAATGCCTCACCGAAGAATATTACCTCGTAAACAAACTCGTAAAAGGGTTTCTGAAAACCAATAATATAGATACCAACTCCCGCTTATGCATGAGCTCAGCAGTAGTGGGCTACAAAAAAACATTTGGGGAAGACTCGGTGCCAATTGCTTATGATGACATCGAACTCGCCGATACTTTCTTGATAACAGGTGCCAATCCGGCTTGGTGTCACCCTATTCTTTTCCGAAGACTGGAACAACACAAAGAGAAAAATCCAAAAGTAAAAATCATCGTTGTTGATCCCCGTAAAACCGATTCGGCTTTAGCTGCCGATTTGCATTTACAAATCATTCCGGGTACAGACATTATTTTATATCATGCTTTGGCCAAAAGACTTATCGAAAAAGGATGCGCCGATACCGATTTTATTAAAAATCACACCGAAAACTTTGATTCTTATAAAGCGTTAGTACTGTCAAGTTCTTTAGAAAAAGCGTCGAAACTTTGCGGAATTTCTGTAAACGACATCAAATTAGCCGCCGATATCATTGGGAAAGCCAAAGGATTTATTTCGCTTTGGGCTATGGGATTGAACCAAAGTGCCATTGGTGTAGACAAAAACACAGCCTTACTCAACCTTTCGTTACTTACGGGACACGTGGGAAAACCAGGCTCCGGCCCATTTTCTCTAACAGGTCAACCCAATGCTATGGGCGGACGCGAAGTGGGCGGAATGGCAAATTTATTGGCTGTTCATAAAGAATTAAATAATCCCGTTCACCGCAAAGAAGTTGCAGAGTTTTGGGGAGTTGATTCCGTTTCCGAAAAACCGGGATTAACGGCTACCGAAATGTTTGATGCTTTAGAATCCGGAAAAATGAAAGCGATTTGGGTTATTTGTACCAATCCGTTAGTGAGTTTACCTGATTCCCGAAGAGTTGAAAAAGCGTTGGCCAATGCCAAATTTGTTGTGGTTCAGGATATTTCCCATAACGCCGATACGTCAAAATTTGCCGATTTATTACTGCCGGCAGCAGGTTGGTTAGAAAAAGAAGGAACCATGACCAATTCCGAAAGACGAATTTCCTATTTGCCGAAAGGCATCAACGCACCGGGAGAAGCGCTTTCGGATGTGGAAATTTTGACTCGTTTTGCCAAAAAAATGAATTTCAGCGGTTTCAATTTTAATACCACCGAAGACATTTACAAAGAACATTGTCTGATGACCAAAGGCACAAAAATTGATATTTCTTTCTTAAACTATAATCGTCTAAAAAACGAAGGCACGTTTCAATGGCCTGTTCCAGATTATGGACATCCCGGAACACCGCGTTTATTTACAGACCGAAAATTTTATACGCCTTCGCAAAAAGCGATTTTCAATATTCCGACGGCTATTGAAAATACGTCGCAACAACCCAATGATCAGTTCCCGTTTATCCTGACAACAGGACGCATTCGAGATCAATGGCATACGATGACTAAAACGGGTAAAGTATCCCGATTGATGACACATATCCCAAGTCCGATGCTCGAAATCAATCCGATTGATGCCTACAAATCAGGTATCGAAAACGGAGATATTGTTGTGGTAACCAGCAAAAACGGAACCGTTCGGGTAAAAGCAAAAGTTTCAGACAGCATTCGCGAAGGAGTTGTTTTCTTGCCGATGCACTGGGGGAAACAACTGGAAAACGATTTGAACCGAACCAATAATTTAACGAATACCATTGTAGATCCCGTTTCGAAAGAACCGGACTTTAAATACACGACTGTTGCGGTAACCAAATACGTAAAACCTTTTGAAAAAATTGCCGTTGTGGGCGCTGGTGCAGCCGCTTTCCGATTCATTCAAAACTACAGGGAAATCAATACTTCGGATGAAATTATTGTTTTTTCGAATGAAGAAAATCCATTTTACAACCGCGTTTTATTGCCGGAATATGTAACGGCAGAACTTTCTTGGGAACAACTTTTGAAAATAAAAGAAGATTCCTTGAGCAAGCTGAATATCACCATGAAATCTGGTGTTTCTATTGATAACGTCAATACAAAAGAAAATACAATACTGGATAGTCAAGGAGTTCTTCACACTTTCGACTCGCTAATATTAGCAACCGGAAGTCGCCCTTTTGTACCCGAAAATGCACAACTGCATCTACCGGGACGTTTCACCATCAGAAAAAAAGAAGATGCAGACCGATTGAAAAACTATCTCGACAATACGAATTTAGCGCCCGAAGAGCAACATGTTGTCATTGTGGGCGGTGGATTATTAGGATTAGAATTGGCTGCAGCCTTAAAACATAAAAAAGTAAAAATTACCATTATTCAAAGGGCTTCCCGATTAATGGAACGTCAATTAGACCGAATTTCGAGTAAATTATTGGCTGAGGAAGTACAACTTCGGGACATTCAGATTTATTTTGATAATGAAGTCAGTACGGTTTTTGAAACCGACAATTCAAACGAAATTGAAATTGCACTGAAAAGCGGTCGAATTATCACTGCCAATGCGATTGTGTACACCATTGGAACCATTCCGAATATAGAAATAGCAAAAGAATCCGGAATTTCCTGTGGTCGTGGCGTAAAAGTGAATCAATATTTACAATCTTCAGTTCCTAATGTATTTGCTATTGGTGAAATTGCCGAATTCAACAATCAGTTATTCGGAATCACATCGGCAGCCGAGGAACAAGCGGATGTTTTGGCTAATTTTATGGCCGGCGACATCAGCAGTTTCTATAAAGGTTCGGTTTTAATGAATATCCTGAAACTTGAAGACATCAATTTATGCAGTATTGGCGAAATTGAAATTCCGGAGAATGATGATTCGTATGAAGAAATTGTATTTTCAGATTTAGGAAAACGCTATTACAAAAAATGTATAGTCAAGAACGATTTGTTGGTTGGCGCTATTTTGATGGGCGATAAAAATGAGTTTGCCGAATTCAAAACCATGATTGAAAGCAAAATCGAATTGTCCGACAAACGAAATACGTTGTTAAGAGGAAGTTCAAATGCCAAACCCGTTTTAGGAAAACTGGTTTGCTCTTGCAGCCAAGTAGGAAGCGGAAATATTGAAGAAGCCATAAAAGGCGGTGTGACCAATTTTACTGAACTATGCAAAACAACCGGCGCGGGATTAGGTTGCGGAAGTTGTAAAACCGAAGTAAAAGAAATTTTAGCCAAAATTAAATAATAGTGTTCTGTAATTAGTGTTCCGTTTACAGCTCGTAACGTAACACTAATTACTGAATACTGAACACTAAAATACATATGGAATTAACACGATTAATAGTAAAAGGAGGCGTGATTTCACCGGGAGAATTACGTGAAATTGCCAATATGGCTTTGGAACAAGGATTAGACACCATCTCTTTTGGTTCCAGACAAGATATTATTTTCCCGAAAGGGTTTAGCGCTGTTGACAAGCAAAACATAGGAAAAAATCATTTCGTTCATCCGAATGAAAAAAGTGGAAATAACATTGTTTCATCGTATGTTTCTACCGATATTTTTAGAAATACACCTTGGCTTACCGGAAATAAATTCCTGTATATTTTAGAGCAATTTAAAGAACAGCCAAAACTAAAAGTTAATATCACCGACCCAAATCAACAGTTAGTTCCTTTGTTTACGGGCCATATCAACTTTATAGCTTCGCACCATGAAGATTACTGGTTTGTGTACATCCGTTTGCCAAAATGGGACAAAATGGAGATGTATCCTGTCCTGATTTACAGCTGGAACATTGCCGAAGTATATTATGCCATCGAGAAAATAGTAGACGAAGAACCGGATTCTGCCGATATGATTTTTCAATTGGTCAGCGATGCAATAGACACTAATAATCGCACGATTGACAAACCACTCAACATTCTTTTTTACCCTTTTCCGTATTACGAAGGCATGAACCGATTAGGAATTGATCAATATTGGCTGGGATTGTATTGGCGAAATAATTTATACGATTTAGAGTTTCTCAAAGAAATGTGCGACTTGTGTTTTGATTGCAAAATTGGTAAAATTTGTATCACACCTTGGAAATCTTTCATCGTAAAAGGAATCCCAAAAGACCGAAAACTGGATTGGGAAAAATTCCTGGGTAAAAAAGGAATTAATGTTCGTCATTCGTTATTAGAACTCAATTGGCATTTGCCGGTTGCGATGGAATGGGCCTTGAATCTCAAAACTTTTCTGGTTCGAACGCTGGATCAATTTGACATTAGCACCTACGGACTCACTTTTGGTTTATCCGAATACAACCGCGAAGGACATTATTTCACTTCGATTGTGGTTGAAAAAAATGACACTCCAAAAGATTTGGAATCCATCAAAATCAGGGCGACTTATAATGTTTTGTATGCCAAAAATTTTGATCCCAATACCAAAGAATATATAGTTCATACCCAAGATGTTGACAAACTGGAACTCCCAAATATCCTGATTGAATTGAGTCGAAAATATTTTGGAGAACTAGGAAATGCTGTTACCGAAATAAGTGCTTCTGCAACCAAAAAAGAGAAAACAATCGAAGAAGTTCATCAATGTCCTGAATGCCTCACAATATACAATCCAACCTACGGCGATGCCATTCAAGGAATTGAAAAAGGAGTTTTGTTCCAAAATTTACCGGAAGATTATTGTTGTTCTCTATGTGAATCTCCAAAAATTAATTTCATAGCATTAACAGGCGAAAAATTAGATATTTTATAAAAGTTCAAAAGCCATGATAGAATTAACCACTAATTATTTTAATAATTAGTGTAATTCTTGTCGAAAACTACTCAAAAAAAACGCTTGTTAGCACCAAAACAATTACAATATGAATACAGGTTATAAAACGGTATCTTCCTCTTATGTTACTATTTCTGAGTTAATGCTGCCTTCACATACTAATTTCAGTGGCAAAATACACGGCGGTTATATCTTATCATTACTCGATCAAATCGCTTTTGCCTGCGCCTCAAAATTTTCCGGTAATTATTGCGTAACTGCTTCGGTAGATACGGTAAATTTCTTAAAACCTATTGAAGTGGGTGAATTGGTTACAATGAAAGCCAGCGTCAATTACGCGGGAACCAGCTCCATGATTGTAGGCATTCGTGTAGAATCTGAAAACATTCAGACCGGAACAATAAAACATTGCAATTCGTCTTATTTTACTATGGTTTCCAAAGATAAAGAAGGAAAAAACTCCCCTGTTCCCGGATTGATTCTGACCAATCTAAAAGAAGTTAGCCGGTTCCAAAACGGATTAAAACAAATTGCCATGAAAAAAGAAAAAGAATACCAAAGAAGTATTGCCACTTTTGGGTCTATTGAGAATATTCTGAGTATCAATCAGTATAACGTTAAAGTCGAATTACAACAATAATTACCGAGGTTCCTAATCTTAATTGAAATCTTATTCTTTTTATATCTAAAGCAATTTTAGCCTCCTAAAACCTAAAGAAAACAATTCACGCTGACTAATTCTTGATATAGTATAGCGCTGACTTTCTAATAAAACTTCCCAAATACCTTTCCTTTTTATTGCTATCCGGACAAAAATCTACTTTACTTGGTTGTTACAACCAATTTAGTTGGTTAAGACAACCAAGTAAGTTGGTTATTATACCTAACTTAGTTGGTTAAGACAACCAAGTGAGTTGGTTCTTATACCTAATTTTATTGGTTAAGACAACCAAGTAAGTTGGTTCTTATACCTAACTTAGTTGGTTATAACAACCAAGTAAGTTGGTCCTTATACTTAATTTAGTTGGTTATAACAACCAAGTAAATTGTATTTTAGAACCAAAACAACCAAAATTCTCCTCAGAATTAATTTTCAAAATAATAAAGGGTTTAACATTCCTCCCTTTTACTTCTCTTTCATGGGATAAAAAATACCTTTAAAAGGGATTTAAACCAGAAAATCACTCTACATAAACCGCAGCCAAATTCATTTTTTCAGGTTAATGATTGATTATCAAACTAAAACTTGTAATTTTGAAAGTAACTTACTGATATTCAAATCATAAAATTGATTTTAGACTATTCATTTTTCATAAAATAATGGAAAAACGAACTCGTACTATAATTTTTATCTATTGAAAATTTATTTACAATAACTAAACAACAACTACATTAGCATAGAAATTTTAATCTTAAAAAATCAATATAATCATGGAAAATAATAATTCAAATACATCCGAAAGTAAGTGTCCATTCTCTGGAGGTGCTTCCAAACAAACTGCGGGCTCGGGAACCAGAAATAATGACTGGTGGCCCAATCAATTAAAATTAAACATCCTGCGTCAACACTCGTCCCTGTCTAATCCGATGGGAGAGCATTTTGATTATGCAGAAGAATTTAAAAGTCTTGATTTTAATGCTTTGAAGAAAGATATTTTTGATTTAATGACAACATCACAAGACTGGTGGCCGGCTGATTATGGTCATTACGGACCATTCTTTATCCGTATGGCGTGGCACAGTGCAGGAACGTATCGTATTGCTGATGGTCGTGGTGGCGCCGGTTTTGGTACACAACGATTTGCTCCGCTGAACAGTTGGCCTGATAATGTAAACCTGGATAAAGCCCGTTTGCTATTATGGCCAATCAAACAAAAATATGGCAAGAAAATTTCATGGGCCGATTTAATGATTCTCAGCGGTACTTGTGCCTTAGAGTCAATGGGATTAAAGCCTTTTGGTTTTGCCGGCGGACGTGCTGATGTTTGGGAACCTGCAGAAGACATTTATTGGGGTTCAGAAGGAAAATGGCTGGACGACAAGCGCTATACTGGTGACCGCCAATTAGAAAATCCGCTAGCTGCCGTTCAAATGGGACTTATCTATGTGAATCCTGAGGGACCAAACGGAAATCCTGATCCGTTAGCATCCGCTCGAGATATTCGGGAAACTTTTGCCCGTATGGCGATGAATGACGAAGAGACAGTTGCGCTTATTGCCGGCGGACACACCTTTGGGAAAACCCATGGTGCTGCCGATCCAAATCAATATGTAGGTCCGGAACCTGCAGGCGCTTCTATTGAGGAGCAAGGTTTGGGATGGAAAAACACATTCGGTACCGGAAATGGCGAAGACACTATTTCGAGCGGTCTTGAGGGGGCATGGACCACCACACCTACCAAGTGGAGCAACAACTATTTCGAAAATCTGTTTGGATTCGAATGGGAATTAACAAAAAGTCCGGCGGGTGCCCATCAATGGCAACCAAAAAACGGAGCAGGTGCCTGCACAGTTCCAGATGCTCATAATCCATCAAAAAGTCATGCCCCGTTTATGCTTACCAGCGACATCGCTTTGAGAGTAGATCCTATTTATGAACCTATTTCAAGACATTTCTTTGAAAATCCAGATGTATTTGCAGATGCATTTGCTAGAGCGTGGTTCAAATTAACACACCGTGACATGGGCCCAATAGCGCGTTATCTAGGTCCGGAAGTCCCTACAGAAGAACTAATCTGGCAAGACCCTATTCCGGCTGCAACCTACCCAATCATAGACGATACTGATATTGCGGCATTGAAAACGACCCTACTAGATTCAGGATTATCGGTTTCCGAAATGGTTGCTACCGCTTGGGCATCGGCTTCAACATTCCGTGGCTCTGATAAACGTGGTGGTGCAAACGGCGCCCGCATTCAATTAGCACCTCAAAAAGATTGGGCAGTCAATAACCCAACTCAATTAGCAAAAGTTTTAGATACACTTCGTAACATACAAGCCGCTTTCAACAGTGCTCAGTCTAACGGGAAACAAGTTTCATTAGCCGATTTAATCGTTTTGGCTGGAAGTGTTGGAATTGAAAAAGCCACAGCTGCTGCTGGACAAAAAGTGAAAGTTCCCTTTTCAGCAGGAAGAGCCGATACAACACAAGAACAAACAGATGTCGAATCATTTGCGGTCTTGGAGCCAGAAGCAGACGGTTTTCGTAACTACATGAAAACCCAATATACAGTATCTGCAGAGGAAATGTTGGTTGACAAAGCCCAATTATTGACACTAACAACGCCCGAAATGACAGCACTTGTTGGTGGTCTGCGTGTGCTTAACACCAACTTTTATCACTCTCAAAATGGTGTTTTCACGAAACGTCCTGAGGTTCTTACGAACGATTTCTTCGTAAACCTGTTGGATTTAAATACCACTTGGAAAGCAGCTTCAAATGCACAAGATGTATTTGAAGGTCGTGATCGTAAGACTGGCGAATTGAAATGGACCGGAACTCGTGTGGATCTTATTTTTGGTTCAAACTCAGAACTGAGAGCACTTGCTGAAGTATACGGAAGCGCCGATTCTCAAGAAAAATTCACAAGAGACTTTGTCGCTGCATGGAACAAAGTTATGAACTTAGACCGTTTCGACTTAGTCTAATTGCAGACATATTCATAATACTAAAAAGGTGGTCTTAACGGGCTACCTTTTTTTGTTTTAATTTAACCGCCAATCGCAATCATGCTGCGGTTATCTTGATGCAAAGCAGGATTGTTTACCTGCTCGATAGTCGTCATTCCTGCACGTACTTTCTTTTTGTTTTTAATGGCAAAAGCAATCAAGTTTTCTATCGCTTCGCCATTTCTGAAAGCCGTCAGTAAATCTGTTTCGGAGTTGGAGAACAGACAGTTTTTAAATTTCCCATTGGCCGTAAGGCGAATTCTGTTGCAACCGTCACAAAAAGGATTGGTTATCGAACTGATAATCCCAAAACTTCCCGAGTAGTTTTTTATTTTGAATTCCCTTGCGGTGAAGTTTGTATCGTCTTCTAATTTCTCTACATCCGATTCCGAGAAATGATGTTGCACCTGATCCAGAATCTCCTTTTGAGAAACCATTTTTCTCTTGTCCCACTCATTTCCTGCAAAAGGCATAAATTCTATAAACCGGATCGAAATGGGTAAAAATTGGGTGAGTTTGATAAAATCAATGATTTCATCCTCATTAAACCCTTTAATCAAAACCACATTGACTTTGATTTTAAAATCATTGTTCAACAACAAATGCAGATTATCAATTACACTCTGAAACTGGTTTCTAAGCGTAATCGAATGGAATTTTGAAGCCACCAAAGTATCTAAACTCAAGTTGATTTTTTTGACGTTAAATTGCTTTAAAACGTCTATGTGTTTGTTAATCAGAATTCCGTTTGTAGTAATGGAAATCTCTGTTTTGAGTGTCGCCAGTTTGGCTATGATTTCAGGAAAATCTTTTCTTAATAGCGGTTCTCCGCCGGTCAATCTTATTTTATCAACACCATTATTGACGAATGTTTGAGCGATGGCGTGAATTTCGTCAGCCGTCATCAAGCTCGCTTTTGGACTTAATACAATTCCATCAGCAGGCATGCAATAGGTACAACGCAAATTGCATTTCTCAATTAAGGAAATACGCAAATAGTTGTGTTTACGTCCAAAATTATCCGTTAAAACAGCATTATTTGGTGTCATGATTATTGCCTTTTAAAATATGAAAAACATGCAGCACATGAGGAAATATCGCATCCATAGATTCCTTTGCGCCATTGGTTGAACCCGGCAAAGCCAATACCAACGAATTCCCTAAAGTTCCCGCCACGGTTCTGGAAAGCATGGAATACGGCATGCGCTGTTGCCCATAATTGCGTATGGCTTCCTCGATTCCCGGAATTCTGGTTTCTAATAACGGTTCCAATGCCTGAGGTGTAACATCTCTTGGTGAAAGCCCGGTTCCTCCCGTAAAAATAATCAATTGATTTTCTTTGGCGAAAGCTTTAGTGCACTCTTGAATCACATCCATTTCATCTGGAATGATTTCGTAATGCGTTGTTTCGACTCCGCTAATTTCCAGCTTTTCGACAATTATTTTACCCGAACGATCTTGTTTGTCTCCTGCAAAAATAGAATCGGAACAAACGAAAACCGCCGCTTTAATAGCCGATGGAAATCTATTTTTGAAAGACGATTTCCCGCCTTCTTTATTGATTAATTTTATCGTTGAAATCTCGATGTTTTTGTCAATTGGTTTCAGCATATCATACATCGTAAGCGCTACAATGGAAGCACCGTGCATCGCCTCGACCTCTACTCCGGTTTTATAAACCGTTTTCACGTTAAAAATAATGTCAATGCTCAATTCGTTGATTTCGTATGCTACTGATGTAAATTCAATTGGAATCGGATGGCAATCAGGAATCGATAAATGCGTATTTTTCACCGCAAACAACCCGGCAGTTTTTGCCATTTCCAATACGTTTCCTTTCGGAACCAAATTATTTACAACGGCATCAATAGTTTCTTGTTTGCTGACTATAACTGTTGCTTGCGCTGTTGCGGTACGGAGCGTACTTATTTTATGTGTGATATCAACCATTTTTATGTGTCTAAAGTTTTAAAGTCTAAAGTTGCAAAGTCAGCTTCTTGAAACGATAAAACCGTTATTTTAATTCGTTTGGATTATTTTATTTATAATATTCAAAAAGACTTTCGACTTTATGACTACAAACTATTTTTCTTCCAGGTAAAAGTACTATTTTCAAAGATTTCTTTGCCAAAAATAGGAACTTCTGTTTTAATCCAATTCACAATCGTTTCTGTTGCTTCATACACTTGCTTTCTTCTGGTTGCCGAAACAAAGACAAACAAACAGATTTCACCCGCTTTGACTTCACCCAAACTGTGATAAATATGCATACAAATCAAATCGAATTGGGCAAATGCTCTTTCTCTAATGGCGTCCATCGCCTCATTTGCCATTTCTTCGTAAGCGGTATATTCAATTGCCGAAACTTTATTTCCTTCTATTTCATCAGCTCTGACCTGACCCAAAAAAATATTGTGTGCACCAATGGTCATTTTCGATTGGTGTTTGGCAATAGACCGCCCTATAAATTCCGAAGAAATTGGTCCTTGAATGAAAACAGTTTTCTTACTCATAATTTTATTTAATTTATACCTACAAGGTAAAAAACCTTTCAGGAGAATTAATCCTGCAAAGTCTCCAAGACTTTGTAGGTATCTATTTTATCTAATGCCATAGCTCCTCCGGCAATACTTTTGACATTCCTGAAATTATTATTCCTAAGAATTTCAGCCGCCTTTTTACTTCTGATTCCGGATTGACAAAAAACAAATACTGTTGCATTGGTCTCTAATTGTCGGTATTCTTTTTCTAAAGTATCCAATGGAATTTGAATGGTGTTTACAATTGTAATTTTGGGATATTCATCGAAATTTCGAACATCCAGAAATACAACTTCCGGATGATGCATTTGTTCCAAAGCGGTAACAGCTGTAATCTCGAAAACAGTGTTTTCAGAAACAGCATACTTCTTTTCGAAAGTAGATTCATCCATAGTAGGAGCATCTGATTTGCTAAATTCGAACATTTGTTGCTCATTATTCAACATATTATACACCAGCAATTTACCATGCATCACCTCTCCTATTTCTAAAACTATTTTCAAAACTTCATTTGCCTGAAACATTCCTATTATCCCCACTGATATCCCCATTACTCCGGCATCATTACAGTTGCCAACTTGTACTGATTCTTCTGGAAAAAGACAACGGTACGTCGGTCCGTTTTTATAATTAAAAACAGAAACCTGCCCTTGAAATTTATAAACAGAACCATAAACAAAAGGTTTATTAGTAACGTAACACGCATCATTAATCAAGTATTTAGTATTCAGATTATCGGTAGCATCAACCATAATATCGTACTGACTGAACAACGAAATCGCATTTTTGGAATCTAATTTTTCAGTGATTGCATTTATTTTTATCGAAGGATTTAATGCCAAAGCCATTGCTTTTGCCTCAAGCACTTTACTCTTCCCTACCGCACTATTTTTGTAAATCACCTGCCGTTGTAAATTGGTCACTTCAATTCTATCATCGTCAATAATCCCAATCTCACCAATTCCGGCTGCAGCCAAATAGGGTAAAACAGCCGCTCCTAATCCGCCCGCACCAATGATTAAAACTTTGGCTTGTTGGAGTTTTTGTTGGCCAATTGTACCTACTTCAGGAAGAATAATTTGTCGGTTGTATCGTGTTGTTTCCATAAATTTAATCTTTTATAATTCCCTTTTAGGAGTTTTATCCTCCGGCAAACGGTGGTAAAAGCGCAATGATATCATTACTTTTCAATCTGTAATCTGTTGCGTCTTGTAGCATTTTCTGATTTACCGCTACACTAAAAGACAATTGTCCCAGTTGGTATTTTTGTTCTAATGCCAACAATAAATCGCTCAAAGGCAGGTCTGAAAAAGAAAATTCTTCTCCCTGACTTTTTGTTCTTTCGGCTATAGCGCCAAAATATTTTACTAAAATCATATCGCTATATCTAAATTTTGAAAAATAAACTCATCGTCTAAATTCTCCTCTTGGAAATAAGCCGTTAATTTTGAAGCATTTTGCACCACTTCACCAATTACAATAATTGCAGGAGAAGAAAGTTGGTGCTCTTGAACTAATGCAGCAATCGAACTTATGGTTCCAACTACTTTTTTCTGGCTATCTTTTGTTCCGTTCTGAATGATGGCAACAGGCAAATCATCGGTTCTGTTGTTTTGATAAATCGAAATAATTTCGTCCAATTTATTCATTCCCATCAAAATAACCACCGTAGCTGAAGATTGTGATGCCAAAGCCACATCTTTAGACAATTTATGATCCGAAGTAGTTCCGGTAATGACCCAGAAACTTTCAGCAACTCTTCTTTGCGTCAAACTGATTCCATTAGATGCAGGAACGCCTAAAGCCGATGAAATTCCGGGAACAATTGCGGTTTCCAAATCAAATTTTTCGGCAAATTCTATCTCTTCACTTCCTCTTCCAAAAACAAATGGATCACCGCCTTTCAATCGAACAACATGACCAAAACGCTTTGCCATCGACACAATCAATTCATTAATTTGATCCTGACTGTAAGCGTGACAACCAAAACGCTTGCCCACAAAAATGATTTCAGCATGAGTAGCATATTGCAATAATTCTTCATTTACAAGCGCATCATACAAAACTACATCGGCACTTCCCAGTGCTTTGATGGCTTTTAAAGTAATCAACTCTACATCTCCGGGACCTGCCCCAACGATTGTCAACTTTGGTGTATTTGAATTTTTCATTTTAACTAAGATAAATTGGTATTCAATTCGTTTAACTCGGCAACAGAATTTATATTTTTAAACAGATGTCTTTTGGCATCCAAAATCGGAATCAATTGGTGTTTTATATTTGAAATAAAACACATCATTTTTAACTCATTGGCATCAATTGCCTTTTTTAAAACAGCTAATATATTTTTCGAATATATTCCTATCAAAGGATGAATCCGATTCGTGTCTTCAAAAACAGAAACATCAAAATCTACAGTATGCTTTTCGATTAATTCTTGTAACATTTCGGTTGAAATTAATGGAATGTCACAACTCAAAATCAAATTTATTTCAGAATCTGAATGAACCAGCGCCGAATAAATTCCGCCCAAAGGGCCTTTATCAACAACTACATCCTTTATTTTTTTGTAGGCTAAATAATCGTAATCATTTGTATTTGTAACCAATTGAATGTTATTTGATATTGGCAAAACCGCTTCAATAATATGCTCAATAAAAGGTTTGTTTTGGTATAAAACCAATCCTTTCTCCGACTGCATTCGGCTGCTTTTCCCTCCACAAAGAATCGATACTTGCATACTTTCTAATGTATTGATTAAACAATCAACTTCACGCTCGCTAATAAAATTACGATTGCCAAAACATATTTTAAAACCTTATTCGAAAAATAACCACTGCCGTAATAAGCACCTAACATTCCTCCGAAAACTGCTATTGGCACTAAATAAAAACTTTCTGTTGGAAACGTTTTGTCTTCCATAAAATAACCCGAAAGTCCCGCTACGGAATTGACAAAAATAAACAAACTTGAAATTGCAGCTGTTTCTTTTAACGTTGCCCAACCCAATAACAACAAAATTGGACTCAGGATAATGCCGCCGCCAATGCCCAACATTCCTGATAATAATCCAATTCCAAAACCGATTCCCATCGCAATCGGAATATTAATTTTTACACTTTCTTTTTCTTTAGAATTAAAAAAACCAAACAATCGCAAGGCCGCCAGAATCAATACAATTCCTAACAATATTTTGTAAAAACTATTTTCTAACGGAATCATTCCGCCAATAAAAGCAGCCGGTACCGAAGTTATCGCAAAAGGATAAAACAACTTGAGTTTGAAAAAATCTTTTTTATAATAAAAGAAAAAAGAAATTCCAGAAACAAACAAATTCAACAACAAAGCCGAAGGTTTCATCACCGAAATTGGAAATGCAAAAATCGCCATCAACGCTAAATATCCCGATGCACCGCCGTGTCCCACGCTGGAATACAAAAATGCAACCACCGTCAATAACAGGCTGAATACAATCAAAAAATCGTTATTTAAAAGTGTCATCTGCATCTGTCAATTAATTGGTATAACTAGTACTTCCTGATTTTTTTCAATAGTTATCGAATCAAAAGGCAAACAAATTAAGCCATTCGCTTTCGCAAAAGTGTTTAACATAGCCGAACTTTGACTCTCTAAAACCGTGACTTTTTCATCATCAAAAAACGCTTTCAAAAACAATGTTTTTCCTGATGTATTCTCAAATTGGGTAGTTATTTTTCGGGTGATTTTTGACAAATGAATAGTTTCAAAACCCATACTTATTTTGAGTGCAGGATATACATACACATAAAAACCTGTCAATGTTGACGCAGGATTTCCAGGCAAAGCAAAAACTATTTTTTTATCTTTTTTTCCAAAAAACAAAGGTTTTCCAGGCTTCTGATTAATTTTATAAAATAACTCTTCTACTCCATTTGACAAAAGTGCTTCTTTTACAAAATCATAATCACCTACCGAAATTCCACCGGAAACAAGCACCACATCAAAGTCAGAAAGACACTCTTTTACAGCTTTTTTAGTCGCTTTCAAATTATCTTTAACCCTGATTATTTTTACTTTTTTGATTCCAATTCCTTTCAAAGCAGCTTCCAGCATAACAGAATTACTTTCGTAAATCTTCCCTTTTGGCAGTTGCTTTCCGGGTTTTACCAGCTCATTTCCGGTAACTAAAACTGCTATTTTTGGCTTGGCATATACCGTGATTTCTGTTATTCCCAAACAAGCAAGAAAACCAATGGCCGCAGGATTAATAAGAGTATTTTTTGGTAGGACGAGTTCGTTTTCTTTGATTTGCTCACCTTCATTTCTAACATTTGCAAATCGAGAAGGCATTTTAGTGATTGCTAATGCATCACCGGTTCTTGAAGTGTGCTCTTGCATCACAACCGTATCTAAATGATCCGGAACAAAAGCGCCGGTAAATATCCGAATAGCTTCGTTTTTAGCCAGTTCTATGTTCGAAAAATCGCCTGCTTGTGAGGTACTAACCACATCTAAATGCTGTAATTCACTGTGCAAAAAAGCGTAACCATCCATGGCTGATTGACGAAAAGGCGGCATATTCATTGGCGAATAAATGGCTTCCGCCAAAATAAAACCAAGTGATTTAGACACTTTAATTTTTCTAATGGGCATCTTGCAACTATTCTTTGCAACAACAGATAAGGCTTCTTCGACTTGTATCATAGTACTATCTAATAAAACTAAGTAAAAATACTTATTGCAAATATAAGTAAAATTACTAGGTAACATTCATAATTAACTATAATTACATGCAAAATGAATTTAGAGAGATTTATGCCCGTTTTATTTATGAAAAAAGAACAAAGCAGCTTTCAAATATGAAAAATGTGCAAAAAAGAAATCCCAAAATCTAATAAAAGACGTTGGGATTCGTAGGCTAAATTAAAGTAAAGCTATTTTATTCAAACTCGCTCAATGCTTTTTCGATGATGCCAAGACATTCCTGTATTTGAGTTTCGGTGATTACTAATGGCGGAGCCAATCGGATTTTATTCCCGTGTGTTGGTTTTGCCAATAAGCCATAATCTCTGAATTTCAAACAAATATCCCAAGCTAAATCCGAATCTTCTCCACAATTAATCACAATCGCATTCAGCAATCCTTTTCCTCGAACCAAAGTAATCAAAGGGTTTCTGGAAGCAATATCATTTAATCCTTTGCGCAAAATAACGCCCAAACGTTCCGCATTTTGTGCTAAATTTTCGTCTTTAACCACTTCAAGTGCTGCAATGGCAACAGCTGCTGCAACGGGGTTTCCACCAAATGTAGAACCATGTTGCCCCGGTTTGATGACATTCATTATTTCGTTATTGGCCAAAACTGCCGAAACTGGATATACTCCACCAGAAATCGCTTTTCCTAAAATAAGGATATCCGGTTTTACTTCAGGTTTGTTTTCGCATCCTTTTTCGCAAGAACAATTTCCACAAGTCGCTAATAATCGTCCTGTTCTAGCAATTCCAGTTTGTACCTCATCAGCAATAAATAAAGCGTTATGCTCCGCACAAAGGGCTTTGGCTTTGGCCAAATAATCATCGGCTGGAACATAAACCCCAGCTTCTCCTTGAATAGGTTCTACTAGAAATCCGGCAATATTTTTGGTTGATTTCAACACAGCCGACAACGCTTCGATATCATCATAAGGAATTTTTATAAATCCTGCAGTAAACGGTCCAAAACTTTTACGCGCACTCTCATCATTAGAAAAGGAAATAATAGTAGTGGTTCGCCCGTGAAAATTATTTTCACAAACAATAATTTGTGCTTCATTTTCAGGAATACCTTTTACTTCATACGCCCATTTTCTACATAATTTAAGGGCGGTTTCTACCGCTTCGGCACCAGTATTCATGGGTAATACTTTATCAAAACCAAAATAATTGGTTACATATTCTTCGTAAACGCCCAATTGATCGTTATAAAAAGCACGTGAAGTTAAAGTCAGTGTTTGCGCTTGTTTTACCATTGCTCCAATAATTTTTGGATGACAATGTCCTTGATTTACGGCAGAATACGCAGATAGAAAATCATAGTATTTTTTCCCGTCAACATCCCAAACATAAACGCCTTCACCTCGCTCTAAAACTACGGGCAAAGGATGGTAATTGTGCGCTCCGTATTGATTTTCTTTAGCAATTAAAGCTTCCGATTTTGAGGAAAGGATTTGTTCTGTAGGTGTCATGGTGATTCTTTTTTTTAAATCTTAAAGTGCAAAAGTACTGAAAATATTTTATTTTAACACGAATATCAACTATTTTGACTTTTAAAAAACAATATATTAAAAATTATTCTTTAATTTGTTTAAAAATAAGTCATTTTGTAATTTTAGTTGTTCGGTTTTTAAAGCTATTTTTAATTTGAACAAAAAACAATTACTTTTATACTTGCTCAAAAAAGTGATTTTAACTTAAAAACAACCGAAAAATGGATGCTTTAGACGAATTCGATATCAATATTATAAAAGAATTAGAAAAAGACGGAAGAATGGCTTACTCTGCCATAGCCACTAATTTGAAAATATCAAATACGATGGTGCATCAACGCATTAACCGATTAACCGAACAAGGAATTCTCGCCGGAATAAGACCCATTATAAACGAAAAGAAAATAGGATACGATTGGGCTTCTTTCACCGGAATAACCTTAAATAAAGATCCCGATTCAATACAAGTAATCGAAGCCTTAAAAAACATTCCCGAAATCACAGAATGTTACTATGTTACAGGTTCTTTCACGCTTTATATAAAAATAATTGCCAAAAATCATGAACACATGAGGAAGATTCTTTACGAAAAAATCGACAACATTCCCGGAATTGCCAAAACTGATTCTATCATAGAATTAGGTTGTGCATTTAAACGCAACGTAACATTATAAACTTAAAATCTGAAAATAACCCCTAAAATAAAAACGAATGAAAATCACTGTTCTTCTCCCAAAAAATTATTTTAAAATCATACTTATTTTCGTTCTCTTTTTATTCTCTACCAGCATTCAAGCGCAAAATCCAAAAGGGAAATTATTTATCATTGGTGGTGGTAATCGCTCGGATGCCTTGATGACACAGCTAATAAGCATTTCTGATTTAGAGAAAAAGGATTTTGTAGTCGTCCTGCCCATGTCAAGCGAAGAACCGGACAGCGCGTATATTTATTTCAAAGAGCAGTTTCAAAAACTGACGCCGCATCCTATTATTATGATGAATTTTGATAAAAATACAGCCAATAATAAAACCTTAACCGACTCACTACAAAAAGCAAAACTTATCTTCATTAGTGGCGGCGATCAAACCCGATTTATGAATGTGGTATACAACACACCAATTTATACCGCCATTCACAAAGCCTATCAAAACGGAAGTACGATTGCCGGAACAAGTGCCGGAGCTGCTGTAATGTCTGAAAAAATGATTACCGGAAATCAAAAATTAGAAAAAGAATATTCTGGAACTTTTGACAACATCCGATACGACAATTTAGAAACCACCGAAGGTTTAGGACTAATCACAAACGCCATCATCGACCAACATTTCTTAAAAAGAAGCCGTTACAACCGCTTGATTTCAGCAATGGTCGAATTCCCCAATCTTACCGGAATTGGTATTGACGAAAGTACCGCCATTATTGTTCACAACAACGAAATTGAAGTGGCCGGTGAAAGCGAAGTTATTGTCCTTAAAAATCCAAAAGGAGTTCAAAAAACTAAAAACAACTTGATTTCCATAAAAGGTCTTGATATGAGTATTTACAATGCAGGACAAAAATTTAAAGTGAAATAAAAATGACTGCTAACAAGTACGGTATTCAATTAAGCATACTGTTTTTATGCATTGGTTTGCAGGCTTTCGCCCAAAAAACACCAACTGCCGAAAACAAAAGACTCGAAAAACAAGCCCAAAGAGTAACTATTATTCGAGACAATTGGGGCATTGCACATGTGTATGGCAAAACCGATGCCGATGCCGTTTTTGGGATGCTTTACGCACAATGTGAAGATGATTTTCAACGGGTGGAAATGAACTATATTGACAAACTGGGTCGTCTTGCAGAAATAAAAGGACAATCGGTTTTATACAATGATTTAGAAACCCGATTACTGATTGATGCGGACGAAGCTAAAGCCGATTATAAAAAAGCGGCTCCTTGGTTGAAAAAATTATTAAACAGTTATGCCGACGGAATTAACTATTATTTACACAAACATCCGGAAGTAAAACCGGCGTTACTGACTCATTTTGAACCTTGGTTCCCGCTGTTGTGGACCGACGGAAGCATTGGAGCCATTAGCACTGCAGATCTTTCTACGGCCGAATTGAAAGCTTTTTATTCCGGAAATTCAGATAAAGTAGCGTTTATCGAAAGAGAAAAAATAGTAGAAACCGGTTCCAACGGATTTGCAATAGCGCCTTCAAAATCCGCATCCGGAAATGCACTTTTATATATTAATCCACACACTACATTTTATTTCAGACCCGAAATACAAGTCAGCAGCGAAGAAGGACTCAACGCTTATGGTGCGGTAACTTGGGGACAATTTTTCATATACCAAGGATTTAACGATAATTGTGGCTGGATGCACACCTCAAATAATGTAGATGTTGCTGATATGTATGCCGAAAAAATCAGTACTAAAAACAACAAACTTTATTACGAATACGAAGCCCAATTACGTCCTGTTACGGAAAAAAAAATTACCATTAATTATCTGGAAAACGGAAAACTAATCGCTAAAGAATTCAAAACCTATTTCACCCATCACGGTCCTATAATGGCACAACGAGATGGAAAATGGATTAGTTTAAAATCGAATAATCGTTCGATGAACAGTTTGGTTCAAAGTTGGGTCAGAACAAAGTCTAAAGATTTTGAAGCCTACAAAAAAGCAATGGATCTCAAAGCAAACACATCAAACAATACTGTTTATGCAGACAGCAAAGGAAATATTGCTTATTGGCACGGGAATTTTATACCCATTAGAGATAAAAACCTGAATTGGTCTAAAGTGGTTGATGGCACCACCGCCACAACTGAATGGAAAGGATTACACGACGTTTCCCAAATGGTTCATCTATACAATCCTACTAACGGCTGGCTTCAAAATTGCAATTCTACCCCTTATTCTGTTGCAGGGGAAAACAGTCCAAAAGAAGAAAATTACCTTCCCTACATGGCACCAGATGGCGAAAATTTCAGAGGAATAAATGCCGTTCGGATTTTTAGCCAAGGAAATCAATACACATTAGACAAAATTATTGCCGACGGATACAACTCTAAATTGTCCGCTTTTGAAATCTTAATTCCAACCTTAATTACTGCTTTTGAAAATAATTTAAAATCAGAAAATCCATCTTACAAAGATTTATCGGAACCAATTACTGTTTTGAAAAACTGGGATTATTATGCCAATGCAAATTCTGTTGCTACAACATTAGCTAACGAATGGGCATTTAAATTGGATCCTGTTCTCCAAAGAGTTTATATTGACGAAGGCGAATTAGACCAAGTCGAGAACACCAAATTATTTGCAAAAAATGCTACGCAGGAACAATTGCTGCCTCAACTTCAGATGGTAATCAATGAATTGAAAACTAAATTTGGAACCTGGCAAATTCCATGGGGAGACCTGAACAGGTTCCAACGTGCATCGGGAGACATTGACCTTGATTATAATGATGCTGCGGAAAGTTTACCAATAGGAAATACTTCGGTACTTTGGGGTTGTTTGCCTGCTTTCAAAAGTTCGTACCAAAAGGACACCAAAAAAAGATACGGATACAGTGGCAATAGCTTTATATGTGCCGTAGAATTTGGACCTAAAATAAAAGCTAAATCACTGTTAGCAGGAGGAAACAGCGGAGATCCAAAATCGAAACATTTTAACGATCAGGCCGAAATGTACCAAAAAGGACAATTCAAAGACGTGCTTTTTTATAAGGAAGACGTTCAAAAAAATGCCGAACGTACCTATCACCCTGGAGAATAATCCGCAACAGGAACGAATAAACATCTGAAAATCAAACACAAAAACCTTGAAAGTAAATTCTTTTGAGGTTTTTTTATAACAAAATAATTAAGATATTTGTTAAAAATAACAAACCCATGAAAAAAATACATTATTTCCTGTTGAGCCTTTTGGTACAAACTACCTTTTCATTTGCACAGCTTAAACCGGTGCAATACCATGATGGCAGCCAAGTATTACATGGTTTTCAAGCAAATCCTGCTAAGAAAAGTATTCAAAAACCGGGAATATTAATCCTTCCGGCTTGGTTGGGAATTGACAAACATTCTAAAGACACTGCGCTACAATTAGCCAATTTAGGATACTACGCTTTTGTAGCTGATATTTATGGAGAAGGAAATTATCCAAAAGATTATTCGGAAGCAGGTAAAATGGCCGGCTCTTATAAAAAGGATTATACTGCCTATCAAAAGCGAATCACATTGGCGCTAAACCAATTGATAAAAGCAGGTGCCAATCCGGATAATATAGTAGTTATTGGCTATTGTTTTGGCGGAACAGGAGCTTTGGAAGCCGCTCGTGGACATTTAAATTTTAAAGGTGTCGTATCTTTTCACGGAGGTTTAGCAAAAGACGCAACAAGACCTGCAGAACCTATAACTGCTAAAGTTTTAGTGTGTCATGGTGCAGATGACCCTTTTGAATCTAAAGAAGAAATCGCTGCTTTTCAACAAGAAATGCGCGATACAAAATCGGATTGGCAAATGATTTATTATGCCAATGCGGTACACTCTTTCACCAATCCCGAAGCAGGTACTGATAATTCTAAAGGAGCAGCTTACAATGAAAAAGCAGCAAAACGCTCTTTCGAACATTTGAAAGTTTTCCTGAATGAAGTTTTAAAAAAATAAAATACAAATACCAACCCTAAACCTATAAAATGAAGAAAATACTATTTCTATTTGTTGCCCTCACCGTAATTTCCTGCTCCACTCAAAAAAGAGGTGTTGCCGCTGTTGAACCTACAAAATACATGAATACCATAACTGCCGAAGATTTAAAAACCCATCTTTATATTGTCGCTTCAGATGAAATGGAAGGTCGTGAAACCGGTTCTGCTGGTCAGAAAAAAGCAGGTCAATATCTTATCAAACAATACGAGAAAAACAATGTTCCGTTTCCTAAAGGTGCGACCAATTATTACCAACCCATTCCTGCAGCCTATTTAAACAAAAAATATGGCGAAAAACTAGGCGATTCAGAGAATATCTGGGCATTTATTGAAGGCTCAGAAAAACCAAATGAAATCCTTATTATTTCGGCTCATTACGACCACGTTGGAATTAAAGACGGTGAAGTCTATAACGGTGCCGATGATGATGGCTCAGGAACTGTCGCTTTATTAGAAATTGCCCAAGCTTTTGAAATTGCCAAAAAAGAAGGTCACGGTCCAAAACGTTCGATTCTGTTTCTTCATGTAACTGGAGAAGAACATGGTTTACATGGTTCCCGATTCTATTCTGAAAATCCTTTATTTCCATTGGCGAACACTATAACCGATATTAATATTGATATGATAGGACGTCGCGACGAAGCCCATGCAGGAAGTAATAATTATGTATATGTGATTGGTGCTAACCGTCTATCAACTGATTTAGATAATATTTGTACTATCGCAAATGCAAAATACACCAATTTAGATTTAGATTATAAGTTCAATGATCCAAAAGACCCAAACCGATTCTACGAGCGTTCCGACCATTATAATTTTGCCAAAAACGGAATACCATCAGTATTCTTTTTCAATGGTGTCCATGCAGATTACCACAAAAAAACAGATGAAGTTGATAAAATAGAATTTGATGCTTTAACTAAGAGAACCCAGTTTGCCTTTGTAACTGCCTGGGAATTGGCAAACCGAACAGAAAGACCTATTGTAGATAAGAAATAACATCTATTAGAAACTATAAAAAAGAGCCTTGAAAATCCTTCAAGGCTCTTTTTTAGTTTAGCTCCTAATGAAGTTTCCCCAAATAAAAACTACTACCATTCTCTGGATACTCAAGGATATTGCCATGTAAATTCACGATTCTCCTATGCATTTTGCGATTCTCCTATGCGCATTTAAGATATTGCCATGCACATTCTCGATTCTCCTATACAACTTTACGATATTGCTATGCACATTCGCGATTCTCCTATGCGCATTTAAGATATTGCCATGCAACTTTACGATTCTCCTATGCGCATTTAGGATATTGCCATGCAAATTCCCATTCCTTAAATGATCTAATGCTTAAAATACCCAACAAATCTTATATCCCCTATAGGATTCTAAACTTTGAAAACAAACGAAACTTAAACCCACAAAAAAAGCCTCGAATTTCTTCGAGGCTTTTGCCTTTTGGGTGGATGACCGGGTTCGAACCGGCGACCCTCGGTACCACAAACCGATGCTCTAACCAGCTGAGCTACAACCACCATTTGCTTAGCGGTTGCAAATATAGAACAAATGTTTGCTTTTGCAAAGAATTTTAAAAAAAATTTACTGCAAAATTACATCAAATCTCCTAAACTATTGACTGCCAAATATCTTTCTACCGTAAAACCTTCAGCATATTATATAGCAATCAATAGCACTAAATTATCAGTATTGAAAATAAGGGAAAATCGAGTAATTATTTACAAAAATTTTATAGGTGAAAATTTAGAAAAAAGAGTGCTTTTTTTACGAGTGTCACAAAAGTGTCACAACATGAGTTATGAATTTAAAAATTTGAAAAAAGTTAAGCTTGTCAACGGTAGAGTTGGAATATCCTTCTTCTATGATAACAAGAGGTATCGTTATTTTAATGGGAAAGCAATTGACGCCAATTTTCAACCAAACACCTGTAAAGAGAATCTAAAGGACAAACAGCTTGAATTGATGTTACAAGCTTTCTCTGAAAAATTAGAGAAAGGATGGCGTCCTAAAAAGGAAATCAAACCAAAAATGATTAAACCGATTGACATTAATCTCTATGAAGCTATCACATTAGCTTTTGAACAAAAAAAGAAAATGGAATACAGCCTTCGTTATAAAAAAGACTTAACCTCTGCCTACAACAAAATCATAGAATACTTAATCTTAAAAGATTACAAAAGACTTTTGTTGAGTGAATTTGATGTGAGTATAATAAAAGATTTGCTAAATCATATTAGTTCGTCCAAACGAGTACAGTTAAATTATAAACAAAACTATTCCTCCTTATTGACGGAATACTTTGAAAAGTACAAATTAACCAATCCATTCCGGATTATCAAATTAGTCAAACAAGAAGAAGTACTACACAAGCCTATCAAAGATATAAAATTAGTATTTGAAGAATTAAGAGTTACAAATACGAACTTACATATTTGCTGTTTATTAGCATATGGATGTTTATTACGACCACATAGAGAAATTAGAAATTTAAAATGGGGAGATTTTAATGATGATTGTTCTTTCATAAGTCTTTCAGGCGCTCAAAACAAAGGCAAAAAAAATAGAATTGTTCCAATTCCTAAATTTGTGCAACAACATCTTAAAAAAAGAAACGAAAAACATAATATCTTTACTGATTCACTCCAAGTATACAATGAAGATTACTTTAAAACATTGTGGGGTAGATATAAAAAAGAATCTGCGTTGATTAAAGAACATAATACCCTTTACAGCTTTAGGCATACAGGAGCTATAAATGTTTATGAAAAGACTGGCAGTTTAAGCAAACTACAGCAGGTCATGGGACACCGTAGTCTAAACACATCTCTAACCTATTTAAGAGGCTTAGGAGTAAAACAATTGACTGTGGAAGATATGCCAGAGCTAATGTAAAAATAAAACTCATCTTCAATACTGATTTACTTGATGCAAAGCATAAGGACATAATTTCTTAAATTAGAAGCCCTGACAACTATTGTTGGGGCTAAATAAAAATAACTAATTTTGTTAGAACTAAATTCTAACACGATGAATCACTTGTATTGGAGAATACCGAGTTCAATTGACCTAGAAAGTCTCTTGGATAAATATCCGCCTAAGTTTAAAAGACCATACAAGATTGATTACTTCTACTATTTTATCGAGTTGTTATGCGATATGATGGAATACAATGATTTAGATGGTAATGGTGGTTACGTCAATCTCAATGCCCAACTAATGCAAAGCATCGTTCATAACTACAACGAATATTTGGACTACCTCTTGGAGCATAGAGTAATAAGAACAGATAAAAAATACATTCCTGGTGCTAAGTCCATGGGATATGTTCTTAACAAGCTAAATTATGATGCTGAAATAAAACAAATAGCAGTCAAATCCAGCGTGGTAAGAAAGAATAGGGCTAAGAAAAATAGAGCTTTAGGGCAAGAAATGAAAGCAACATGCACCAAGCACTCCTATTTGACAAAATGGTTCAATGAGAAGCTTCAAATTGATGCTGAAGGAGCTTATGCAAAGATTGAAGAACTGTTTCCCGAACTAACAGGTGCTATTAGAGGTGTTCGTAAAGGAAGGGCTAGTAGAGCAACTAAGAAATACTCGGCTAAATTAGCTGTTCAGAAGTTTGCAGCTGGGAATTTCTACTATAAGTTAGATGAAAACGTTGGACGATTCCATTCTAACCTAACCAACATCAAAAAGGAACTCAGAAACTTCATTACATACGACGGGAAGCCACTAGTTAACATTGACATCAAGAACTCTCAACCGTTATTAAGTACAATATTACTTGAGCCATCATTCTATGCTCTACAAAAAAAACCGCGATACATTAATATACATCAATTACCATCCTCCTTTAATTTACTAACAAATAATAATAAACATACCTACACAGATACTATCATTATGTTAGTAAAAGTTCTGCAATCATCTGATATAAAAGAATTTAATATTTATTCTTCAATAGCAAAGTCAGGTGATTTTTACCAGCAACTATCGAAGATAATGTATCCCAAGAGACCATTTGAAAAGGCAGAAATGAAAAAACTAACATACACAGTGTTCTTTTCAAATAATAGATCGATACAAGGTATGCATTATGCTTCTAAACGTGATTTTAGAAGAATATTTCCAGATATTTACAAAATATTCAGTGTAATAAAAAGAAAGAACCACAGAGCACTATCACATATTTTACAACGAATTGAAAGTGAAATAATGATTCAAAAAGCTTGTAAAAGAATCTCAATAGAACAACCAACTCTTCCAATTTTTACTATTCACGATAGTATTCTTACTACAGATGGTAATCAAGATTATGTTGAAAAAGTGATAATAGAGGAAGCGTTTAAATTAACTGGTTTGAAAGTTTCCCTTGGAAAAGAAATATTAAACCAAAAATAAATTGTGTGCGTGAAGTTGAAGTAGAATACACAACACCCCCTAAACCATCCTTTTTAACTAAAAACTAAATCCGGAAGCTATAATAGTAATATGGCATTAAGTTGGTTATTTCGGGTATTTACAGCAAATCATTTAAAAAATTATTTTCCAAAATTTTTAACCAGTTTGGTTATTTTGGTCTGTACGTGATAACGAAGACTCCTTCCTATAACAACCCCCTGGTGTAATTTTTACCTCCGATAGTACCCCAAAGTAAAAGTTTTTTTTAAATTATTTTACTCAAATGAGGAAAACCGTAAAGTATCTAATATTCAAATTTAGATTTTTGTTTTTAAATTAAAAGGGAAGCCGAAAACTATAAAGAGTAGGCAAATTAAATATTATTTAAAATGAAAAAATCATTATTTTTTAGCTTATTATTATGTTTTACTTTAACTAGTTACTCACAAAAACAAATTTTTGAAAGCTCAAACTTACTTACAGAAATTAAATTACACAAAACAGTGGCAATTATACCATTTGAAGTTAAATTGACATACAGAAAGCAACCAAAAAACTTTAGTGCAGAAGCAAATAGAAATCAAGAAATTTCTATGTCTAAATCAATTCAATCAAGCATGTATACTTTTTTATTAAGAAAAAGAGAAGACTATTCAGTTTCATTTCAAGACGTTGATAGAACAAATATTTTATTGAAAAAAGCTGGAATTGCAGATAAATTAGATGAATATACTAAAGATGAAATTGCTAAAATTTTAGGGGTTGACTCAATAATAAGTGGTGTTTTTGAAAATGAACAATCTAAATCTGAGGCTGGAGCGATTGCTTCTGCAATTTTATTTGGAGGGCTAGGAGGAAAAACTGGATCAGGTTCATTAACTATGGCAATTAATAATGGTCCAAACGGTGAATTATTATGGAGGTTTTTCAAAACAATGGATGATGGAATTGCTACTTCAACTGATGATATAGTTGAAAAAATGATGCGAAAAGTTTCTAGAAATTTTCCATATCAAAAATAAGTACTATAAATTTTCTATCAAAAATATAAATGAAGGGGCTTTTAAGCCTCTTTGTTTATATTTTATTTTAAAATTTCTTAAATTATAATGATTAAATATATTTTTTATTCTATTATGGAAATCAATAAGGCTATTATTTATTTCTCTCCCCCGATAATCTCCTCTTGTTATTGCTCAAGATGATTAAATAAGTCGGAAACTTTTACTCCTAATGATTTAGTTATTTTGAGCATCGTAGAGACTTTCATTTCTTGTTTACCCTTAATGTACTTCCTAAGGTTCTCAACATCTATATCAGCATCGTGTGCCACCTCTCTCGTCTTTAAATTTTTCTCTTTAATAATCTCTAAAATACGCTTACCAAGAAGCAAGATCTCTTGATCCATTTCTGACTTTCTTACTCTTTTTTCCATACTGGAAAATTACTTTCAACCGATTTAAATTATATGATTGCATAAGCCTGATTGTTTACAACCGTTTATTGTTTTATATTTGTCAAAAAAAAGTTTACCCAAATGAGGAAAACCGTAAAGTAATAAAAATTAGACTTTTTATGTTTGTCATTCGGAATAATTTAAATAAGCATATTTATAAAAACAAAAATTTTATGAAAAAAATTATTACAATATTACTATTAATAGGATTGATTTATTCTTGCTCTACCAATACTGATTCTAATGGAAATTCTACAACATCAGTTGTACCAGTAGCCCCATCCAATTTAACTGTAACTCTTGCTTCTACAACTCAAATTAATCTTTCTTGGACAGACAACTCCACCAATGAAACAGGATTTAAGATTGAGCGTAAAACAGGCATAGGAACTTATGCTGTTGTTGGAAGCTCAGTAACCGACATCACAACTTATAACGATACTAGTATATCGCCTGGTACAACTTATACTTACAGAGTATATTCAAATAATTCAGTTGGTAATTCACTAACTTATTCTAATGAGTTCACTATAACTACAACAAGCATAATAAATCTTCCTAAATTAACTTCAACAGCTTTATCATTAATTACTAGTTCAACTGCTGTTTCAGGAGGTGTTATTTCTAATGATGGAGGAGCTTTAATAACAGCAAGAGGAGTTTGTTGGAGTACAAATACTAATCCTACTATTTCTTTGTCTACAAAAACAACCGATGGTACTGGAGCAGGTTTATTTACCAGTAATATAAAAGAACTTACAGCCAACACTACTTTTTACGTGAGGGCTTATGCAACAAATAGTGCTGGAACTGCTTATGGTAATGAATTAACATTATTAACTCAAATACCTGATATTATTTCTGGCTTAGTTGCATATTATCCTTTTACGGGTAATTCAAATGATATTAGTGGTAATGCTAATAATGGTATTGTAACAAATGCAACGTTAACAAATGACAGATTCGGGAATTCAAATAAAGCATATTCATTTAATGGTTCTAGTAGTTATATAACAGTCCCTAATTCCAGTAGCCTTTCTGCTTCAACTTATCAATTGACAATTAGTGCTTGGGTAAAAATAAATCAATTCACTGGTAGTCCCAATAAAGCCGCATCTATAATTGATAAATCAGCTAGCACATCTGGTGACTGGGGGTTATTTTATCAAGATTTTGATGCTAATACTTTAGTTGAAAATATAAGATATGGGGGGTATTTAAGATATAATAATACTATATTGTCACAAGGTCTTCATACTAGTTCGGTGGCTTCATCAAATCATTGGGTGCATTTAGTTCTTACTGTAGATGGTAATTTAGGTACTAATTATTACATCAATGGTATTAATGAAAGTGCTGTTGGTAGTGGTGGTAACAATTTTTCTTTATGGCCAAATAGTGCTAATATGTTCATAGGTAAATCCGGCACCGTTAGTGGTAATTATTATAATTTTTTAGGGAGTAACTATAATTATTTCAATGGTGTTATAGATGATGTAAGAATTTATAATAGAGCACTAAATTCAAATGAAGTTAATTACTTATTCAATCAAAATTAATATTATGAAAAAAATTATCTGTTTATCAAGCATTATATTTCTAATGTTACAATCTTGTTCTTCTGAAAGCGATTCAAGTAATCCACTTATTCAAGGAAAATTAAAAAAAATTACTAGTTCTAATTACAGTATAAATTACAATTATGATGCAAATGGAAGTTTAATTAGTTATGACGAAGCACTGGGTTCTAACATTACTACAAAACATACTTTTATAAGAGACAGTAATGGTAAAATAACAAGTTACACTTACAATAATATTCAAAATAGTCCTATAACAATAACAACAAATTATACACGTGATAGTAATAATAAGGTAGTATCAAGCGTTACAAAATATTCAGGAGCATCCAATCCAGATGAAACTAGAACATATGTTTACATAGGAAATTTAACAACTCAAATAAATATTTCAGACGGTAGTAAAGATAGATATACTTTTGATAGCAATGGAAATCTTATAAAGATGGAAAACTTAGCTGTGAATTCAAATCAATGGAAAACATTTACAACAATGACATATGACAATATGAAAAATCCTATAGAATATGAAGATATTAATCCAATGGGAAACATTTTTATGTGCAATAATAATATAATCTCAAACACTAATGCTAATGGTATACAATCTAAAACTTCTTATACCTATAATAATCAAAACGTGCCTATAAGTTCATTATTTCAAGGAATTCAAGTTAATTACTATTATAATTAAAAAGTGTCTAATCGAAAATTTAATTTTAGTATTTTTTATGTCTGTACATACTAAAGTTTTCGTTCTTGGTATTGCATTTTCTGCACTAACAACATCTATTCCTCTTATTTTCTAGCAAATAAAAACATCTGTAAACCTCTTTTATAGAAAATATACCAAATTTTTGATAATAATTTTTCTTTATTAATTGGTACTTAAAAAAAATAGAGCAGAATGCAGCAATACTGATAAGAAACTTGATCATCCTATAAAATATAATCCAAAATAATGATTATAAATGTTTTTCAAAAATATATTATGAAAAATAAAGTAGTAATATTTATAGTTTTTACGTGTTTATTAATTTTAAATAGCTTTAAAATTAATAAGATTCATGCGATGGAATGGGTAAATAATATTCGATAAATCTAATTAGGTTGTGGATATAACCTTTTAATAAATAAAATGAAAAAAAATTATGAAAAATATTAAAAAAATTGTTTGGTTTTTTATATTATTATCATCATTAGTTTCAAATGCTCAGAAAAATAAAAAAGTACCACAAAAGAAAAAAAACACATGCACTACATTTGTGTACAATTTAACTACAGATAAAAGTACTATTAGAGACATTTGCTTTTTTGTTGAAATTGAAAGTCATTTCGATATGAATAGTGTTGGGAGAAAGTGGGAAAAAAAATATGATTATTGGAAATTTAATGTTACCACATATGACAATGAAAAATTAAAGAAGTCAAATTTTAATGTGTCATTTTATATTTATGAGGATAACTCAGAATTTACACAATACCATTGTATTTATGAGAATCATGAAATTAAAGCTTTAATTTATGATAAGACTAAAGGTTTATGGGAAATTCTTGTTCTTCAAAATGAGGAATACAAGATATTGAGTTCATATTCTGGCTATCATTATACAAATGCTTTTAATATTAAAACAAGAACTTTAAATGATGGAGGTTATTAATTTAAAAAATATCTCATTGATCATAAAATTACAATAATAAAATATTTATGAAAAAAATAATTTTTACAGGTTTATTCCTCCTTACAACTTTTAGTTATTCTCAATTTAATCAATATGTTCCTCAACTTCCTATTAATACAATGAAGAATGTTGGAATTTCTAGACAAAAGATTTATGACCAAAGATATACTTGGATACAATCAAGAATAAGTGGTTTAATTGATGCAATTAATGATAACGTGAATGAAGATAATTTCCCTAGTTTAAACAATGAAGAAACAAGAAAATGGCTCAAAGCGGAATTAAATAAATACGTAAATTCATATGATCTTAGAAGTAGTGATTTTGCAGATAATTATCAATTCCAAAATATTGTTAATAATTTAAATAAAATTGAAATTAATATAGCGAAAAGATATGATTATCTTGTAGAGCATGAAGAATGACCCTTAATTGTAAATAAAAATATTGAAATTTAAAGTCTGTACACTAATTTATGAATAATCCTTTAGTTTTTGTTATAGCAATCAAGCGGTCTCATTCCAATCGTTTGCTTTGTTCCGCTGGGCTGTTCCAGTCGCTTGAAAAAAGCTCCGTTCCACAGACCACTTGAACCCAAAAAAAGAGCAGCTAAGAAAAATAGCAGCTCTTTTTTTGTTTTCTGCGTTCCCAGTCTTCACACGCACTCTCAATACATTCGTCAGGGCTAACAATCCAACATACAGCTTCATTCCGTTTCTCTACATTCAGCAGTATTATTGTCTTTCGCCCTTTATTGTTTCAGCGGTTGCTCTTATGACTAGCTATTGGGGTTTGCTCCGTTAGCACTTTGCATTAAATCAAGGAACGCTTCGCTATCTTTAATTATTTCCCCAACGTTTCACGCTACTATCCCTTCTTTCCACTTCGCAAAAGCTACGTTTCACTCTCGGTCTAGTGTAGCTAGTCATTTGCCGCAACACCGCCTCATCGCTCCTCATAAAAAATTCCATAAAAATTCCATTTTTTACTGCGGTGCTTGGGGGTGTTAACCTTATCGAGAACATTTTCTAGAACAAAAAAAATACAGCAAATTTAGAGTTCATTCTTCACTTTCAGTCAGTCATTCTTCCTTCCATTCTCGTTCATCATTTCCTCAATTTGTACAGCTTTCTTTTTTTCTCTTTTTTCTTTGGATAAAATTATATGATCTAAAACACAAATGATCTTTGCATCAAAAAATCTAATTAAAATAAGTTAAAATTAAAAGTGTCAAAAAAGTGTCAAAAAACAGTAATATTTAAGAGTTATTTAATTAAATTTGAAATTATTAATCAGACATCTTTTAAATAAATACACGTTCTTCTAAATCATTGTAAGTCAATAGAAATTAGAATTTTGAGCATAAAAAAAGCCCTTTTAGAAAAGGACTATAAGGAAAATATATTTTTAAAATCGCGGTACCACAAACCGATGCTCTAACCAGCTGAGCTACAACCACCATTTGCTTAGCGGTTGCAAATATAGAACAAATGTTTGCTTTTGCAAAGAATTTTAAAAAAAATTTACTGCAAAATTACATCAAATCTCCTAAACTATTGACTGCCAAATATCTTTCTACCGTAAAACCTTCCGCATGTTCCAGTCCGGCTAACCTACCTAAATCTCTGGAACGGTAATTCAGACTTTCCAAGAAGTTTTTACTCGTTATCGGAGATTCCGGTTCTTTAGAATTGGCATCATAAAACTGAGAACGATACGCCAAGATAGCTTCGGTTTTTTTCGCAATGAAACCATCAATATTAACTACAAAATCCGGTTCTATATTTTTCCATTGTATATAATGGTAGACTAATTTAGGTCTCCAAGCGGTTTGTTGCGTTCCATCCAATGTTGTTTCAATCTTCATCAAACCAGACAAAAAACAAGCATCAGAAACTAATTTACTTCCTTTTCCATGATCAATATGTCGATCATCAATCGCATTACACAACACTATTTCAGGTTGGTATTTACGAATCATTTTTATGATTTCTAATTGGTGCTTTTCATCATTTACAAAAAAACCGTCACGCATATCCAGATTTTCACGAACAGAAACTCCCAAAATATTGGCAGCGGCATTAGCCTCCTGATTTCTAATTTCAGCCGAACCTCGTGTTCCTAATTCTCCTCGTGTTAAATCAACAATACCAACTGTTTTACCTAATGAGATTTCTTTTAAAATAGTTCCGGCACAACCCAATTCTACATCATCCGGATGGGCTCCAAAAGCGAGTATATCTAATTTCATCTGTTTATTTTGTTTAATTTTCTCGTTTAAAATTTCTTGAATATCGCACCTCATTCCGGCTACAATACTTTCTTCATCGTTACCGATTTGTTGCTGCTTTCCTCCCATTCTTTTTCCGGAATACTATCTTTTGTGATTCCGCAACCCATGTATAATAAAGCTTCATTTTCAACAATCTGCATACAGCGCAAATTTACAAACAAATCAGAACTCTGTGTCTCATTTGTCAAACTACTATTCAATTCACCCAAAAAACCGGTATAAAAAGTTCTGTCATACTTTTCATTTTCTAAAATAAAAGCCTTTGAATCTTCTTTTGGCAAACCACAAACGGCGGGAGTGGGGTGCAATAAAGAAACCACTTGTTGCAAACTTAAACCCAAATTAAAAACACCCGAAATATCCGTTTTTATATGCCAGATACTTCCTGCCTGAATACTGTAAGGCTCAGAAACTAAAACATCCGAAGCTACATTTTTCAACTTGTTCACAATATAATCGGTCACAAACTGCTGCTCTTCTTTTTCTTTTTGTTTCCAAATAACAGCACTGGAATCATTCGCTTTCTGTGTTCCGGCTAAAGCAATTGTTTCAAAAACCGAATCGTTTGCTTTCAATAATTGCTCCGGAGTTGCACCCAACCAAGTTCCCAGCTTTGGATGAAAAAAACAATACACAAAAGTAGTCGGATACAATTGAACCAGTTTTTCAAAAGTCCTTTCCAAATCGAAATCTACTAAATCAACCGTTTCTTTTCGGGATAAAACAACTTTCTTGAATTCCTGATTTTTGATGCCCTGAATTCCTTTTGCAACCAGATTCTCAAACTCTTTTTTTTCTGATTCATCAGCAACAGGAACTTCTTTTTCCGGAAAGGAAAACTCTTTTTTATCCCAAACAAAGCGCATTATTTCCGATTGATTTTCAGGAATTATATACGTCTGATTTCCATCAAAAGAAGCAAAAACAAATCCTTTTTCGGTATAATCTTCGACTTTATATACAGTATCATTTTGCTGAAAAAGTCCAATTATTTCTTCTGAATTGGGCTTACAATACAAAACGAAGGGAAGTTGTTGTGCCAATTGATTTTGGACTTTAGCTTCAATTATTTTCATTATTTATCTTCTGATTTTCTTCTAGGCAAAACCATATTTGTCAATTTGCAAAGGGAAATTAAACTATCTCGTTCATCAACAATTCGGATTTCCCAAAGATGAATACTTCTCCCTTTGTGAACTATTCTTGCAGTTGCTGTTACCATTCCGTCGCGTTTTGATTTCAAATGATTGGCAGATATTTCAATACCGCGAACTTCACTGTGTTCGTGATTAACATACAACATCGATGCTGCGCTGCCTACACTTTCGGCCAAAGCCACAGATGCACCTCCGTGTAATAATCCCATCGGCTGATGCACGGACGGATTCACGGGCATAGTGGCTACTAAATAATCTTCGCCCGCATCAATATAAGTAATATTTAGTGTTTGCATCAAGGTGTTTTTTGAAACCTGATTGCAATATTCCAAGATTTTTTCTTTGTCGAATGTCATGTTTTTTACTTTAAAAATGTAAATTTAAAGAAAAGATGAGTTAGAAAACAGCAAAACAAATGTTATTATAAGACCAAAATCTTAATTCGCTATTATTCAAATTAGTTTTTTCCTATTTTTACAAAAAATCTATCAAAAATGCGCTCCATCACTTTACTGTTTTTCGCAGGATTATTATTAACTTTTTGCTCTTGCCGTAGTGATTTTGAGACCGAAGCAAACACAGGCGATTTAGCATTTTCAAAAGATACCGTTTATTTAGATACGGTTTTCACCAATATTGGTTCGAGTACATACAAACTAAAAGTTTACAATCACAGTAAAAATGATATCAATATCCCAACTATTCAATTAGGAAAAGGATTGAATTCAAAATACAGAATGACCGTTGATGGAATGCAGGGAACAGATGGAAAAATTTTCAATAATGTAACGCTTTTGGCCAAAGACAGCTTGTACATTTTCATAGAAACTACAGCCAATATCACAGATGCCAATCCAACCGATTTTTTATACACCGACGAAATACAGTTTGACAGCGGAAATAATCTTCAAAAAGTAGCATTGGTAACCTTAATTCAAGATGCCGTTTTCCTTTATCCAAAACGTTTTGAAGATGGAACCACCGAAACACTTCCCATTGGAGACGAAGCAATAAATGGTTTTTATTTGGACGAAAATGACGCTGTAAATGGGAATGAACTTCAATTTACCAATCAAAAACCATATGTGATTTATGGTTACGCAGCCGTTCCTTCCGGAAAAACAGTCACTTTTGATGCTGGCGCAAGAGTGCATTTTCATGCCAATTCTGGACTTATTGTGGCTAACAATGCTTCGATTCAGGTAAATGGCAGCGCCTCTACAACAGAGAAACTCGAAAACGAAGTCATTTTTGAAGGCGATCGATTAGAACCTGATTTTGCAGATGTACCCGGACAATGGGGAACAATCTGGTTAACGGATGGCAGCACCAATAATAATTTGAATCACTTAACCATAAAAAATGCAACCATTGGTTTACTAATCCAAAACAATGACGGCACGACAGTAAACCTGAAAAACACACGAATTTACAACAGTACCAATTATGGAATACTGGCACAAACAGCAAAAATCAAAGGCGAAAACATAGTCATAAACGATGCCGGTTTGGCTGGTTTAGCCTGTTCTTACGGCGGTGATTACTCGTTTACTCATTGTACATTCAACAATAACTGGTCCAGTTCCAATCAAGTAGCCGTTTCGATTAGCAATTACCTAACAGGAGCGATTCCCGAAGTAAAAGACTTAACTGCAGCAACATTCAATAATTGTATTATTTATGGTTCCTACTCGAATGAGATGATTTTGAATAAGAAAACAGGAGCTGCTTTTGAATACCAATTCAATAATTGTTTGCTAAAATTTGACAACGCATCCAATTCTTTTACCACAAATCCTGATTATCAATTCAACACGGATGCAGCGCATTACAACGCTATTCTTTTAAACAAAAGCCCAAAATTCCTAAACGTAAATCAAAATAAATTGAATATTGACGCTAGTTCTCCCGCTTTCGCAAAAGGGGATTCGGCGTATACTATTCCGTTAGATATTATCGGAAATACGCGAACTTTACCGCCAGATTTAGGCGCATATCAGAGTATGCCGTTTCCGGAATAATTTTTTAAAAAGACTTTTCTTCACGTACTTGTGCGTACTATTTATTTAAACTAAATTTGCATCGCAATACAACAAACTAAACAACGATGATCCATTTCTTTGAAAACCAAAGCAAAACTGTTTTTGCAGTACAAACGCAAAACGAAATTTCGGCTCAAGACATTTCAAAACTTAACTGGCTTTTTGCCAATTCAAATAAAATAGAAAAATCCGTATTGACGGATTTTTTTGTTGGTCCTCGCGCCACCATGATTACGCCTTGGAGCACTAACGCTGTGGAAATCACCCAAAATATGGGAATTTCAGGTATCATTCGAATTGAAGAATTTTACCACGCAACAGCTGATTTTACTGATTTTGACCCAATGCTTTCGCAAAAGTACAGCGAATTAAATCAAGATATTTTTACAATCAATGTACTTCCGGAAGCGATTCTGAACATTGAAGACATTGCAGCTTACAACAAATCCGAAGGTTTATCTTTAAGTCCTGAAGAAGTAGAATACTTAGATAATTTAGCCACTAAATTAGACCGAAAACTAACCGATTCTGAAATATTTGCTTTCTCTCAAGCGAATTCAGAACACTGTCGTCACAAAATTTTCAACGGAACTTTTGTTATTGACGGTACAGAAAAAGAATCTTCTTTATTTAAATTAATCAAGAAAACATCTCAGGAAAATCCAAACGATATTGTTTCGGCATACAAAGACAATGTAGCTTTTGTAAAAGGACCAAGAGTGCAACAATTTGCTCCAAAAACTGCCGACAAACCTGATTTTTATGAAATAAAAGAATTTGATTCGGTTATTTCTTTAAAAGCAGAAACACATAATTTCCCAACCACTGTAGAACCTTTCAACGGAGCTGCAACTGGTTCAGGGGGAGAAATTCGTGACCGTTTGGCTGGTGGACAAGGTTCTTTGCCATTAGCAGGAACAGCCGTTTACATGACTTCTTACTCCAGATTAAAGCCCATCGACCCCGCTCAGGGTGACAGACCTTGGGAAGATGCAGTTCAAGAAAGAAAATGGTTGTATCAAACACCAATGGATATTTTAATAAAAGCCTCTAACGGAGCTTCTGATTTTGGAAATAAATTTGGACAACCTTTAATCACAGGTTCGCTTCTTACTTTTGAACACGAAGAAAACAACCGCAAAATTGGTTATGATAAAGTAATCATGCAAGCGGGTGGAATTGGTTATGGAAAATTAGATCAAGCTATCAAACACAAACCACAAGAAGGCGACAAAATTGTTATTCTTGGTGGAGAAAATTATAGAATCGGAATGGGAGGCGCTGCTGTTTCATCTGCAGACACAGGCGCTTTTGGTTCAGGAATTGAATTAAATGCTGTGCAACGTTCGAATCCGGAAATGCAAAAACGTGCTGCCAATGCCATTCGTGGTTTAGTAGAAAGTGACAATAATCCAATTGTTTCGATTCACGATCACGGAGCAGGTGGACACTTAAACTGTCTTTCTGAACTTGTGGAAGAAACTGGAGGTTTAATTGATTTAGACAAATTGCCTGTGGGTGATCCTACCCTTTCGGCAAAAGAAATTATTGGTAACGAATCGCAAGAAAGAATGGGATTGGTTATTGGTAAAAAAGATATCGATGTTTTACAACGCATTGCCGACAGAGAACGTGCTCCAATGTACCAAGTTGGTGATGTAACCGGAGACCACCGTTTTACTTTCGAATCAAAAACAACCGGTGCAAAACCAATGGATTATGCTTTGGAAGATTTCTTTGGAAGTTCTCCAAAAACAGTAATGACAGACAAGACTATCGATTACAACTATGGTGCTTTAGACTATAGTGTAAAAAATATATCTACTTATTTAGAACAAGTACTGCAATTAGAAGCAGTGGCTTGTAAAGACTGGTTAACCAATAAAGTGGACCGTTGTGTAGGTGGAAAAGTAGCCAAACAACAATGTGCCGGACCTTTACAATTGCCTTTGAATAATTGTGGTGTAATGGCGTTAGATTATTTAGGAAAAGAAGGAATTGCAACTTCTATAGGTCACGCTCCTATTTCGGCCTTGATTGATCCGGTTGCAGGAAGCAGAAATGCAATTGCTGAATCATTATCAAACATTGTTTGGGCTCCAATAAAAGACGGATTGGGCGGCATTTCATTATCAGCAAACTGGATGTGGGCTTGTAAAAACGAAGGTGAAGATGCTCGTTTATACGCTGCTGTTGAAGGTTGTTCAGACTTTGCTATCGAATTAGGAATCAATATCCCAACAGGAAAAGATTCACTTTCGATGAAACAAAAATATCCTAACGATGAAGTAATTGCACCGGGAACGGTAATTATTTCAGCTGGTGGAAACTGTACTGATATTCGAAAAGTAGTAGAACCTGTTTTACAAAGAGACGGTGGTTCTATTTATTATATCAATTTGTCACAAGACGACTTTAAATTAGGCGGTTCTTCGTTTGCACAAATTCTGAATACTATTGGAAATGAAACGCCAACTATTAAAGATGCTGCTTTTTTCAAAAAAGCCTTCAACACCATTCAGGAATTAATTGCAGGAGACAATATTCTTGCCGGACATGATATTGGAAGTGGTGGTTTGATTACTACTTTATTAGAAATGTGTTTTGCAGATGTAAATTTGGGTGCTAAAATAGATTTCTCAGTTTTTGAAGAAAAAGACATTATCAAATATCTTTTTGCCGAAAACATTGCAATTGTATTCCAAGCCAAAGATGATGCAACAGTAGAGAATACATTAAATAAAAATGGCGTTGCTTTCTACAAATTAGGAACAGTAACTACAGAGGCGACTTTAAACTTTGGACCTTGTCAATTAGACATTGCCAAATACAGAGATATCTGGTTTAAAACTTCTTTCTTGTTAGATCAAAAACAAGCCAAAAACGGAACAGCAAAAGCGCGTTTTGATAATTATAAGAATCAAGCTTTAAACTATACTTTCCCTGCCCATTTTACAGGAAAGGCACCAGTTATCGACAATTCAAAACCAAGACCAAAAGCTGCCATTATCCGTGAAAAAGGAAGTAATTCGGAACGCGAAATGGCCAATGCAATGTACTTAGCAGGATTTGATGTAAAAGATGTTCACATGACCGATTTGATTTCGGGACGTGAAAATCTGGAAGATATTCAGTTTATCGGTGCTGTTGGAGGATTTTCCAATTCAGATGTTTTGGGTTCTGCCAAAGGTTGGGCAGGAGCCTTTTTGTACAATGAAAAAGCAAAAACAGCTTTAGATAATTTCTTCAAAAGAGAAGATACGCTATCTGTTGGAATTTGTAATGGTTGTCAATTGTTGATGGAATTAGAGAAAATCAATCCAGAGCATGAAGTACACGGAAAAATGTTGCATAACGACAGTCATAAACACGAAAGTATTTTTACATCGGTGACGATTCAAGAAAACAAATCGGTGATGTTATCTACATTAGCAGGAAGTACTTTGGGAGTTTGGGTTTCGCATGGTGAAGGAAAATTTAATTTGCCAATGGGAGAAGAAAACTACAACATCGTTGGAAAATATGGTTACGACAGTTATCCTGCTAATCCTAATGGTTCTGATTATAACACAGCCATGTTATGCGATACAACGGGAAGACATTTAGTTATGATGCCGCACATTGAGCGTTCTACGTTTCAATGGAACTGGGCACATTATCCAAAAGACAGAAACGATGAAGTTTCGCCTTGGCATGAAGCTTTTGTCAATGCCAAAAAATGGATTGATAAAAAATAATTTCGTTGATTTACTATATATAAAGCGTTCCTGAAAAGGAGCGCTTTTTTATATACTAATAGTTGCTCAAAAAAATAGGATTCCATAGATTTGGAAAAGAATCCCATATTTAAAAAAAACGCCTTCAATTCACCCAAGAAAACAGACTATGAAAAACACATTTCTTTTCTCCTTATTGTTCATTTCATTTTTTACACAAGCACAACAAAATTTAATTCAATATGTAAAACCAATTATAGGAACAGAGAAAATGGGGCACACCTACCCTGGCGCTACAGTTCCTTTTGGTGCAGTACAATTAAGCCCTGAAACAGACACCATCTCTTATGAAATCAACGGAAAATACAATGGTGATGTCTATAAATATTGTGCCGGTTACAAATACGAAGACAAAACCATTGTTGGTTTTAGCCACACACATTTAAGCGGAACAGGTCATTCCGATTTAGGGGATTTTTTAATCATGCCAACTCAAGGAAAGCTACAATTGAATCCTGGAACAGCTACCAATCCAAAAAGCGGTTACCGCTCCACTTATTCACATGCTAATGAAGTGGCAGAAGCTGGTTATTACAAAGTAAAACTGAACGATGATAACATTCTGGCTGAAATGACCGCCACCACTCGAGTGGGAATGCATCAATATACGTTTCCAAAATCGGATGAAAGTCATATTATACTGGACTTGATGGCGGGAATTTATAATTACGACGAGAAAGATGTATGGACTTTTGTACGGGTTGTCAACGATACTTTAATTACAGGTTACCGTCAAACCAATGGTTGGGCTAGAACAAGAACGGTGTATTTTGCTATGTCATTTTCTAAACCATTTACTCAATACGGTCAAAAAAATTATGATGACAAACAAGCATATAGAGGTTTTTGGAGAAAATTCGATCAAACAAAAAATTTTCCTGAAATAGCAGGAAAAAAAATAAGAATGTATTTTGATTTCAAAACGGAAGAAGCCGAAAAAATCAAAATAAAATTTGCATTATCCTCAGTAAGCCAGGAAAATGCATTAGAAAACATGCAGGCTGAAATCAAAGATTGGGATTTTGAAAAAGTAAAAGCACAAGCACAAACCTCTTGGAACAAAGAATTGAATAAAATAGCCATTACGGCATCAGATGATACAAAGGTTAATTTCTATACCGCAATGTATCATACGTTCATCAACCCAACGGTATATACTGATGTAAATGGAGCATACAAAGGACTGGATCAAGGCATACATAAAGCAAATGGGTTTACGAATTATAGTACGTTTTCGTTATGGGACACTTACAGAGCCTTGCATCCTTTTTTCAACATTATACAACCGTCCAGAAATAACGATATGGTCAAATCGATGATGGCACATTATGATCAAAGTGCTTTGCATATGTTGCCTATTTGGTCTCATTATTCCAATGACAATTGGTGCATGAGTGGATATCACAGTGTATCTGTTATTGCAGATGCCATCATAAAAGGAGTTTTTAATGGTGATGAAAACCAAGCGCTAGAAGCCTGCATTACAACAGCAAATCAACGCAATTATGAAGGCATAGGCCATTATATAGATTTGGGTTATATTCCTGCGGAAAAAAGTGGGGTTTCTGTTTCGAATACCTTAGAATATGCTTATGATGATTGGTGTATTGCACAAATTGCCAAAAAACTAAATAAGACAGCTGTATATAATGAATTTCTAAAGCGTTCTGAAAATTGGAAAAACAATTACAACGCAACTACAGGATTCATGCAGCCCAAAATGGCCGATGGAACTTTTAAAAAGGAATTTGACTCTATGAGTACGGAAGGACAAGGATTTATTGAAGGAAACAGTTGGAACTACAGCTTTTTTGCACCCCAAGATCCTGCCACTTTAATAATTAAGATGGGTGGTAAAAAAACATTTGCAAACCGTTTGGATAAATTATTCAGTATGCATTTACCAGATTCTTTTTTTCAACATACCGAAGACATCACAAGAGAAGGAATAATAGGTGGTTACGTACATGGAAACGAACCGGCACATCATGTTGCTTATCTATACAATTGGGCAGGACAACCTTGGAAAACACAAGCACAAGTTCGAAAGATTCTTGATATGCAATACAAACCAACTCCAGATGGCTTGGGCGGGAATGACGATTGTGGCCAAATGAGTGCTTGGTATATCTTCACCTCTCTAGGATTTTATCCTGTGGCTCCGGGCTCTGATGAATACTCAATTGGATCTCCTCTAGTGGACAATGCAACGCTAACTTTGGAAAACGGAAACCAATTTAAGGTGAATGTCATCAATCAAAGTGCACAAAATGTATACGTTCAAAAAGTACAATTAAACGGAAAAACCATTACTGATTTTATTTTAAAACATAAAGCGATTACGGATGGATCAACACTCACCTTTTATATGGGTGCAAAGCCTAAGAAATAATAACAACACCTATTCAAAAAATGACAAAGTCAACGAACCTGTTTATCGCAATATTAATGCTGTTCGTAAGTCCGACTTTTGCACAAAAAGTTGAAAAAATAATTACCGAAAGTGGTGCGCATTACATCACTACAGCTATCGATTATCCCATAACAGGAACCTACCTTTTGAATGGAGAAGCAGAACCTTTGGCGCAATTAAATCCTGATGGTACCGGCATTTTTCAGCAGGCAGATTTATCTAAAATCAACATGGATTGGGGAATTGAATGCTTCGAAAATGGAGCGCCCAAGTATCAAAAAGGATTTAATTATGCTGTCTACTCACTTTGGTATAAAGACAAAGCGAAATCAGATGCAAATTGGACGTATGTTCACTTATCCATCCATTTTCAAAAAAAGAAAATGTTCATTTTAGGTGATCGAAGCAAAGATTACATAGATTAATTAGTACAAATCAACAAAAACAAATTTCAACTCTAAATCAACGGGTTAAACACTGTTTTAAGAAAACGATTTCGTTAAATTTGATAATTCCAATTTATTTTTCCTAATTAATTATTTAAAAACAAAAAATATACTATTTTTTTATTTAATTTGCGAATCAATTCAATATTTTGATTAATGACTTCAATAACCAGACTCTTTGATTTTCCTTATTATCAGCAAGATAAATACATTTCAATTCCAGATGCATTAGTTACGAAGCAAAATGGAGTTTGGGTAAAAACTTCTACCGAAGAATACATTTCAAAAGCGAATGCCGTTTCGAGAGCACTCTTGAGAATGGGAGTTAAAAAAGACGATAAAATTGCCATCATTTCGACTAATAATCGAACCGAATGGAACATTATGGATATAGGAGTTTTACAAACCGGATCGCAAACCATTCCTATTTATCCAACTATTTCTGAAGACGATTATGAATATATACTGAATCATTCCGGAGCTATTTATTGTTTTGTTTCCGATATCGAAGTACTTAGAAAAATAAATTTAATCCGAAATAAAATTCCTAATGTACTGGAAGTCTATTCGTTTAATGCAATAGAAGGTTGCAAAAACTGGGTTGAATTACTAAAAATTGGCGAGGACGAAACCAATCAGTATTTGGTTGAAGAACAAAAAAACAAGGTACAAACAGAAGATTTAGCGACTATCATTTATACTTCGGGAACAACAGGAAAACCAAAAGGTGTAATGCTTTCGCATCGAAATATTGTTTCCAATGTACTGAACAGTGCGCCACGAATTCCTTTTGAAGCCGGTAAAAGTAGAGCCTTAAGTTTCCTTCCTATTTGCCATATTTTTGAAAGAATGATTCTGTATTTATACCAATATTATGGTGTATCGGTTTATTTTGGAGAATCAATCGATAAAATAAGTGATAATATCAAAGAAGTTAAACCAACAGTAATAACTGCTGTGCCAAGGCTTCTTGAAAAAGTATATGACAAGATTTACGCTAAAGGAACTGAATTAACAGGCATCAAAAAGAAATTGTTCTTTTGGGCTATTGATTTAGGATTGCGATATGAACCCTATGGCGCTAATGGCGTTTGGTATGAGTTGCAACTTAAACTTGCCCGAAAATTAATTTTCAGTAAATGGAAAGAAGGTTTAGGAGGCAATTTAGATTTAATGGTTTCCGGAAGCGCCGCTTTACAAACCCGATTAGCGCGCGTTTTTGCAGCAGCAGAAATTCCCGTGATGGAAGGATACGGTTTGACCGAAACATCCCCTGTGATTTCAGTCAATGATATGAGAAACAAAGGATTCAAAGTAGGGACAGTAGGAAAAGTAATTGATGGAGTTTCGGTAAAAATTGCCGAAGATGGAGAGATTTTATGTAAAGGCCCAAACATTATGATGGGCTATTACAAAGACGAAAAATTAACCAGTGAAGTAATTATAGACGACTATTTTCATACAGGTGATATTGGCGAGATTGACGCCGAAGGTTTCCTTAGAATTACTGACCGTAAAAAAGAAATGTTCAAGACTTCAGGAGGAAAATATATTGCTCCACAACTAATTGAGAATACGATGAAACAATCTCGTTTTATCGAACAAATTATGGTAATTGGTGACGGTCAAAAAATGCCGGCCGCTTTCATACAACCTAATTTTGATTTTGTAAAAGAATGGGCGAAGATTCACAAAATAGAAATTGGAACCACCAACGAAGAAATTACAGCAGACCCAAAAGTTATTGCCCGTATTCAGGAAGAAATTAACAGACTGAATGACAAATTTGGAAATTGGGAAAAAATAAAACGTTTCGAATTAACAGCAGACATTTGGTCTATTGAAGGCGGACACCTTACTCCTACACTTAAACTCAAACGAAAAATTGTGATGGAAAAATATATTGATTTGTTCCACAAAATTTACAACTAAAAAAGTACCTGCATCATGAAACTAAAAATCATAATTTGTTCTTTACTGACACTCCTTTTATTTTCGAACTGTAAAAAGGAAAATAAGACCGATACTACAAAAGCAAATTATTTAGATTTTTCAAAACGGGACGATCAGTTTACAGGAGGAATTAAAATGATTCCGATTACTACGCCTCATGGTACATTTAAAGTCTGGACAAAAAGAGTTGGTAACAATCCAACGATAAAAGTATTGCTTTTGCATGGTGGTCCGGGCGTAACGCATGAATTATACGAATGTTTTGACGGTTATTTTCCAAATGAAAGTATCGAATATATATATTACGACCAATTAGGTTCTTATTACAGCGATCAACCGGAAGACAACAGACTTTGGACCAATGAGCGCTTTGTAGAAGAAGTAGAACAAGTGCGAATCGCTTTGGGCTGTGACAGTTCTAATTTTTATGTTTTGGGACAATCCTGGGGTGGAATTTTGGCAATGGAATATGCCTTAAAATACCAAAAAAACTTAAAAGGCCTTATCATATCAAATATGATGGCCAGCATTCCTGAATATAATAAATATGCCCAAACTGTTTTAGGTCCTCAAATGGATCCGAAAATCCTCAAACAAATTCAGGAAATAGAAAAAAATAATGATTTTAGTAATCCAAAATACAATGAATTACTAATGAAATATTATTACACGGAACACATTCTGAGAAAACCACTTGAAGAATGGCCAGAAGCAGTCAACAGATGTTTCAAACACATCAACCCAAATGTGTATGTTTTTATGCAAGGTCACAGCGAATTTGGTATAACCGGAAATGCTTCCCTAAAAAACTGGGATGTAAAGAACCGACTTAAAACCCTAACCATTCCAACATTAGTAATAGGTGCCAAATACGACACCATGGATCCGGAACACATGAAATGGATTGCCAATGAAGTACAAAACGGACGCTTTTTGCTTTGTCCTAACGGAAGCCACCTTTCCCAATATGATGACCAGAAAGTTTATTTCAAAGGGTTGATTCAGTTCTTGAGAGATGTTGACGGCGGGACGTTTGTAAAGTCATAAAAGAATACTACTAAGAAATAACCGCATCAGAAACGGCTCAGTCTAAAGGCGAAATAGCTTATTCACTTTTCATGCATTATCCATACACCATCTATGCCTTATCTACGCATCATCTATACACTATGATCCGTTGTAAAACAGCTATAGTCCTCTTTTTTATATATCCCATTTCCCTACTTCAAAATAGTATATTAATCCGTAAATGAATTCAAATGGAAGTGACATACCGCTTCGAAGTTTTTATTAAGGTCTATGCGTTATAAAATAATATAACAAAACGGAGTCATTTACAGAGAAAACAATCCTAGGAACACTTCTTATTTTTAGAGGTGTTTTCTTATTTTTGCTATAAAAAAATAAGTATAATTAAAAAATAATCCTAAATAATTTAAAATAATCCGTATAATTTTAAAATACTATGCCTGCATAGTATTTTTTTTATTATATTTGAAATCGATATAGTTAGATATGAAAGACAAAACAATAGATTATATACTAAGAGCTACTTGGCAAGCCGTATCCAGAATGTACAATGAAGAAGCGGCAAAATATGATGGCTCAATGGCTACAGGATTTGCTTTGCTGAGTATTGACAAGGAAGAAGGCACTCCGTCAACGGCTTTAGGACCGAGAATGGGAATGGAAGCCACCAGCTTGACCCGCACCCTGAAATCAATGGAAGATAGAGGTCTAATTATTCGAAAAAAGAATCCATATGACGGTCGTGGTGTTTTGATTTTTCTGACACCTCTTGGAAAAGAAAAAAGAGATCTTTCTAAAAAAACAGTCTTAAAATTTAATGAAACCATACGTCAACATGTTTCAGAAGAAAAACTGAATCATTTTATGGAAGTTGCCGAAACTATAAATGAATTAATTCAAGAAAAAAACATATTCAATCACACGAGCGCCAGCGAACCGGCAGACCAAACAGAAAACAGTACTGAAGACATCGCCTAGATTTAAAATCATTTAAAAAAATAGCGGTCTCTAATCCAATAAAAAAACAAATATTAACTAAGTATGAAACGCACAATTAAAAAAGTTGCAGTAATCGGATCCGGAATTATGGGTTCAGGCATTGCTTGCCATTTTGCCAATATTGGAGTGGAAGTTTTACTCTTGGATATTGCCCCCAGAGAACTCACCGAGGCCGAAGCCAAAAAAGGACTTACACTGGAAAGTAAAATTGTAAGAAACCGTTTGGTCAATGAACATTTGGCTAATTCCCTGAAATCGAAACCCTCCCCTATTTACAATCAAAAATTTGCAAATAGAATTACAACCGGAAATACCACCGATGACATGGCAAAAATTGCTACTGTTGATTGGATTATTGAGGTTGTGGTGGAGCGTTTAGATATTAAAAAATTAGTTTTTGAACAAATCGAAAAATTCAGAAAACCGGGAACTTTAGTTACCTCTAACACTTCCGGAATTCCAATTCACTTTATGAGTGAAGGAAGAAGCGACGATTTTCAAAAGCATTTTTGCGGGACACACTTTTTTAACCCTGCGCGTTATTTAAAATTATTCGAAATCATTCCTGGTCCACAAACTTCTACAGAGGTTTTAGATTTCCTAACTGATTATGGTTCAAAATTCTTAGGAAAAACTTCGGTCGTGGCCAAAGATACTCCAGCATTTATTGGGAACCGAATCGGGATTTACGGAATTCAGAGTTTATTTCATTTGGTAAAAGAATTGGGTTTAACGATTGAAGAAGTGGATAAATTGACTGGTCCAGTTATTGGAAGACCAAAATCAGCTACTTTCAGAACAGTTGATGTTGTTGGATTGGATACTTTGGTACACGTTGCCAACGGAATCTACGAAAACTGCCCAAATGACGAGCAACACGACTTGTTCAAACTACCGGATTTTGTCAACAAAATGATGGAAAACAAATGGTTGGGTAGTAAAACAGGCCAAGGTTTTTATAAAAAAGTAGACAAAGATATTTTGTCTTTGGATTTAGATACGTTAGAATACCGTCCGGCTAAAAGAGCTTCTTTCGCCACTTTAGAATTGACCAAAACCATTGATAAACCGATTAATCGTTTCAAAGTTTTGGTAAAAGGAAAAGACAAAGCGGGAGAGTTTTACCGAAAAAGTTTTGCGGGAATGTTCGCTTATGTTTCCAACAGAATTCCAGAAATCTCAGACGAATTATATAAAATTGACGATGCAATGAAAGCCGGTTTCGGATGGGAAAATGGTCCATTCGAAATTTGGGATGCCATTGGTGTCGAAAAAGGAATTGAAATCATGAAAGCAGAAGGTCTTGAACCAGCTGCTTGGGTTACTGAAATGTTAGCTTCGGGAAGTTCTAGTTTTTATTCTATTAAAGAAGGTGCTACTTATTTCTACAATATCCCTACAAAATCACAAACTAAAGTTCCTGGTCAGGATGCCTTTATTATCCTGAACAACATTCGCGAAAGCAAAAAAGTGTGGAGCAATAGCGGTGCGATTATACAAGACTTAGGAGACGGAATTTTGAATTTAGAATTCCAATCTAAAATGAATACGATTGGTGGAGATGTTTTACAAGCTATCAACAAAGCGATTGATTTATCCGAGGCAGCATACCAAGGATTAGTTATTGGAAATCAAGCAGCTAACTTCTCTGTTGGAGCTAATATCGGAATGATTTTCATGATGGCAGTCGAGCAAGAATACGATGAGTTGAATATGGCTATCAAAATGTTCCAGGACACGATGATGCGCGTACGTTACTCCGGAATTCCGGTTGTAGTTGCACCTCACGGAATGACTTTTGGCGGTGGATGCGAAATGAGTTTACATGCCGATAAAGTAGTTGCTGCAGCGGAAACCTACATGGGATTAGTGGAATTTGGTGTTGGTGTAATTCCAGGTGGTGGCGGATCGAAAGAAATGACCTTACGTGCCTCCGATTTATTCCACAAAAATGATGTAGAATTGAATGTACTTCAAGAATATTTCTTGACAATTGCTATGGCAAAAGTGTCTACTTCAGGACATGAAGCCTTTGATACAGGACTTTTACAACACGGAAAAGATATTATTGTCGTGAACAAAGACCGTCAGATTGCTGAAGCGAAGAAACATGCTTTACTGATGGCCGAAGCCGGTTACACCCAACCAATTCGCAGAAGCGATGTGAAAGTTCTTGGAAAACAAGCTTTAGGAATGTTCTTAGTAGGAACTGACCAAATGCAAGCCGGAAAATACATCTCGGAACACGACAAAAAAATCGCTAACAAACTAGCATATGTTATGGCTGGTGGTGATTTATCTGAACCAACATTAGTAACGGAACAATATTTATTGGATCTAGAACGTGAAGCTTTCTTGTCATTGTGTACAGAAAGAAAAACATTGGAGAGAATCCAATTTATGTTAACCAAAGGGAAACCTCTAAGAAACTAAAAAAAATGAAAACAGCCTATATAGTTAAAGCATACAGAACAGCCGTGGGAAAAGCCCCAAAAGGCGTGTTTAGATTCAAACGCCCTGATGAGTTGGCAGCAGAAACCATTCAATTTATGATGAATGAGTTGCCTGATTTTGACAAAACGCGTATTGATGATGTGATGGTAGGAAACGCAATGCCAGAAGCAGAACAAGGTCTGAATGTAGGGCGATTAATTTCCTTAATGGGATTAAAAGTTGAAGATGTTCCAGGTGTAACTGTAAACCGTTATTGCGCGTCAGGATTAGAAACTATCGGCATGGCTACTGCCAAAATCCAGTCGGGAATGGCTGATTGTATTATAGCCGGTGGCGCTGAAAGCATGAGTTTTATTCCGATGGGAGGCTACAAACCAACTCCGGATTATGCTGTTGCAAAAGCGGGTAACGAAGATTACTATTGGGGAATGGGACTTACTGCAGAAGCCGTTGCCAAACAATATAAAGTATCCCGAGAAGATCAAGATGAGTTTGCGTATCAATCGCATATGAAAGCCTTAAAAGCACAAGCCGAAGGCAAATTTGACAAACAAATTGTGCCCATTACTATCGAACAAACATTCGTCAATGAAAATGGTAAAAAAGAAACTAAATCGTATATCGTAAACAAAGATGAAGGACCAAGAGCCGGAACTTCTGTAGCAGCATTGGCCGGTTTAAGACCTGTTTTTGCCGCCGACGGAAGTGTAACGGCAGGAAATTCTTCCCAAATGAGTGATGGAGCTGCTTTCGTTTTGATTATGAGCGAAGCAATGGTAAAAGAGTTAAATCTGGAACCAATAGCCCGTTTGATCAACTTCGCTTCGGCTGGAGTAGAGCCCCGAATTATGGGAATTGGACCAGTAAAAGCAATTCCAAAAGCCTTAAAACAAGCAGGATTGCAATTAAAAGATATTGATTTAGTCGAATTGAATGAAGCATTTGCCTCTCAATCTTTGGCTGTGATCAGGGAATTAGGACTGAATCCGGATATCGTGAATGTGAATGGTGGAGCCATTGCATTAGGTCATCCGCTGGGTTGTACCGGAGCTAAACTTTCTGTTCAACTGTTCGACGAAATGAAACGCAGAGGAAATAAATACGGAATTGTAAGTATGTGTGTGGGAACCGGACAAGGAAGTGCAGGAATTTATGAGGTACTTTAAATTTTGAGATGTGAAAAGTGAAGAGTGAGATGTGAAGAGTGAGAAGTGAAGAGTGAAAAGTGAGATGTGAAAATGAATAGATGTTCCGTTTCTAAGCCATCAAATATTGCAGAAAGTTCAAATAGAGAGGATTAATATTTTTTAGTATTATATGAATATCTATTTATGCCCCTCATTCGAATTACAAACTCAATTGTTAATTGCTTGTCAAAATGATTACTTATCCAAAGAAAAAACAAACGAAATAGAAAATAAAATAATTGAATTTCAAAAGATGACAATAGGATTCATAAGTAAGTTAGACCATAATCTTTCTTCTTGATTCTTTTTCTCTTTTATCTAAAAAACAAAGTCATGAGCGACAAAACAAGAGGTGGTCAATTCATCGTAAAAGAAACAAAATGTGAAGATGTCTTCACACCAGAAGATTTCAATGAAGAGCAGTTAATGATGCGTGACTCTGTAAAGGAGTTTGTAGACAAAGAATTATGGGCACACAAAGATCGATTTGAAAAGAAAGATTATGCCTATACAGAAGAAACTATGCGTAAAGCTGGAGAGTTGGGACTTTTAGGAGTTGCTGTTCCAGAAGCTTATGGTGGACTTGGTATGGGATTCGTTTCGACCATGTTGGTTTGTGATTATATTTCGGGAGCAACGGGTTCATTCTCAACAGCTTTTGGAGCGCATACCGGAATTGGAACCATGCCGATTACTTTATATGGAACAGAGGAACAAAAACAAAAATATGTTCCAAAATTAGCTTCAGGCGAATGGTTTGGTGCGTATTGTTTGACCGAACCAGGCGCAGGATCTGATGCTAACTCTGGAAAAACAAAAGCCGTTTTATCTGAAGATGGAACACATTACAAAATTACAGGACAAAAAATGTGGATTTCGAATGCCGGATTTTGTTCTTTGTTTATCGTTTTTGCCCGTATTGGTGATGATAAAAACATTACCGGTTTTATTTTAGAAAACACTCCAGATAATGGAATTTCGATGGGTGAAGAAGAGCACAAATTAGGAATTCGAGCTTCCTCAACACGTCAGGTTTTCTTTAACGACACTAAAGTTCCGGTCGAAAACATGCTTTCCGAAAGAGGAAACGGTTTCAAAATTGCTATGAACGCTTTGAATGTCGGACGTATCAAATTGGCTGCTGCCTGCTTAGATGCGCAACGAAGAGTTACTACCGGAGGTATCAAATATGCCAATGAAAGAATTCAATTTAACACCGCTATTTCTCAGTTTGGGGCAATCCGTTATAAATTAGCCGAGATGGCCACCAGCTGTTATGCCGGAGAAAGTGCTTCTTACAGAGCCGCAAAAGATATTGAAGACCGAATTATAGCCCGTGAAGCAGAAGGTGCTTCACATCAGGAAGCCGAATTAAAAGGGGTTGAAGAATATGCAATAGAATGTTCCATTCTAAAAGTAGCAGTTTCTGAAGATGTACAGAATTGTTCTGATGAAGGAATCCAGATTTTTGGAGGAATGGGATTCTCCGAAGACACCCCGATGGAAAGTGCTTGGAGAGATGCCCGAATTGCCCGAATTTATGAAGGTACAAATGAAATTAACAGAATGCTTTCGGTTGGAATGTTAATCAAAAAAGCCATGAAAGGACATGTTGATTTATTGGGACCTGCGTCGAAAGTACAAGAAGAATTAATGGGAATTCCATCATTTGACATTCCCGATTATTCTGAATTATTTGCTGAAGAAAAAGAAATGATCAGCAAATTGAAAAAAGCATTCCTGATGGTTGCCGGTGGTGCCGTTCAAAAATACGGTCCTGATTTAGACGGTCACCAACAATTATTGATGGCCGCTTCTGATATTTTGATTGAAATTTATATGGCTGAATCAACTATTTTAAGAACAGAAAAATTAGCTAAAAAAGAAGGCGAAGCAAAAGTACAAGAGCAAATTGCCATGGCTAAATTATACTTATACAAAGCAGTAGATATTGTCACTCAAAAAGGAAAAGAAAGTGTTATTTCTTTTGCTGATGGTGATGAACAACGCATGATGTTGATGGGTTTACGTCGTTTTACAAAATATACGAATATGCCCAACATTGTAGGTTTAAGAGAAATAATCACCACTAAATTAGTAGCCGAAAACCAATACTGTTTCTAAACAGCTACGCCGTTTTTGATGCTCTTTATTCATTTAAAAAGCCGTTTTGTTCTCAGACAAAACGGCTTTTTTAATTTACACAAAATATATTTATTGGCTAATTTACCTGTAATTATTTTTCCTTCCCTATTCAGTTAAATTCGTTTATTTTTTATGTTACTGCTTTTCATTACTTAAAGTACAGATATGAATTACTTCTTACTCCATTTTGGATGATTGCATCAAATAAAAACAGTTTATTTTAAACTTCACTTCTCTTAGATTTACTAAATGAAAAGAAATTATAATATATCCAATAAAGCTTTAGTTCCCAAAAAACGTCCAAGGGAATTCTGTTGTTTAAAATTCTATTGCTCTGGCTTTTTCTCCGGCATAAAAATTTCACCGTTATACGATATCGTGCTGCGGTTGTTACTTATTATAGAAAGCGTTGCACTACCTTCAAAATAGACTGAAAGTGACAATCTATACACATCATTTATACCTTTTACGACAGCATTTATCAGATACTGTTTTTTGTCTTTTTTAATTGTAAACTCTTGGGGCTTGCCTTCAAATTTTAATCCACCGTCACCACCATATCCAATACCGCTGAAAGCTCTGCCGAAAAAAGGCATTTCGCTCTTAATAAAATCAGGACTAAATTTGACATAATTGGGATTTGTTGTCAAATCAATTGTTCTGAATCCTTGAGGCAAAGCATTTCTTGCTACAAAAACAAAATCCTTAGAATCAACCAGAATGGCCGTTTGTTTTTGCTTTTCAATCTTTTTTTCTTCTCTTATTTGCTTCCTTGTTTTTTCTTGAGCAAAACCAATGGTTACCAACCCAAAAAGAAATAATCCAAAAACCACTTTTTTTGTGTTCATATTGTCTAATTTTTAAAATAATAAAGAAAACTGTTTCAATTCAAATCGATTATATATCGCTTATATTTTTTTATCAAAATAGATCAACACGATATCCCCCATCATAAAATTCAAGGTCTTTCCGCCTTCTGAAATGAAGTATGAATCTGTTTTTTATAACGTTGTTTTTTAAATAATTAGCGAAATAACTAAAGTAAAAATACTGAATTTAATAATAGCCCCACTTATTTTATAGTTCCATTTTATATTTTAACAAATCCATTTAGTTGTGCATTTGATTGTAATCATTAACAGTTAAGCAAAACAGATTTAAGACAACTTTAAATAAAACCTATTTTTTTTATGTGTAATTTTATAAGATAATTAATAAAAATCAAATCATGAAGAAAATAATCCTTGCAGCTTCCCTTTTTATAGCCATTGCCATTGGGTGTAAAACCAATACTGGTGATTCAAAAAAATTGAATATCATTTTTGAACCCAAAAGCAACAGTACCGTTTCAGGAACAGCCACTTTTGTAGAAAAAAACGGAAAAGTAACTTTTGTGGCCACACTAGCCGGACTAAAACCCGGAATTCATGCCATTCATATACATGAAAAATCAGATTGTACCGCTGCCGATGGAAGTTCTGCAGGAGGACATTGGAATCCTACTTTTAAAAACCACGGAAAATGGGGTGTTGGCGAGTATCACAAAGGAGATATCGGAAACTTTGTTGCCGATGAAAAAGGAAACGGAACCATCACTTTAACAACCGATGAATGGTGTATTGGATGTGGAGATGCATCGAAAGATATTTTAGGAAAAGGATTAATTGTGCATCAAGGTGCAGATGATTTTGTTTCACAACCAGCAGGAAATGCCGGAGCAAGAGTAGCTTGTTCTGCTATAATTAAATAAGATTTCTTTTTTTGAAAAAAAACCGTCTTGTTTGAAAAGCAAGACGGTTTTTTTAATTTTAATTTAATATCAAAACCATAAAAAAACATAGCTTTGCAGCTTCAAATTATAGTTAATGATTAACCCATCTACATCCGGCTGGATAGATAAATTTTTTTATAAACAAAAATTTTCAGAACAAACCGTAGCTGAAACCGCTGAATCTTTCTACAATAAAGTAAGAGATACCGGTTTTATTTACGGGCATATCATTTCGTTTGAAACTCAAAATGCAATTCCTACTAAAGGTTGGTTTAAAGAAGAAATTTCAAAGGTAGCCTTGTTAAATACTTTATTTGGTGTTTTTGTGGTAACCAAAAAAGAATTTGATTCTGAAAAATTTATTTCTGAAGCTGTTGCTTTTTACAATCAAATGAATCCACAGGGTTTTAATTTGTTTAAAAAAATACTTCCAAAAAACAATTCCTCGCTCACTTTAGAAAAGATTATTGATGAACGCGTACAAACAAACGACAGCATCATCAGCAAAAACTTTTCGCATCTGGTAACGAATGCATTATTGTTTATGGATGTTCTTGCTTTTCGCCAATATTTAATTCACGGAGCAATTCCAGAAAAATACCTGAAAAAATTTGAAGAAACGATAGTTAATATTGTGACCTTGGCTTTACGAATCAAGTCTAATAAAACCCAATATGACGATTTGTTAATTAAACTTTTTGAAGCTTCTATTCGATACAGTAAATTCTCGAAAGATTCAATCCAGAATTTCGACAGTCTTCAATTGGACTATTTCACTAACGAATTGGAAAAAAAATATTTGATAGACATTGCCGGAATGGCATTGTGGAGTGATGGTATAATTGAGAATAACGAGGCTTATTTTTTGCATCAATTAGCTGAAAAGCTTAAAATTTCGGATGATTTTGTAACGTTAAGTATTGAGCATACCAATGCTTTTATCACAAAACATAAAAAGGAGATTCCTTATTTTAATTATTCTAATCCGGTAAAACATTTTTACGATCAAACGACTCAAAGTGTCGTGACTCTTATTTCCCGAAATAAAAATCGATTAGTTAAAGAAATCATTCAAAGCAAAGAGTTGATGCTTTTACTTGCTTATTCCACCCGAAGGGATTTAGACGAAAAAGAAAAGAAAAAGGTAAAAAAACAATTGTTAGACATTTGTAAAACAGTTCCTTCGCTGACCATTTTTTTACTTCCCGGAGGTAGTTTATTATTGCCTATTTTGATTAAGTTTATCCCAACATTACTGCCATCGGCTTTTAATGAAAATCTTGATAATGACGATTAACCTCGGCTATTAAAATAAAAAAACTGCTCTAAGGCAGTTTTTTTATTTGTAATTATGTGATTTCGATTAGAATTTCAACTGATACACTTCATCTAAATCTTTGTTAGAACTAATATTTACTTCTAAATCGGTAACAAATCCGGAGTTTAATCCATATGCCCAACCGTGTAAAGTTAATTCTTGTCCGTTTTTCCAAGCAGACTGAACAATAGATGTTTTGGCTAAATCAAAAACTTGTTCTTTCACATTGATTTCTACAAAAGCATTAAAACGATCCGTTTCATTCTCTATTGAATCTAAATATACTTGATGCAAACGATACACATCTTTTATGTGACGAATCCAGTTGTCAATAATTCCTATTGAATCATTTCCCATCGCCGCTTTAATACCTCCACAGCCATAATGACCACAAACCAGTACATGCTTCACTTTCAAAACATTTACCGCATAATCCAGAACGCTCAACATATTCATGTCAGAGTGTACCACCATATTGGCAATGTTTCTGTGAACGAAAACTTCACCCGGTTTTGCCCCTACAATTTCATTTGCAGGCACCCTGCTGTCCGAACAACCTATCCATAATAGAGGCGGTGTTTGCCCTTTGGCTAAATCCTGAAAATAATTGGGATCACTCGCTAACGATGTTTCAACCCATTTTTTATTATTATCTAATATTTTTTTATAAAAATCGTCCATAACTATCTGTTTTATTTGACTCGTAAAATTAACTATTCTGTGATGTAAAGAAACTGATTAAAATCTTCTAAAAATAATCTGTTGTCACTTTATTCCGGAAAAATCTCTTGTTTTATCTCTTTTTTGACCATCACTCTTTTTGCAAAATCATAATGATGCTCAATTGTAACGTGGTTTTGTCCCTCGGTACTATTCTCTAATCGGTACTCTTTTTTAAATCCTTTCAGTTTCACCTTGATATTTTCATCTTTGGCTCTGGTCGCTTTAAATTCACGGATTAAATCTAAAATATCGTGTGCTATATACACCGTATCATGTGCATTGATAATCACTCTGGAATTCTCCGGAATCTCATTTAATGTCAATTTAATAGCCGATTTATTCAAGAAAGAAACTTCTTGCGCTAAGTCGATATGAATCACATCTCCATCCACATATTCTTCTTTTCTAAAACTATAAGCTCTTTTAAGATTTCCTCTTAGAATAAAAATAATACTAATTATGATTCCCAAAGCTACTCCTTTTAGCAAATCCAGAAATACAACCGCCAATAAAGTCACTATAAAAGGAATAAACTGGTACTTTCCGTTGTCCCAAAAATGCTTGAATGTCGCCGGTTTAGCTAATTTATATCCTACTAAAATCAGAATAGCGGCTAAGGTTGCCAATGGAATTTTATTTAAAATAAACGGAATCGTCAATACACTTACTAATAGTAATACGCCGTGAATGATGGTTGACATTTTAGATTTAGCCCCCGCATTATTATTTGCCGAAGAGCGAACTACAACAGATGTCATGGGCAATCCTCCCAAAAGTGAGCTCACAATATTTCCTATTCCTTGCGCTTTCAGCTCCACATTAGTATCCGTATAACGCTTGTGAACATCCATTCTGTCTGATGCTTCAATACACAATAATGTCTCAATAGAAGCTACAATAGCAATTGTTAACCCTACAATCCAAACTTGTGGATTCGTTATTCCCGAAAAATTTGGAGTTACAATAATTTGCTTGAATTCCTCTAAAGTTGTAGGTACGGGTAAAGAAACCAAATGCTCTTTCATTATCGCCAATGAACTTCCTGATACCACAAAAATTTCATTCAAAACCACTCCAATAACTACTGCTACCAATGCCCCAGGAACTAATTTTAATTTTTTCAAAAAAGTTATTTTATCCCAGACAATCAGGATTGCTATGGAAACAAAACTAATAATTATAGAACCTAATTGAATGTGATTTAAAACCCCAAATAATGTTGAAAAGGTGTTGTTTCCATCCGCTTGCGCAAAAGCCATGTCGCCTTCAAAATCACTATCATAACCAAATGCGTGTGGCAATTGTTTTAAAATGATAATGATTCCGATACCTGCCAACATTCCTTCGATAACATTGGTTGGAAAATAATTTGAGATGCTTCCCGCTTTTATAAATCCTAAAGCTAATTGAATTAATCCCGCAATAAAAACAGCTGTCAGGAAGACATCAAAAGCCCCTAAGTCCGTAATTGCCGTTAAAATAATTGCCGTTAAACCTGCTGCCGGCCCCGAAACGCTTATGTGCGATTTGCTCAAATATCCTACCACTATTCCGCCTATAATCCCTGAAATAATACCCGAAAACAACGGAGCACCCGAAGCCATTGCAATACCTAAACATAAGGGAAGCGCCACCAGAAAAACCACTAAACCAGACGCAAAATCGGATTTAAGGTTAGCAAAAAGATTGATTTTTTTTGTCATAATACCTTACTAAAAATTGAATACAAAGATTTTTTCCACATTGAAAAATGCAAAAAAGTTAATTTCAAATTATTGAAATTACTGCTGTATTAAACTTGGTCAGGCGGAGGTATAAATATAGAGGCTGCTACATTATCATGTTTTGATAAATTATCTGATAAAATAACATTTGAAGACGTTTCAAAGAAAGTAATAGTCTCCATTTCAGCATCAAAGCATAAAAAGGCTTTGAATTGTTTGTGTACATTTTCTTCTTCAGAAACACTATAAAAAATAGAAGTATCGGCGCTTTTTTCTATCACACAAACTATTGTTGGTGCTAATAGAAAAATCATGAATATGAATAAAAATATTTGAGCCGTTTTTTTCATTGCGACAAAAGTAGAATTTAGTTTGTGAAAAAAAGTTGCTTTACGGTAAATTTAAAAAAAAATTAACATCCACAAAAAAGCCAAAACAACTATAGTTATCATGGCTTTTTTCTAAATTAAGATCTATTATAATTATTCTTCTAACCAAGCTTGCATCATCCAAATGGTTTTTTCTTGTTCAGAAATAAAATCACTCATCATTGAGTTCGTTCCTTCATCATTAATTTCAGAAGATTTAGTCAGTATTGCTCTTTCGATTTTCAATAAACTAGATAAAGAATCCACAATTAAATGAATTGCTTTTTCATCATTTGAAATGTTTTTTCCAACAGTCAATTGATTGAATTTAATATAATCTTCAAATGTATGTAATGGTCTTCCGCCCAATGTCAGGACACTCTCAGCAATCAAGTCAATTTTTAGCTGGGAATCATTGTATAACTCTTCAAATTTAACATGTAAATCAAAGAAACGTTTCCCACGAATATTCCAATGAATCCCTCTTAAATTTTGATAATAAACCTGAAAATTGGAGAGTAAAATATTTAACTCCACTATAATTAATTCTGATTCTTTTACGGGTAATCCTAAAATATTAGTTTTCATATTTTCTATTTTTAACAAATTTAAGTAAGAAATAAGCAGTTTGTACTATAAATTAAATTGATTGTTTTTATATTTGCATCAACATTTACTATAAATATGACTATCACCCAATTAAAATACGTTTTGGCTGTCGCTGAACATAAAAACTTTACGCTTGCTGCCGAAAAATGCTTTGTGACACAACCTACATTAAGCATGCAAATTCAAAAAATTGAAGAAGAATTGAGTATTCAGATTTTTGACAGAACCAAAAAACCAATCCAACTTACGGACATTGGTCAAAAAATAGTAACACAAGCTAAAAACATCGTTAATGAAGCTGATAGAATTCAAGACATTGTAGAACAGCAAAAAGGATTTATAGGCGGTGAATTCAGACTGGGAATCATCCCAACCATTATGCCTACGTTACTGCCCATGTTTTTAAATAATTTCATCAAAAAATATCCTAAAGTAAAACTCATCATTGAAGAGTTGAACACCGAAGAGATTATTACAAAACTCAACAACGGTCATCTTGATGCCGCTATAGCTGCAACTCCTTTGATGGAAGATAAGATAAAAGAAATCGTATTATACTTTGAACCTTTTGTCGCTTATATTCCGGAGAGTCATCATAATTTTCAAAAAGAAGAAATTGAAGTTTCTGATTTGAACATTGACGATATTCTTTTGTTACAAGACGGCCATTGTTTCCGTGACGGTATTTTAAATTTATGTAAAAACACCAGCCGTAATGAATTCAATCATTTTCAAATAGAGAGCGGCAGTTTTGAGACTTTAATAAAATTAGCCGATGAAGGTTTAGGAACAACGCTCCTTCCCTACTTGCATACGCTGGATTTAAAAGAATCTGACAAAGTAAAACTGCGTCATTTTAAGGAACCAAAACCGGCGAGAGAAGTCAGTTTGATTTTCCCAAAAAGCGAATTAAAAATACAAATCATTGACGCCTTAAGAAGTACCATTGCCGGTGTTATAAAAGGAGCCATTGTTTTTCAGAATGTGCAAATTATAAGTCCAATTCAAAAGAAATAAAAAAAGGAACCTCAATTGAGGTTCCTTTTTTTATTATTGGTGATTTACAATAAGCAAACATTGTTTTAGTTCTGGTTTCTCGATAGTGAATTTCAATAACCATTCTCGTAATTGCTCCATTTCATATGGCAACAAGGTTCTGATGGCTTTTTCTAATTCTTTGCAAAAAAGTATCGGATCAAAACTTACTCTTTCTAGAATAGATTTTGTGTAATCAAACATTATTTTAGACATAATAAATTAAGATTTTAAAGGTTATTTGCTTTTTTAACGTGTTGTAAAAGTACCTTTTTTATACATATCGGCTAAAACATTTAACGAAGTTTTTGGTTTTTTATTACATCCGAATCTGTTTTTTTTCAAATTTAAAACGCTCCTAAACTACCCCTTACTCGCCCTGAACATTTCTCTTTTACCAGGCGGTCCTGCTAGTTTTTCAACTGTAAAACCTACCTCTATCATGCTTCGTTTCACTACTCCACGGGCGGCATATGTGACTAATTTGCCTTTTGGTTTAAGGGCATCATACATTTTTTGAAAAATAGCGGTACTCCATAATTCGGGTTGTACTCTGTAACCAAAAGCATCAAAATAAATCAGGTCAAATTTTTCAACATCTTCAATTTGGTCAAAAAACTGTTTCCTTTTTGTCAACTCAAAATCAGGGTTCAACAGCATTTTTTCATCCCAATTGCTTTCGTGCATTTTTTCGAAAATTTGAATTTCATTTCCGGCATTCAATTCCGCTACGTAATTCATCGCAAGCACTTCTGCAGCAGAAACCGGATATGCTTCAACCCCGACATAATTAATCGTTTGATTTAATTTTTTAGCTTCCAAAAAAGTGATAAACGCATTCAAACCGGTTCCAAATCCAATTTCAAGGATTGAAACTGATTGATTTTCGAACAAGGAAAGTCCATTTTTTATAAAAACATGTTGTGCTTCCTGAATTGCGCCGTGTTTAGAATGGTAACATTCATCCCATTCCTTGAGATGAATAGTCGTTGAGCCGTCCAGCGTTTGAATTATTTCTCTTTCCAAAGTGATTTCTTGAAATTATTTGTTCTTAGATGTCCTGTTTTTATGGTCAAATTTAGTCAAAACAAAACCGTTTCGTTTCAAAAAATCTATATTTTTTATATAATTCATATAAATTGACACAAATCTTTTTCATTTTTTTGAGAATAAATAAATCACAGTTAAATGCTATAAATAATGTTGTTTTGACAAGGTTTTTGCTGATTTTTATTTAATTTTGTAATCATTAAAATAAATCCATTACAAACCAATGTTTTAAGCTGATGCTTATTACTAAAAATATCATAAAAAACAATTCTTTATCATGAGTGCAACTCAAACAAACAAAATTGAGATTATAAAAGCGGCTACTACAAAAATAAATGAAGTAGATTTTGAACACTTAAGTTTTGGTTCCGTTTTTACAGACCATTTATTCGAATGTGATTTTAAAGATGGGGAATGGCAAAAACCGGTCATTAAGCCGTATGCACCTTTTTTATTAGACCCATCAACCAGAGTTTTTCATTACGGTCAAGCCATTTTTGAAGGAATGAAAGCCTACAAAGATGGTAACAATGATATTTGGCTTTTCAGACCTGATGAAAACTATAAACGTTTTAATAATTCTGCCGTACGATTGGCTATGCCGGAAGTTCCAGAAGAAGTATTTATGAATGGTCTAAATCAATTATTGAAATTAGACGAAGCATGGATTAAAAAAGGAAAAGGAAACGCGATGTATATCAGACCTTTTATGATTGCAACAAGTACCGGTGTGATTGCTAATCCTTCGGACGACTATAAATTCATGATTATTTTATCTCCTGTGACTTCATACTATTCCGGTGAAGTGAAAGTACTTATTGCGGAACATTTCAGTAGAGCTGCAAATGGAGGAATTGGAGCTGCAAAAGCGGCAGGCAATTATGCTGCGCAGTTTTACCCAACCAGTTTAGCGAATAAAGAAGGATTCCAACAAGTAATCTGGACTGATGATGCTACGCATACAAAACTAGAGGAAGCTGGTACCATGAATGTATTTTTCAGAATAAATGATACTTTGTTAACCGCACCTGTAAGTGAACGAATTCTTGACGGTGTTACCCGAAAAACGCTTATCGATTTAGCGAAAAGCGAAGGTATAGCTGTAGATGTTCGTCCAGTTTTAGTATCGGAACTTGTTGAAGCGTCTAAAAACGGAACTTTGAAAGAAATTTTCGGAGCAGGAACCGCTGCGGTTGTAAGTCCAATCTCTGGATATTCGTATCAAGATGTTTATTATGAATTACCAAAAATTGAAAATTCAGTAGCCATACAATTGAAAGATAAATTAACCAATATTCAAAACAAACTGGCAGAAGATACTTTCGGCTGGACCGTTAAAGTATAGTTTTTAGATTTCAGATTTAAAAAAAGCGATTTTCAATATGAAAATCGCTTTTTTTATTTTTTGCAGATCGAAATTTAAAACCTGTTATTTTCCTCCCAGTATTTTTGAGAAATCGGGTTTAAAATAATTTGGTCCTTTCATCACTTTCCCATCTTCCCGATAAATTGGATTTCCGTCTTCCCCGAGTTTACTCATATTACTGCGTTGAATTTCGTCGAAAACTTCTTCAATTTTATGTTGTAATCCGTGTTCAATGATTGTTCCGCACAGAATATACATCATGTCTCCCAAAGCATCGGCAATTTCTACTAAATCTTTATTCTGAACAGCTTCCAGATATTCTTCATTTTCTTCCTTCATTAAATTATAACGAAGGATGTTTTTAGTTTCCCCCAAATCAGCAATTGGAGTTTCTTTATGTCCTATGTTGAATGCCGTATGAAATTCTTTAACCGCGCTAATTTGTTTTTGCATATTTTTATTTAATTAAATGAAACGGAAAATTAGTAACTTTTGGTTCACAATTAACTAAATTTGCAAAAAAAATTTACACTATGTTTAGTCAAGGACAATTACTATTTGCTGCCTGTTTTTTTGTTGCTTTTGTCATAGCCATGATTTTTGCCTATAGAAAAGACGCATCATTACACCAAATTTTTTACAAAGGAAACTATAAAATACTAATCGGTTTTGGATTATTTATTGGACTTCTTTTCCTTATAAAAATATTTTTTAAACGTTAATTTTTATATCGAAGATAAAAAGTGCCCGCTTAACTGCGGGATTTTTATTTATAAAATACTGTTTTTCAATTCTATAAAAACTGTACATTTATTTTTTTGTTGTAATTCATTCTTAAAAATTATCTTGTTGCATCAGATTCCTTTTGACATTGAACCTTCTTTCAACTCGGTTTTTATTTTCATTCTCCCAAATCTTATAAATTATCATTTTTTTAATTTTTTAATAGTTACTGTAGCATATTAATAAAATTTCTAACTTTACAACTGAAAACAAATCACTTATCATGAGAATTTTAAAATATATCTTTCTTTTACTTCTACTTACTTTAGTTTCATTGTCGGTTTTTGTGGCTACACAGAAAGGCAATTTTACTGTTGAAAGGAGTAAAATAATCAATTCCCCTAAGTCAGCCGTGTTTAGTTATGTGAATGATTACAGAAATTGGGAAGATTTTGGATCTTGGATGACTGATGACGCTGAAATGAAAGTAGTTTATCCTCAAAAAACAATTGGAGTTGGTGCTTCCTATACTTGGGAGGGAAAAGACGGTGCCGGAGAAATGAAAACCGTTTTTGTAAAAGAGAATGACAGTATTGCTCAAAAAATGGATTATGACGGAACCGTTTCTGATGTTTTTTGGAGTTTCAAAGATACTTTAGGAGGCACAAAAGTTACTTGGAAAACCATCGGAAAAATGAGTTTTGCTTTCAAAATTTATACCGCGTTAAACGGAGGCGTTAATAAGATTATAGGCCGAATGTATGAAAACAGTTTGGCTAATTTAGACAAAACTTTAGACTATGAAACCAATACATATACTGTAAAAGTAAATGGTCTGGTCAGAAAACTAGAGACAAATTATTTAAAACAAACGTTCACCAGTACTATTTCGAATGTTATCAAAAATACGCGAATTATTTTTCCAAAAATCATCACTTTTTGTGCCCAAAATAATATTGAATTGAACGGAAAACCTTTTGTTATTTATCACACTTATGATTTAGAACAGGATTTAACCAAAATATCGTTTTGTGTACCTATAAAACAACCTATTTTTACCAGTGAAGGAAGTGACATTTTATCCGGTAAATTAGAATCTTTTGTTGCTGTTAAAACCACCTTGACCGGTGATTACTCACATACTAAAAAAGCATTGGATAAGACGATTCAATACATGACTGAAAAACATATTACTCCAGACCCTAAATTTTCGCATCTTGAAATTTATACAATTGGAAAAAACGAAATAAAAAATGCTTCAAAATGGGTTACCGAAATTTATTATCCCGAAAAACCTAAAGCAGCAACTCCAAAACCCGTAGTAAATACGCCAAAAGAAACCACTGTTGCTTCACCAAAAATAGAGCAAGAGATTCCATCCGAATTTTAATCTTTTTTTAAAAGCTGATTAAACCTATTTAATAAATTCCATTCTAACTATATAAATAACAGTTTTGCAGGAAGAGCAGGAATTTATTCAGGAATTATTGAATCCTAAAACGCAAAATGAAGCGTTTCAAAAACTCTTGTCGGTATATCAAAAACCGTTATACAATCACATTCGGAATATTGTTTTGAATCACGATGATGCGGATGATGTGTTGCAAAATACATTTATAAAAGTATTTCAGTATCTAAAAAGTTTCAAAGGAGAAAGCAAACTTTTTTCGTGGATGTATCGCATTGCGACTAATGAAGCACTTACTTTTTTGAATCAAAAAGCAAAAGTTAATGGTGTTTCAACAGCAGCTTTACAAAACAAAACTATTGATAATTTGCAGGCCGATGTTTTTTTTGACGGAAATGAAATTCAGTTGAAATTACAAAAAGCCATCGCAAATCTGCCCGAAAAACAACAATTGGTTTTTAAAATGAAATATTTTGAAGAACTCAAATACGAAGAAATATCGGAAATTCTGGGTACATCAGTTGGTGCTTTGAAAGCTTCTTATCATCATGCTGTAAAAAAAATAGAAACTTTTGTAACAACTGCTGGTTAAACCTTTTTTATAAAACGAAGTCTAAACGATAGTTATGAAAACATTTAAATTAGAAAACGAACCTAAAATTGAATCCGGATTTAAAACTCCAGACCATTACTTTGAGGATTTTTCTGCGAAAATCATGCAGCAATTACCTGAAAATGAACCTAAAGTAATTTCAATTTTTCATAAAAGAAAAAACATTCTTTTTGCGGTAGCCGCTGTTTTAGTTTTGGCATTGATGATTCCGGTTTACACCACACTTTCAACCAATACAAAAACACTAGACGAAACTACTTTAGAAAATTATATCACGTATCAATCTAATGTGAATCAATATGATTTAATAAGTGAATTGGAACTGGAAGATATCAATAAAATAAAAACAACAATCCCAATTGAAGATGAAGCCATAGAAGATGTATTGACAACCAACTCCGATATGGAGCATCTTATATTAGAATAAAACGCTACAACAAATTGAACTTAATCTCAAAAAATACAACAATGAACCTAAAAAAAATATTCCCCCTAGTACTGCTTTTGGTATCTTTCACTTTTTACGCTCAAGGCGAAAGAATGAGAGAGAAAAAAGAGCAAATAAAAACCATGAAAGTCGCTTTTTTGACAACCGAATTAAATTTAACCTCCAGTGAAGCGGAGAAATTTTGGCCGGTGTACAACACTTTTGATGACAAACAATTTGAATTGAGACATCAAAAAATGAAATCTTTCATGAGACGGATGAATGATGAATCTGTTGATAAAATGAGTGAAAAAGAAGCAAGTGCCTTTTTAAATCAGATGGAAAGTACGGAAGAAGAACTGTTTTTGTTGCGAAAAAAATTCATAGCAACCTTGAAAAGCATTTTACCGGCAACAAAAATCATTCAATTGAGAAAATCGGAAGAAGATTTTAACCGAAAATTATTGCAACAATACAGAGACAAAGGCCCAAAAAGATAAACTTAGTCTTTATAAAAACGAAACGCTTGCTACCATGTAAAGTAGTAAGCGTTTTTTTTATTTTTTAAAATGAATGCGAATCATTTTGTTTTTCCCTGCTGCAATAGCTGTAGTATCATTCCAAAAACGAATCGTATAAAGGCTATTGTCTTTTGACAACTGTTTCCATGATTTTCCCGCATCCGCAGTATAATATAAGCCCGAAGCACCAACAGTAACTATCCCTTTACCCAAACTATGGGGAACATATTGCACACAAGATGCATACCCAAAACCTTGATTTTGCGCAATGAGTGACCAATGTTTCCCTGCATCAACCGTTACGGCTTTATTATCAAAATTCTGATTTGGAACTTCATAATTTCCACCAGCAACAAAACCCACTTTTTTATCATAGAAATCGGCCGTGAAAATCCCTGTCATTTGTTGTCCTTGAACTATTGGAGTTTCATAAACCGTCCATGATTTTCCTTTATTGGAAGAATAAAAAACTCTTGATTTTTTACCTCCCGAAACAATCCAGACAGCATTGCCGTTTATTACGATATTCGAATTACTTGCAGCAAAAGCGGCTTCTCCTTCGCTAACTTGAGGCAATTGACGCGAAGGAATTTTAGTCCATGAATTTCCTCCATCCCGGGTAATTAATATTGACAGTGTGTTTTCTACAGGATCTCCTACCGCTATTCCTTCTTTATCATTCCAAAATTGCATGCTGTCATAAAACACTTTTTCATGATTTTCCTGATACACTATTTTTGTTTCCAAATTGTCTTTTGAAATCCTGTAAAGTAATGCCGGATTTGATACGCAGAGCATAAAAATATATTTTGAAGTTTTGGCTATACTTCTAAATTCTAATTTCAAACTGTCTTTGACGATTTGGTGCTCTATTTTTATATTTTTTTCCAAATCAAAAAAACCAAATCTGGAATTATCAGCCGCATACCACATTTTATTTCCATCAAAAACTACTGCTCTAATGCTTATTTTATCCTGAAACAAAGTATCCGTTTCAACAGCAACAAAAGGCTTATTTATGGTGCCATTCCATTCATAACTATTTGTTTTACAAGATATAAAAACAAGCAAGACGATTACTGACCGTAAAATATTCTTCATAGATTCATTTGTATTTGAAAGCTAATTTACAATTAAATAAATGAATACAAACCGATAGATTTATTTATTGGCACAGTAATTGGATTGTCTGAAATAATTAATTTTTTAATTCTATCTACCATGAAAACTAAACTACTTTTACTGACTGTATTGACCTCTATTTTTGCAGCACAAGCTCAAGATAGAACTTCGATAAACGCTATGAATTCTGAAATTAGCGATAACTTAGATTTGCGAGCTGTTGCGGACATTTTTGGGGATTCAAAAAACATTCAGGACTTTGAAAGACGATTGAACGATCCTACACTACAAATATCAAATTTAGATTTAAACAATGATGACGAAGTAGATTATTTACGCGTTATTGAAACCGTTGAGAAACGCACGCATGTGATTATCATACAAGCCGTTTTAGAGCAAGATGTTTATCAAGATATTGCTACTATCGATGTAGAAAAAGACAAATACAACAATGTACATGTACAAGTTGTCGGAGATGTTTATATGTATGGTCAAAATTACATTTATGAGCCTGTTTACTACACTACTCCATTTATTTATGCCTCTTTTTGGGTATCTAACTACCGTCCGTATTATTCTACTTGGTCTTGGAACTATTATCCAAGTTATTACTACAGTTGGAATCCATATCCCGTATTTAGATATAGAAACAACATTCACCTTAGTTTAAATATACATAACAATTACAATTATGTAAACTACAGAAGAAGTAACAGAGCCGAATATTTACACCATTCCAGACGTTCGAACGGATATGAAAGACAACATCCTGAATATGCTTTTTCAAGAAGAAATGCTAGTGTAGCAAACCGTTACGAATTAGATCAACGAAGAGATTCCAGAAATGTAAGAGCTAGCAATCAAGCAGGCTATTCAAACAGAAGTAATTCTCCTCAAAGAGAATCTGTTCAAAACAGAACCCGTTCCAACAGAGAAAATGCTCCACAACGAACTGCATCACAAAGAGATTATACTCAAAACAGAAGCAATTCCAACAGAGAAAATGCTCCGCAACGAACTGAAACGCAAAGAGATTATACTCCAAACAGAAGCAATTCCAGCAGAGAAAATGCTCCACAACGAACTGAAACGCAAAGAGATTACACTCAAAACAGAAGCAATTCCAGCAGAGAAAATGCTCCACAACGAACTGAAACGCAAAGAGATTATACTCAAAACAGAAGCAATTCCAGCAGAGAAAATACTCCACAGCGAACAGAGACACAAAGAAACTATGCTCAAAACAGAGTTAATTCTTCCAGAGAAGCAGCACCACAACGTACGCAATCTCAAAGAGATAATTCTCAAAACAGATCCAGTTCTGCCAGAGAAAATTCTTCACAACGCTCTGAGTCTCCAAGAGAAAACGGAGGTTCAAGAGGTAATGCAAGACGATCTTAGTACCATAAAATAAATCAATCAAAAAAACACGGTTCCGTCAACCGTGTTTTTTTTTATCTTTTTTTTTATAAATCACTTTAGTTTATTATAAAAGATTAAATTTGAAAAGTTTTTTAATAATTTTTCATGAGCGCATCGCACAAAGACCTCCACAGTAAATTAACATTAGGTGGTTTATTAGTTTCATTAGGAATAATTTATGGTGACATTGGTACGTCGCCATTATATGTTATGAAAGCCATACTTGGCAATCACATCATTAATGCGGATATTGTTTTAGGAGGAATCTCTTGTGTATTTTGGACGCTTACTTTACAAACTACCATCAAATATGTAATTATTACCTTAAGCGCTGACAATCATGGCGAAGGAGGTATTTTTGCATTGTATGCATTAGTCAAAAAAACAAAAATACAATGGCTGATCGTCCCCGCCATTATAGGGGGAAGTGCCTTACTTGCCGATGGAATCATTACGCCTCCCATCTCGGTATCTTCTGCAGTTGAAGGAATCAGAACGTTTTATCCCGAAATAAATACCGTTCCTATCGTTATTGGTATTTTGTTTATTCTGTTTACTATCCAGCAATTTGGGACCAAATTAGTCGGTAAATTTTTCGCACCGATGATGCTTATTTGGTTTGGAATGCTTGCTATTTTAGGAACCTTACAAATCATCGAACATACCGAGGTTTTAAAAGCTGTAAATCCTTACTACGCCTATCATTTACTATCGATACATCCAGATGGCTTTTTTGTACTTGGTTTTGTATTTTTATGTACAACGGGAGCAGAAGCGCTCTACTCCGATATGGGACATTGCGGCAGAAAAAACATCAGAATCAGCTGGATTTTTGTAAAAACGGCACTAGTACTTAATTATTTTGGTCAAGCGGCTTATTTGATTCATCATGAAGGTCAAACTTTAGAAAGTTTAGGCGGAAAAAACGGAAATCCATTTTACCTCATAATGGCAGATTGGTTTCAGCCCATAGGAATCGTTATTGCCACGCTTGCCGCCGTAATTGCTTCTCAAGCCTTAATCAGTGGTTCATTTACATTGATTAATGAAGCGATGCGATTGAATTTTTGGCCAAAAGTCAAAATCAAATATCCAACTGAATTAAAAGGGCAATTGTATATTCCATCCATCAACTGGTTGTTATTTTTTGGTTGTGTGGGTATTGTATTGCACTTCGAAGAATCCAGCAATATGGAACATGCCTACGGGTTAGCCATTATTCTTTGTATGATAATGACCACTATTTTACTCAATTATTATTTGATAATGAAAAGAGTAAAACTTTATTTCATCACACCATTAATCACCATTTATCTGTTGATTGAATTTAGTTTTCTAGCTGCCAACATCACAAAATTTGCCGAAGGTGGTTATGTAACGCTTTTTATAGCTATTCTTTTAATATCTGTGATGACTATTTGGTATTTAGCTAAGAAAATCAATAAGAGCTATACTAAAATCGTTAAAATTGAAGATTATAAAAAAGTCCTTGTTGAATTAAGCGCTGATTTAAGCATTCCAAAATATGCTACCCACTTAGTATATATGACTAATGCAGGAAGAACCGATGAAATAGAAGAAAAAGTGATGTATTCTATTTTGCAAAAAAGACCCAAAAGAGCTGATATTTATTGGTTTGTCCATGTAAATATATTAACAGAACCATACAAAACCGAATATAAAGTAACCGAAATGGTCAAGGATGATTTGTACCGTATCGATTTTAATTTAGGTTTCAGAGAGCCAACAAAAATTAACCTAATGTTCCGTGAAGTAATTCGGGATATGGTAAAAAAAGGAGAAGTAGATATCACCAGCCGATACGAATCCTTAAATAAAAATAATATTATTGGAGACTTTAAATTTGTATTGTCCGAAAAATTCTTGTCTAATGACAGCGATTTATTATGGCACGAAAAATTAATTATGAACTCTTATTTCTTCATCAAAAAACTCAGTTTATCAGAAGAAAGAGCCTTTGGTTTAGACAGTAGTTCTGTTAAAATCGAAAAATTCCCAATGGTACTTCACGCACCGGAAAACATTGGTTTGACACGAGTTAAATAAAAAAATTATCAAAATACAACTAAAAACACTGTCTATAAAACAGTGTTTTTTTATGCCATAAAATATTAAAAAGAACATTCATTATTAAAAATTTAAGTTTCAACCAATTAATAGTACCTTTGCACCTCAATTATTTAAAATGAGATTACACAGAAATTTAGTTTATACTACCATCGACGCCTTGAACGCTATCTTTAATGAAGGAGAATATGCCGATAAAGTGGTAGCCAGATCCTTAAAAAAAGACAAACGCTGGGGAAGTTCAGACAGAAAGTTTGTTGCCGAAACCATCTACGAAATTGTACGTTGGAAAAGACTATATGCAGAAATAGCCGAAGTTAAAGAACCTTTTGACAGAGATAACCTTTGGAGAATGTTCTCTGTATGGGCAGTATTAAGAGGCTACCCAATCCCGGATTGGCGTCAATTAGAAGGTACTCCGGAACGAAAAATAAAAGGGCGTTTTGATGAACTTTCGAAAGTGAGAGCTTTGAAAGAATCTATTCCGGATTGGATGGATGAATTGGGTGTAAAAGAATTGGGAGAAAAAGTTTGGGCTACTGAAATTGCTGCTCAAAATCAACCTGCCAAAGTAATTTTAAGAGTAAATACACTTAAAACTACAAGAGAAGCGCTACGTGCTATTTTGATGGATTTAAACATTGAAACCGAAACATTAAAAAACCAACCGGATGCTTTAGTCTTAAAAGAAAGAGCTAACGTTTTCCTTACTGATGCTTTTAAAGCCGGATTTTTTGAAGTACAGGACGCCAATTCCCAATTAGTAGCTGCTTTTCTTGACGTAAAACCAGGAATGCGCGTAGTGGATACGTGTGCTGGTGCCGGTGGAAAAACATTGCATATTGCCGCTTTAATGGAAAATAAAGGACAATTGATTGCAATGGATTTGTACGAAAGCAAATTGAAACAATTGAAATTGAGAGCTAAAAGAGATGGTGCTTTCAATATTGAATATCGCATTATCGATACCACCAAAGTAATTAAAAAATTACACGAAAAAGCTGACCGTGTTTTAATTGACGCACCTTGTAGCGGCTTAGGTGTTTTGAAAAGAAATCCTGATGCTAAATGGAAATTACAACCGGAATTCATTGATAATATTAAGAAAGTACAAGCAGAAGTTTTAGAAAATTATTCTAAAATTGTGAAACCAGGCGGAAAATTGGTTTATGCTACGTGTTCCGTTTTACCTTCTGAGAACCAAGAGCAAGTAGCTCATTTTCTAACTACTGCCATTGGAAAAGAATTTAACTTTATTAAAGACCAAAAAATTCTGGCTTCAGAGTCTGGTTTTGATGGTTTTTATATGGCTTTGCTGGAGCGTAAGGAAGTGAAGAGTGAGTTGTGAAAAGTGAGAAGTGAAGAGTGAGAAGTTAAGAATATACAAAAAACTCCGATGGTTAATTCCATCGGAGTTTTTTTATGATTTAATTTAATATTGAAAACGATTCTTAATCATTCATCGAGATCAAAAACTCTTCGTTATTTCTGGTTTTTTTGAAACGATCGTTTATAAAATCCATAGCTTCCACCGGATTCATATCCGAAAGATATTTTCTCATAATCCACATGCGTTGCAACGTTTGTTGATCTAATAATAAATCATCACGTCTTGTGCTGGAAGAGGTTAAATCTATCGCAGGGAAAATACGTTTGTTGGCAATTTTTCTATCCAACTGTAGTTCCATGTTACCCGTACCTTTGAATTCTTCAAAGATCACTTCATCCATTTTAGAACCTGTTTCGGTCAAAGCTGTTGCAATAATACTCAAAGAACCTCCATTTTCAACATTTCTGGCTGCACCAAAGAAACGTTTTGGTTTTTGCAATGCATTGGCATCAACACCACCACTTAATACTTTTCCTGAAGCCGGCTGAACCGTATTGTAAGCTCTTGCCAAACGTGTAATTGAATCTAAAAGAATCACCACATCGTGACCACATTCTACTAAACGTTTAGCTTTTTCAAGAACGATATTAGCAATTTTTACGTGCTCTTGCGGTTCTCTGTCAAAAGTTGAAGCAATTACTTCTCCACGCACACTACGCTGCATATCTGTCACCTCTTCAGGGCGCTCGTCTATCAATAAAACAATCAAATATACTTCAGGATGATTGGCTGCAATGGCATTGGCAATGTCTTTCAGCAACATAGTTTTACCCGTTTTTGGCTGTGCTACAATCATTCCGCGTTGTCCTTTTCCAATTGGTGAAAACAAATCGATAATTCGGGTTGAAATAGAGCTGCCTTTTTCGGCTAATTTGAATTTTTCGGAAGGGAAAACGGGTGTTAAATGTTCGAATGATACCCGATCACGAACTACTTGAGGATCATGTCCGTTTATTTTTAAAACACGAACCAGAGGAAAAAATTTCTCTCCTTCTTTTGGAGGACGCACTACTCCTTTTACAGTATCACCTGTTTTTAGACCAAACAATCGAATTTGAGAAGTTGATAAATAAATATCATCCGGAGAAGCTAAATAATTATAATCGGATGAACGTAAAAATCCATATCCGTCAGGCATCATTTCCAAAACACCTTCACTTTCTATAATCCCATCGAATTCAAAATCAGAATGGCTGAAATTATTTTTTTTGTTCTTAAAATTGGGGTTTTGATTTCCGTTTCCATTTCCGTTCCCGTTTTGATTTGGATTTTGGTTCGGGTTTTGATTCGGATTTTGTTTGTTTAACTGGTTTGGGTTCACTTTTTTTACAGGAACCGTAACCTCATTATTTTCAGCCGGAATAGTTTCTACAGGAGTTTCACTTTCGTTTTCTGTATTGACTTCCTTATTGGCTACTTTATCTTTTTGCAGTGCAATTTTCTTTTCGTATGCGGATTTGTTGAACTTAATAACTTTACCCACTTTTTTTTCCGGAGCAGCCTCAATTTGTACTGGAGCCGGACTTTCTTCTGATACTACAGGAGCTATTTCTGCTGGAATATTTTCTACTTTTGGAGCTTCTTCACTTTTAAAAAGCGAATTTGCAGGTGTTTTTTGAATAGCTGCTTTTTTTACAGGAACAATTCGAACTCTTTTAGGTTTTTCCTCTTCAATCGCACTTTGCTCGTTTTTAACAGGCACGGCGGCAGTATTAGCTGCTTGATGCTCTAAAATCTGACTGATTAATGTCTCTTTTTTTACACCGTTAAACTTTATGGTTTTAGCCGTTTTAGCTATTTCTTGAAGCTCAGATAGCTTCATTTCTTTTAATGCAGAAATTTCAAACATGAATGTTCTATGAATTTAATTGATTTTGGAAATAATGTAAAAGATAGGTAGTAAACTTTTTCGTTTTGAATAGACCGCAGTATGAAGTGCTTACGGTATTGTGATGCAATAATACGAATAAAATTTAATCATACAATAGTATTTATTAAAAAGAAAAATATATTTTTGTAAAACAATTTCAAACCATGATACAAAGAATTCAGACGATATATTTACTCCTTGCCTTTGTTGTTACCGGAATTTTACCATTTGTTTTCCCTTTGTGGACAATGAGTGACGGAAAAGACTATTTCTTCATGCAAAATCAAATTTATGTGATTGTATCCGGCCTGAGTACCACCCTTACTTTATTGAGCATTATATCGTATAAAAAAAGACAAAATCAATTTGTTATCGGCAGATTGAATATCATATTGAATTTAATTTTATTAGGATTGTTTGTATATCATTCACTAAATTTATCTGGAGAAACACTGGTTGTTTCTGAGAAAGGTATTGGGATGTTTCTACCTATCTTGGCTATCGTATTATTAGTCTTAGCTAATAAAGCCATCAAGAAGGATGAAGATCTTGTAAAATCTGTGGACCGATTGAGGTAAACCTATAAACTTAGTTTATTAGTGCGAGGAAAGCCCGAATGTTATCATTCGGGTTTTTTTATTGGATTATCACAAATTGTTGCTTTTTTTAAAATAAATAAAATCTTATAAAAGGCCAAGCAGTATTATTTTTTTATAAATTTGGATGGAAGAAAAAATTATGGCCCCAAAAATTAAAATCCATCTGGCAGACGACCATCAAGTACTTATTGATGGGATGCGGTTTTTACTGCATACCGTTTCGGATTTTGAAGTAGTAGGGTATTCTTTAAATGGCCGCGATCTTTTTGACCATGTTATTTCCAATCAAACCGATATTCTCATCATGGACATCAGCATGCCCGAAAAAGACGGTATTGCTGTACTTAAAGAATTCAAACAAAAAGGATTTCCCTGCAAAGTAATTATCTTGTCCAGTTATGATGATTTAAAACTAATTAAAGAAGTCATGAAATTGGGCTCCAATGGCTACCTGACCAAAAAATGCGCCGGAGAAAATATAGTTGAAGCTATTCGTGCGGTTTCTAATGGTGAAGATTATTTTTGCAAATCCGTTCGAGAAAAAATATTCAATTCTGCCACAAAAAACAATCCAAAGTTAAACAAACACAAACCCGTTGATAATTCCATTTTAACCGATCGGGAATTAGAGATTATCACCTTAATTTCATTAGAATATAGCGGAAAAGAAATCAGCGAATATTTATTTATCAGTACCAATACCGTTGAAACCCATCGTAAAAACATTATGAAAAAACTGCATCTCAAAAACACCATCAGTCTGGTAAAATATGCGTTGAGAAATAATTTAATAAAATAACAATTTCTGTTGTAAAAGCCCTCCTTTTATGCCCAAAAGTCTCTTTTTTTCATTCTTGTTGCCACTACTCTATATTTGTAGTCCCTCCGCTTTTGCACAAGAAAAAACACCTTCGTTTGCTCTTATTACACAAGAAGTAAAAGAGGCAAAAATACTCATGAAAGCGGGAAGTTTTGAAAAATCATTAGTCCAATCAAGACTCGCTTTACGGCATGCAATTGCCATTAAAGACGATAATCTTATTGCCTCTTCCTACCACACGATAGCTGCCAATTTTGATGAGTTGTCTGAATATGAAAAAGCATTTTACTATTACAACAAAGGCTTAATTTATGCCAACAAAACCAACAATGATGTCTTGAAAAACTGGATTTATAATAATCTAGGAAACATTTATTGTTTTGATAAAAAGCAGTATGAAAAGGGAATTTTTTATTATAAAAAGTCCTTGGCTTACAGCAAAAAAATAAACGACCCCAGCCAAGTAGTCTTTACAAAACTCAATATTGCATGGGCCTATTTTGATATTGGTCAATTTGGGAAAGGCTACCCCTATTTAAAACACATCAATTTGCACCATAAAAAATATGGAGATTCCTCAACTATTGTGGCACTAAACATGCTAAACGGCATGTACTATTCCTATAAAAACGACACTAAAAAAGCCCATTCCTTTTTTCAGAACGCTATAAAACTAGGGAACGAAGGCACCGAAAAATCCGATTTGTCCTATTCCCACCAAGAATATTCTAAATTTTTATTAAAAAACGGAGATTATAAAAAGGCTTATGAAAACCTTGACATATATAATGCCCTGACCTCAGCACTCAATGACGAAGAAAAACTAAAGAAAGTTAATGTTGCCGGCATCAATCTGGAAATAGACGAATATAAAAGAGAAATCGAAAAAATCGAATCGGAATACAAATCCAAGCAACGCATTTTATTACGGGAACAAGCCTTGAATAAAAGAATTGTTATTGTTGTTATTTCATTATTTATTGTCAGTATCATTCTGTTTTATTTCTTATTTCAAAATACCAATCTGAAACAAAAAAACAGACTCAACAGCATTAAAAGTAAGATTCAGCAAAACGTCATCAACGCCTCTATCACCGGACAGGAAATGGAACGCAAAAAAATCGCTACTTTTTTACATGACAACATTAGCGCCTTACTGTCGTCGGCGGGTTTGCATCTGAATGTTTTTGCTACAAATACCAAGAACGGCTGTCAGGAAATTTCTAAAACCATTGCCCTTTTAGAAGAAGCACATGATAAAGTTCGTGATTTGTCACACGAGCTTTTGCCCGTACTTTTGGCGCGATTTGGATTGTTGTATGCTTTACAGGATTTGTGCGAGAAAAATTCTAATTCCAATATTCTTTTTGAATATGAAAGTGACATTGCTATCACCAAAAGATACTCGGAAGAATTTGAAATGAAAATTTATTTCATCACCACCGAACTCCTCAATAACATCATCAAACACAGTGAAGCTACCCTTGCCAAAGTGATTATCAAAGAGCAAAACAGCTTGTTACACATTCAAGTTTATGACAACGGAAATGGTTTTGACACTAATTTAAACCACATTGAAGGTTTTGGCATCACCCAAATAAGAGCCCGAGTTGATACAATGAAAGGGCTTTTCTTCATTAATTCTAAAGTAGGAACAGGAACGACGATAACGATAGATGTGCCTATTTTTGAGTCTTAGCTAATTATCCTTTTTTTCCGATTTCAACAATTTCTAAGTCCTTTATTTTATCCCCATCAATAACAAAACGCAACATCGTACGCACTTGATGGAAACCACTAATTCCTGCCGCACCGGGATTCATGTGCAACAAATTGTGCTTTTTATCAAATATTACTTTCAGAATATGGGAATGGCCGCAGATGAATAATTTCGGGGGATTCGCCTCCAGTTCAGCACGGACAGCGGGATTGTATTTTCCGGGATAACCACCAATGTGCGTCATCCAGACCGCTACTCCTTCGCATAAAAACCGTTGGTGCAACGGAAATTCCAAACGAGCTTGGGCGTCATCAATATTACCATACACACAACGCAATGGTTTTAGTTTTTTAATGGTATCGGTAACCTTTAAATCGCCAATATCGCCGGCATGCCAAACTTCGTCTGCTTGTGCAACGTATTTCAAAATCGTATCGTCAATATGGCTGTGGGTATCGGAAAGGAGCAGTATTTTTTTCATGTAAAACCGGATTCGTCTTTGTCTTTTTTTTGCATCTAAAAAACGAAGCGACAAAGATAAATAATGTTGTCTGTTCCCTGCCGCATTTGTCACCAAAGTTTCAAAATAGAAATTATAAAAACTTTAAAACACAAGTAGTCCCAAACGACAAACATTCTTTGTAAATTTGCCGCTTTAATTATGCAAACCCGATTCGTTCTGAAACTAATTCTGAACTGAAATCTAAAAAACTAAACTTGAGGTATTTTATACAATTAGCATACAACGGAACCCATTATCACGGCTGGCAATACCAACCTAATGCTTCGTCTGTGCAGGAAACCCTGAACAAGGCTTTTTCGGTTGTATTGAATACCGAGATTAATCTTATGGGAGCCGGGCGCACTGACACCGGGGTTCATGCTAAGGAAATGTATGCCCATTTTGATTTAGATATGCCTTTTGATATTCCGAATTTAGTACACAAACTCAATTCCTATTTACCAAAAGACATTGTGATTTATGCTGTTTTTCCAGTTTCTGATGAAGCGCATACCCGATTTGACGCAACCAAAAGAACCTATGAATACCATATCAATACGTTTAAAAACCCTTTTTCGCAGGAACAAAGCTGGTATTTCCATCAACCGCTAGATGTGGAATTGATGAATGAGGCAGCTCAATTATTACTGAATCACACCGATTTTCAATGTTTTTCGAAAGTGAATACCGATGTAAACACTTTTGACTGTACTATTTTTGAAGCCTATTGGAAACAAGAAAAAGACAGCCTTATTTTCACGATTTCGGCCAATCGTTTCTTGCGCAATATGGTACGTGCCATTGTGGGCACTTTAGTCAACATTGGTTTACACAAAATTACATTGGCCGATTTTGAAGCTATTATAGAAAGTAAAAACAGAGATAAAGCCGGATTTTCGGTACCGGCACATGGATTGTATCTGACTAAAATAGCATACGATTATTTGAAGTAGGTGATGGGTGTTGGGTTTTGGGTGATGGGTTTTGGGTGATGGGTGTTGGGTGTTGGGTGTTGGGTTTTAGATTAAAGATTGCAGGAAATAAATTAGAGATAAAAAAAATAGAATTATAATTCAAAATAGCCCTGATAGCAGTGAAAATCCTTTTATGTTTTTTCTTTAAAAACATAAAAGATTGCAACGGATAGCAGGAATAAGCTCCTGAATAGAATCAGGATAAATATAAAAAAATGAAAGCAAAAGCATTCGATACCCGATTATTCAAACGAATATTACACTATACGAAACCTTACCAATGGCGGTTTAGAGGTGTCATTATTTTCGCCATCTCCTTGTCCGTTTTTGCGGCTTTACGTCCTTATTTGTTGAAACAAACGGTTGATGGATATATCAAAACCCATGATCAATATGGGCTTTTGTTGTATGTGATTTTGATGGGAATTGTACTTTTGGCGGAAGTCTTTTCGCAATTTTACTTTGTGTTTTGGGCCAACTGGCTTGGTCAGGATATTGTGAAAGATATTCGAACCAAATTGTTTCGTCATATTTTAAGTTTCCGAATGAAATATTTCGATTTGGTTCCGGTGGGACAATTGGTTACCCGTTCGGTTTCGGATATTGAGTCGATTGCGCGGATTTTCAGCCAAGGATTATTTATGATTATCAGTGACTTGATGAAAATGTTAGTCGTACTGATTTTTATGTTTTACATGAACTGGAAACTGACTTGGATTGTAATTGTTGCAATGCCCATTCTGGTTTTCTTTACCCGAATATTCCAAAAAAAGATGCAAGTGGCGTTTGAGGAAGTGCGTACACAAATTGCGAATATGAATTCGTTTGTGCAGGAACGCGTTACGGGAATGAAGATTGTTCAGCTCTTTAACCGCGAAGATATTGAGTTCGAAAAATTCAAAGAAATCAACGATAAACACAAAAAAGCGTGGATAAAAACTATTCTTTATAACTCTATCTTCTTCCCTATTGCCGATATTATTTCGTCTTTAACTTTAGGTTTTATTGTCCTTTACGGAGGTTTCAAGATTTTGAACGGAGATAATTTCACAAGTTTCGGGGATTTGTTTTCTTATACGATGTTCATCGGAATGTTATTTAATCCGTTGCGTCAGATTGCGGATAAATTCAACGAAATGCAACTGGGTATGATTGCTGCGAACCGTGTTTTTGATATATTAGACACCCAAGATCAAATTCAGGATACCGGAACTATTGAAGCTCCCATTTTTGAAGGAGACATCCAATTTGAAGCGGTACGATTTGGTTATATTCCGGATGAAGAAGTTATAAAAGGAATTGATTTAGAAGTCAAAGCCGGACAAACTATTGCTATTGTGGGATCGACCGGTGCCGGAAAATCAACGATTATCAATTTGCTGAATCGTTTTTATGAAATTAAAAGTGGTGCTATTTACATCGATAATCACAATATCGAAAATTACACCTTGGGTTCCTTACGCCTGCAAATTGCGGTGGTATTACAAGATGTTTTTCTTTTTGCCGATACGATTTTCAATAATATTACCCTGAACAATTCGGCTATTTCACGCGAAGAAGTTTTGGCAGCAGCCCAAAAAATCGGGGTTCATGATTTTATTATGAGTTTACCGGATAATTATGATTTTGATGTCAAAGAACGTGGTGTCATGTTATCGTCCGGGCAACGCCAATTGATTGCTTTTTTACGGGCTTATGTCAGCAATCCGAGTATTTTAATTCTGGATGAAGCCACCTCATCGATCGATACGTATTCTGAAGAACTGATTCAGCGTGCAACCGAAACCATTACAAAAGGCCGAACATCGATTGTTATTGCACATCGTTTAGCAACAATTGTCAATGCAGATAAAATTGTCGTGATGGATAAAGGGTTAATTGTAGAACAAGGAACGCACCAAGAATTAATCAATAAAGAAACCGGCTATTATAAAAACTTGTATGATTCGCAGTTTTCGGTAGCGAATTAGGTTTTTTTTGGGGAGCTGGGTTTTGGGTGTTGGGTGTTGGGTGTTGGGTGTTGGGTTTTGGGTTTTGGGTGTTGGGTGTTGGGTTATTATGTTTAAAAATCTGGAATTACACGAGTGCCGATTGTTTAAAAAAATAAGGGAATGCTGAAAATTTGTTAGTTTACCACTTTATTAGTTTGAAACTTTCTCAAAACAGAATAAATCCTTAAATTCGCCAAATCAATTAATTTAGAAAAAATTATATAACAATGAAATACGATATTATAGTTTTAGGAAGTGGTCCCGGAGGATATGTTACTGCTATCAGAGCCTCACAATTGGGTTTTAAAGTAGCCGTAATCGAAAAAGAAAATTTAGGCGGTGTTTGTTTGAACTGGGGTTGTATCCCTACGAAAGCATTACTAAAATCAGCTCAGGTTTTTGATTATCTAAAACACGCTTCTGATTACGGATTGACTGTTTCTGAATTTGACAAAGACTTTTCTGCGGTAGTAAATCGTAGTAGAGGTGTTGCAGAAGGAATGAGCAAAGGAGTTCAATTCTTGATGAAAAAAAATAAAATCGACGTTATTGATGGTTTTGGAAAACTAAAACCAGGTAAAAAATTAGACGTTACCGATGCAGCCGGAAAAGTAACCGAATATAGTGCTGATCACATCATTGTAGCAACCGGAGCGCGTTCCCGTGAATTACCGAACTTGCCACAAGACGGCGTAAAAGTAATTGGATACCGTCAAGCAATGACTTTACCAACACAACCTAAATCAATGATTATTGTTGGTTCCGGAGCGATTGGAGTAGAATTTGCGCATTTCTACAACTCTATGGGAACAGATGTTACCATTGTAGAATTCATGCCAAACATTGTTCCTGTTGAAGACGAAGACATCTCAAAACAAATGGAGCGTTCTTTGAAAAAAGCAGGTATCAAAATCATGACTAATTCTTCTGTAGAGCGAATTGATACTACCGGAGCAGGTGTAAAAGCTTTTGTGAAAACATCCAAAGGAGAAGAAGTTCTGGAAGCTGATATTTTACTTTCGGCAGTTGGAATCAAAACTAACATCGAAAACATCGGATTAGAAGAAGTAGGAATTGCTACTGACAGAGATAAAATTTTAGTAAACGCTTACAATGCCACTAATATTCCTGGTTATTATGCTATTGGTGATGTTACACCAGGACAAGCATTGGCTCACGTCGCTTCGGCTGAAGGAATCAACTGTGTAGAAAAAATTGCAGGATTGCATGTAGAACCTATCGATTACGGAAACGTACCGGGTTGTACTTATGCTACTCCAGAAATTGCTTCTGTAGGTTTAACTGAAAAACAAGCGAAAGAAAAAGGATACGAATTAAAAATTGGTAAATTCCCATTCTCTGCTTCAGGAAAAGCAAAAGCTGCCGGAACTCCTGATGGTTTTGTAAAAGTAATTTTTGATGCAAAATATGGCGAATGGTTAGGATGTCACATGATTGGTGCCGGAGTTACTGATATGATTGCTGAGGCAGTTGTAGCCCGTAAACTGGAAACTACAGGACACGAAATCCTTAAATCAATTCACCCGCACCCAACCATGAGCGAAGCTGTTATGGAAGCTGTGGCTGATGCCTATGGTGAAGTAATTCACTTGTAAATAAATCAAGCAGACCGTTTCCAGACGAAACTGCCTATATATTAATCCGTTTAGTTCCGTTGCAACACGAGACTAAACGGATTTTTTTTGGTTCATATTACCCTTCCGTAAAAAAAATGATTGCTTGTATATAAAACCCATTAATTTGCTATATTTGATTATTAGATAAATTTTTTGCAAAAGCCCCAATCTCATTTATCCATTTTTTTTAATTTTAAAATATTGGTTATGAAACTTTTAAAAAAATTTACCCCAGCAGTATTTGCCCTCCTTTTTGTTACTTTGTATGCTTGTGATTGCGGCGACGAAAGTCCAACAACCATATACAGCAGCAGTAAAATTAACACTATAGTAACCGGAACAGTCTGGAAAGTCAGTCAATACTCGGAAGCCAATTCGGATAAAACCAGCAATTATAACGGCTATACCTTTAGTTTTACGAATACCGTCCTGACCGCAAGCAATGGAGACCAAACAGCTTCCGCAAATTGGTCGGTTACCGACAGTAATCCCACAGCCGATTTGATTTCCGATTTAAATTTCACGCTGGATTTTAGCACTCCCGCACTGTTTTCGGTATGGAGTGCCGATTGGCAAATCATACAAAAGTCCAGTACACAAATCAAATTGAAAAACGAAAACAGCAGCACCGGAGCCATTCGATATTTGACTTTTGCTAAAAACTAAATGTTACTTTTGACCAATTCGTATTTAAAAAAAAACGACAGCCTTTTGGCGAAAGCCAAAACCAAATCAAGGTTTAGAACAAACTGCAATTTTGAACACTTTACCATTTATTTATAAGCTGTTCCTTTTGTAGATTGTGAATTCTGAACTATATTTACTATCAAATAAAAAAAAGTCTCATGCGATACAACACTATATTAGAAACCATTGGCAACACGCCACATGTAAAAATCAATAAATTATTTGGTACTACACACAACGTTTGGATGAAACTCGAACGAACCAATCCCGGAGCCAGCATTAAGGACCGAATCGCTTTGGCGATGATTGAAGATGCCGAGCAAAAAGGATTGTTGCAAAAAGACAGTACCATAATCGAAGCCACATCCGGAAACACCGGAATAGGTCTTGCCATGGTCGCTGCGGTCAAAGGCTACCGATTAATCTTAGTCATGCCCGAATCCATGTCGGTTGAAAGAAGACGATTAATGAGCATTTACGGTGCCGAATTTGTACTGACTCCCCGTGAAAAAGGAATGAAAGGCGCTCTCGAAAAAGCACAGGAATTGACTACCGAAATCCCTCATGCTTGGTCGCCCCTACAATTTGAGAATCCGGCTAATATTGAAATCCACAAAGCAACCACTGCGCAAGAAATCATACAAGCCTTTCCTGACGGGTTAGACTATTTGATCACCGGCGTAGGAACCGGCGGACACATAACTGGTTGTGCCGAAATCCTCAAAGCGCATTATCCCAACCTCAAAGTATTTGCCGTAGAGCCGGAAGCTTCACCCGTAATCAGTGGCGGTTCCCCAGCTCCGCACCCCATACAAGGGATTGGCGCCGGATTTATCCCAACCAATCTCCACACATCCGTTTTAGACGGAGCCATACAAGTGAGCAAAGACGACGCTTATGCTTACACCCAAAGAGCCGCCAAAGAAGAAGGAATCCTACTCGGCATTTCATCTGGTGCCTCCTTAGCAGCAGTGGCAAAAAAACTAACTGAAATCCCTGCCAATGCTACCGTCCTAACCTTTTGTTACGACACCGGCGAACGCTATTTGAGCATCGAAGGTCTTTTTGAATAAATGCCTTTTGAACCCTCTTAAAATACAAAACCGATTGTCGAAAGCCAGTCGGTTTTTTTATGGCGTGCCCTTGTTGCCAAAACCCATAAATACACATCTACCCTATGCGGGCAACATGGTCAGGCTATCCGCTGTATCTTTTTCGTCAGCACGCATCTGCCCACCCAAACCGTCCAAAAGACGAAAAAGGATGCTGCTCCTATCCTTCACGCAAACAGTAACACTACTAGTCCTGATTAATTTTTCACCAAGCTGTATATGCAAGATTTTTTGTTTAATTTGTAAGAAAATTTTAATACATTTGAAAATCAATAAAGCGAAACAAACCTTCGCCAATCTACCCATTTTTGGGTGTATATGCGAAGGTTTGTTTCGCCTATAAACTAGTTATCTACAACTTTTCATTCAACCCTCCCAATTGCACTTAAAGTGTTGTATTCATTGACTTTATAAAAATGAACAATGCAATTTTAAGCAACAAAAAGCAACGAAATACTTGTTTTGTTGTACCCAATGTTGTACCTTCGTATCACGATGCACCCAATTGAAAACCCTTTATTTACAACACTTTCACTCGTTTGCATTAATTTACAAAAGTAGTATAACATTTCTAAATTCCTATTATTATGGCATCAGTAAAACTAATTTTAAGAACACATCAGGTAGACCAAACAGGACACAGCCCTTTGTATATCCGAATTATAAAAGATAGAAAAACGAAATTTATCACTGCTGGAGTGAAGTTAAAAGAGAACGAGTGGGATGAAGTAAAGCAGAAAGTTAAAAAGAACCATTCCAATAGTGCCAGAATGAATGCTGCATTATCTCAAAAGATTGCAGATGCCGAAGGTCAGGTTGCAGATATGGAACGTAAAATCAAAACCGTATCGGTTAAAAAACTCAAAGAAGCCATAAAGGGTAAAGAAGTGCCAAACTTTTTTGAATATGCCAGAAAGAGATTAGAGAAAATCAAAAGTACCGTTTCTTATTCCACTTACAGAGCATACACCTCTCAGGTTGATAAATTTGAAAAATATATGGGAACAAAGGATGTATATTTTGATGAAATTACCGTAGCACTATTAAACGACTATAAATTTCATTTAGGAGATACTTTAGGCAACGGAGATACAACGCAACGCCTTTCCATAATTGTGCTCGGAACCATATTCCGGGATGCAATTCGTGAAGAAGTAATTCCCGAAACTATGTTTCCATTTAGCAAAATAACCCTCAAAATCAGCTCTTCTAAAAGATTATTTCTTAATAAAGTGCAGATTGATGCTTTAACCAATTTAAAGCTAACTGAGGGCAAAAAAGCGATGATGTGGAGGGATTTATTCCTTTTCTCTATTTATGCGGGCGGTTTGCGTTTTAGTGATGTTATCGAAATGCAATATTCTAATTACAATGAAGCTGAACATAAAATCAACAAACACATTCGTAAAACTGGAAGAGTACACCAGTTCAAAATTGGAAAAGTGGCTATCGATATTTTAGAAAAATACAAAAAAGTAAATGCCAATCACGATGATTTTATTTTTCCTATTATTATGGACAAAGAAGGCTATTTGAACAGCGAGGCAAAACGTTATTTTCAAACAGCAGCTTTCAATAAATTGGCAAATTGGCATCTAAAAAAATTGGGGACAAAAATAAAACTCCCTTTCGACCTTTCTTTCCATTTATCAAGACACAGTTTTGCAACCAATGCTTTAAATAATGGAATGAGAATTGAGCACGTTTCTAAACTTATGGACCACCGAGACATCAGCACAACTCAAGTTTATGCCAAAATCATCAGCGAAGAACTGGATAAAGCTGTAGACAACTATATTTTTTGATTATTGCAACTAAATATGGTAACTATAATCTTACATAATTGTTAATAAATTATTCTTGTAAATATCTTTTCAATACTTTTATTTATATCTATTTTTACACATACCATTTTTGCTTTTTTTAAAGCAAACAACACAAAACATTCGCTTTAATTTTGTCTAATGATGGGATTCGAAAGCAAAAATATATTTAAGTAAAATAACCTACTGCCCTTTCAAATACCACGACAGTACTTAAAACAATCATGTAAATTGATTTTAAAGGACTTGAAAATTGAAACAGCTACTTTTTTGGAATTAGTCGCTACAACATCTGCAAATGCAACTAATCCTAAATTTGATATAATTATCAATCATGAAATAAATTTAGAGCAGTATTGCATAGCATTATTGAATAAATTTTTTGAACTGCCACTTTCAAAATATTCCGAATTTATTAATTACCAAGCTAAGCATCTTGTTGATCCTTGCAAATGGTTAAGTAAATTAGAAAATTTGATAACCAAAAACGAGGACCTATTTAATACAAAAACCGATTTGATTAAATACAATAAAATTTTTAATTTAATCGAAAAAAAACAACTGGAGCTGCAATCTCCGAGAGTACCTAATATTAAATTAGGCACCCCAAAAAGGTTTATAAATGCCGAAAGTGAAGATCGTTATTTTTCGTTTTCAGAAGCAAAAAAACACATTGCAGAATTAACAAATTATCCAGATAAAATTCTTTATTTGAATGAGGAAATTTGTGAGTACAAACAATCAGAAGTCTATTTTATCAATAATAAACTATTGGATTACAGAAAGCAATGCAAAGCCTTATTGAAACAAATTCAGAATGAGAAAATCTTAAAATGCCAATTAGAAAAAGAACAACAAGACGAAAAAAATAAAATAGCTTTAGAGATAAAACCAACTTTCAAAATTCGTCTGAATGGTCCAATAAATATTTTAACTGATGCGTACAAACAAATGATGAATGAGGTAAAACCAAATGGCAAACCTTATATTGAAAATAAAATCAAAGAAATAGCAAAATTCATTTGTGATAATTATTTAGATGAAAAAGGAAAAGAGCTATCAATCCTAACAATTCAAACCTATTTATCGCCAACTCGTACAGATAAGAACCCAAATAATGATTGGAAAATAAAACTGTAGTCCGATTTTTTCTAAAATTAACATTTCAACTTCTCAACACATATAAGGTCTAACAAACTTTTTAGTCCGATAAGACCAAATAAGTCTAATCGGACTTTTTTTGATTTCGTCAATTTGCACCATAACAATTTAAAACTTTTAAAAATGGATGCAATTATCTTCACAAAAGACCAGTTCACAGATCTAATGAGCAAATTAGACACAATTCAATCCCAACTTTCTATCAAAGCTGACCCTAAGAAAGAAACCTTTCTGGACAATCAAGAATTTCTATTATTGATGAAAATTTCAAAACGTACAGCCCAAACCTGGAGAGACGAAGGCAAAATTTCATTTAGTCAAGTGGGAAACAAAATCTATTACAAACTTTCTGATGTTGAAAAACTCCTAACCGAGCACTACAACAAATCTTTCAAAGGACGATAGTATGAGCAGCTGCAATGGAACCTGCGAATCTTGCGATTGTAAGCCTCGCAAAACGAGATTCACTTTTCACTATTCACTTTTCACCTCTCACTAAATTATGGTAACAATTTTCAAGAATTTCAACGAGGTTGTAGAACACAAAACAATTTCAACAATTTTAGAAGAAATCAAAACAGGAAAGTACAGACCGGGCATAATTTACTTGCGTAAATCACTTGCCGAAAACAAAACAGAAGCATACAACAAAGCCAAAAAATCACTTCCAGCATTCACACCTTCGGGAAAGTTTGTTGGAGGTCGAAAATTGGAATTTCTTGCGAATTATTCCAGTTGTATCATTCTGGACATTGACAAATTAAGTGCTGCCGATTTGCAAAATGCAAAGCATTTGGCCAATCAAAGTGAATTCACATTTGCCAGTTTCATAAGTCCATCAGGCAACGGATTAAAAATTCTAGTAAAAATCAATTCAGATAAAGCCAATCACAAAGAAGCATTTCTCTTGGTTCAAGCTCATTATGAGAGTATTTTAAAATTAGAAATAGACAAATCAGGCAAAGACTTAACCAGACTATGCTTTTATTCTTATGATGAAAACCTTTATTACAATGAAAACGCAAAAATATTTAGTGTTACAGAACAAGAAAAAGAACCTAAAGCTAACATCGAGAGGGAGTTTAAAAGAACAGAGCCAAAAATTATTATTAATAGCGATGCAATATACAACCATTGCGTAAATTTTACTGAAAAAAAAGTGCAATTCGTGAATGGTAGTCGCAACGTATTTGTACATCAACTAGCGTGTAACCTGAACAGAAAAGGAGTTGCTTTAAACGAAGCTTTGGGATATATTTTAACCGATTTTGGGTACGATGAAAAAGAAGTAACTCAAGCTGTAAACAGTGCTTACGGAAATAGTCACGAGTTTGGCAAGAACGAGAAATTTGAACCACCTATTAAACCCAAAAAGGCAGCTAATTTTTCAATAACAGATACCACTGAAGACGACGACGAAGACAAACCAAAACCAACCCAAATTGACCGTTTAGAGTTGTTTTTATCAAACAAATATGTATTTCGGCACAATATGGTTTCTGGGAAATTAGAGTTCCAGTATTTCGGTAAAAAGAAGTGGAATGTTATGAATGATTTTATAGAAAATTCAATGCTTCGAGAATGTTTAAAAGGTAGAATTAAAACAAACTTATCTTCATTACGAAACTTGCTTTATTCTGATTTTTGTGTGCTGTTCAATCCATTTGAAGATTACTTTTTCAATTTACCTTCTTATGATGAAAAGACCGATTATATTAATGAATTAGCCAACACTATCACAACCACAAAACAAGACCTTTGGCAGCAATGTTTCAAAAAATGGTTGGTTGCAATGGTCGGCTGTGTTCTCGATGATAAAGTAATCAATCACACCGTTATTGTGTTCAGTGGCAAACAAGGATTAGGAAAAACAACTTGGGTGGAGAAACTCGTTCCGAAACCTTTGAAAGAATATCTATTTTCTGGGACCATAAACCCAAACAACAAAGATACACTGGTGCAGCTTTCAGAATGTATGTTAATCAATTTGGACGAGCTCGAAAACCTAAACCGTTCCGAGATTGGATCACTAAAAGAAATCATCACAAAAACCCAAATCAGAATGAGAAAAGCCTACGGACACAACAACGAAACAATGCCCCGAAGGGCATCGTTTGCCGGAAGTGTCAATACAGCACAATTCTTGAACGATAGTACAGGAAGCAGAAGATTTCTTTGTTTTGAGTTGGAAGGCATAAAATACCAACACAATGTAGATATTAATATGGCATTTTCACAAGCATTGTTTCTTTTTAAAAGTGGTTTTAGATATTGGTTCGACCAGGAAGAAATTAAGTCAATTACCGAAAATAACGAACAATACCAACTACACAGCCCAGAGGAAGAATTGCTTTTAACGTGGTTTGAACCTTGCGAAAGAGAAAAGGCTAATGTTTTCCTCAATGCTTCGCAAATAGCAGCCAAACTGGCTGAAAAAGCTAAAATAAACATCACAGATGGAACAATTAATAAATTAGGCAAAGCATTAAAAAAACATAATTTCATTCGGTTTAACACCAAAAAAGGCTATGTGTATTCTCTTAATGAGTTCAGTTATGAAGAAGTAGATAATAAAAACAGGGAACTAAAAGAATAAATTCAAAATACCAAAATTAAGGGTGCATTTTGCATCCTTTTTTATTCTTTTTTATTGATAAGATTGATAACCAAATTTCAGCAAAAACAGTTAATGTTTTTTTATTCAAAAATAATCAAGCCAAAACGATATAAACTAACGCAAAAGAGTAAATCAGTTCTGTCAGTTTGCACCCTATTAACCAAATAAATCCGTTTTTTATAAATCCCTAAAATAAAAAAATGTTTACTTCATTTTTTGCTTATCAATCTTATCAATTTAGATTAAAGTAAACCGAAGTAAAGAAGTGTTGCTAATATTGTGTTTTATACATTATGATTTTCAAGAATATGCTTAAAATGTTTCTCATTTTTATAAACTTGCGCTAATAAGCTTGGCAAAACTACCAACAACAATGGCATTGCTATAATAAATCCACCAATTACGGCAATGGCTAAAGGCTGATGCAATTCTGAACCAGTTCCTATTCCAATTGCTAATGGTAAAAGTGCTATAATCGCTCCTAAAGCAGTCATTAACTTTGGACGTAATCGTGTTGAAATAGAATAGATTATAGATTGATTTACATTTCTTGTCAGTTTGACAGTTTCTCTAAATTGAAGGAATGTAAAAATCGCATTTTCGGCAATGATGCCCACAATCATAATAATTCCAGTATAACTTCCAACGTTTAGTGGTGTTCTTGTCATAAAAAGTAAAATATAACTTCCTGCAATTCCTAAAACCGAAATTAAAAGGATAACCAATGCAATTCTGAAATCTCGAAAAAGAAATAAAATTACACCAAAAACCAATAATGAAGAAGCAATTAAAATCAGTAGTAATTCTCTGAAAGATTGTTGTTGGTCTTTGTAAGCTCCAGCATATTCAATATAATAGCCGCTTGGCAAATGAATAGCTGAAGTAACTTTGGTCTGAATTTCTTTCATTACGCTTCCCAAATCTCGGTTATCCAATCTTCCTGTTACGACACTCATCATTTGTAGATTTTCACGTTCAATTTCGGCAACGCCTTTTTGAACAGAAATAGTAACCAAACTCGAAATAGGAATGGATTGTCCGTTGGGCAAAAATATTTTGAGTTGCTTAATATCTTCTAAACTTCGTTTCTGACCGTTGGCATAAATCAATCTGATAGGTGTTAGTTTTTCATTTTCCAACAAACTGCCTACTACATTGCCTTCCAAAGCAGTTTGCATTTGAAATTGTAAATCGGTTGGTGTAATTCCATATTGTGCCAATTGAGAATAATTAGGTTGAATATTAATCGCTGGTCCAGCCAAAACAATACCATCAAAAACATCGGCAGTTCCTTTTACTTTTTCAACAATTGCACTAACTTCTTTGGCTATTTTTTGTAATTCTACTTGATTATTTCCATAAACTTTTACTTCAATTGGAGAAACAGAACTCATTAAATCGCCCAACATATCGCCAATAACCTGACCAAAATCAATTCGCAAAGCAGGTTGTGTGGCTTCTACCTTGGCACGAATTTCGTCAATTACATCGTTACTGGTTTTGCTTCTGTCTTTCTTTAATTGAATTAGATAATCTCCACGATTGGGTTCGGTTATAAAAAAACCCATTTGAGTTCCAGTTCTTCTACTATACGCTTCAACTTCGGGAACTTTTATAATTATTTTTTCGACTTCATTCAACATTCTATCCGTTTCTTCAAGTGAAGTTCCTGGTGGACTTTCATAATCTAAAATAATACTTCCTTCGTCCATTTCAGGTAAAAAACCAGTTTCTAAATTGGGTAAAATAATAAAAATAGACAGCACTAAAACAACGCAAAAGGCAATACTAATAATAGGTTTTCCAATAAAATAACCAACCCAATTTTGGGTTTTTACTTCGTGAATTTCAATTATTTCTTGTTTTTCAGAGTTAGTTCTTTCTTCTTTAGATAGCAACAAATAAACCACTGGAAGCAGTAACCAGGTAACAAAAAACGAACAAACCAAAGTGATAATCATTGTATCTGTAAGTACTTTAAAATAAGAACCCGCAACGCCACTCATCAAAATAAAAGGAATGAAAATGACAATTGTACTGATGGAAGAACCAACCATTGCAGGAAATAAATAATGAATTGCTTTTTGCAAAAGCGTAACTGTTGGCTCGTCAGGATGTTCTTCGTGTGTGCGATGAATTTGTTCTACAACTACAATAGCATCATCAATAATTAATCCTAATGCAGCTGCAATGGCACCCAAAGTCATAATATTGAAAGTATTTCCTGTGAGGTATAAAACGATTAACGTCAATCCTAAAGTTACTGGAATGATAATCAAAATTGTGGCGCTGGCTTTGACCGATTTCAGAAATAAAACAGCAACAATTATGGCTAATAATAACCCGATTAATAAACTATCTGTAACACTTTTTACTGCATCATTTACAAAACTTGCCTGCTCATAAAATGGTTTTATAGAAATGTCTTTTGGAAGTATTTTTTTTAAATCCACCAACTTTACATTCATTGCATCAGAAAGCGAAATTAAATTAGAATTGGGTTGTTTAATAACAGCGATTAGAATACTTTCTTTACCGTTAGCATTAACTTTTATGTATTCTTTTGCTTCTTTAATTTCGACAGTAGCAATATCTTTTAGTGTTACAATTCCTTTTCCGTTATTGCTAATTACCAGGTTTTCGAGTTCATCTTTTTTATCAACTTGTGCATCGGTAATTGTTAAATATAAATACCGATAATCAGCTAAATAACCATTAGATTTGATAAAATTGGTTTGGCTTAAAACTTGCGAAATAGTATTTGGAGTAATTCCAAGGGCAGTCATTTTATTAAAATCTAACGCCAACCAATATTCTTTTTCTTTTCCGCCAATAATCCGAATTTCGGAAACGCCATCAATTTGAGAAAGAAATGGTTTGATGGTAAAATTGGCTATTTTTTTTAACTCTATCGCCGATTTCCCTTTACCTTCAATCGCGTAACCAATAACAGGAAGAATAGAAGGGTTCATTTTTTCGACCGTGATTTGAGTATCTGGCGGAAGATCATTTTTAATTTGATTAATTTGAGCTTCAATTCTAGTTTTACTCAAATCAATATCGGATTTCCAATCCATAAAAGCCGAAATTTCGCAACTTCCACGACTAGTTGTACTGCGAACAGTTTTTAAATCTTGTACTTTTTTAATGGCATTTTCTAACGGTTTAGTAACCGTAATCATCATTTTGTCGATGGGTTGTTGTCCTGCATCGGCAATGATTTTTATTTTTGGAAACGTGATTTCGGGAAACAAACTCGTTTGCATTTTTGAATATGCAAAAAATCCTCCCAAAATAATTAGGAAGATAACGGCACTTAAACCATTTTTATGTTTTACAAAAAAGTTGTTCATTACAATTCCTTTTTAATCACTTTTACTTTAATCGTATCTGCTACTCCATAATTTCCAGTAAGTAAAATTTTATCTTCACGAGTTAAAACGGGTGATATGATTTCAATTCTATCTTCCGTTTGAATTCCTTTTTGTATTGGAACTTTAATCGCTGTATTGGAGTTTATCATTTTCATAATCCAAAAGTCGGTTTCGGTTTCATCACTCAAAACGGCAGATTTTGGCAATGAAACAGTCTTGAAATTAGAAGATTTATATATCCGAACCTTAACAATTAAATTCTCTGGAATATCTTGTTTGCCGTTTATTTTCAAAACCACATTTTGCGTTTGTGAAGTGGCGTCAACAGTTGGCGAAAATTTTTGAACTGTTGCAATTCTTGATGTACCATCAGGTAAAGTAAAAATCAATTGTTGACCAATTGAAACGTAACTTTTCAATTCATAAGGCAAGCTCAAAATAATTGCAAAACTTTTGGCATCGTTAATCGTAACTAAAACATCACCATCTTGAACATAATCACCATCTTGAACATTGACCATTGTTACAATTCCATTGGTATTAGAACGCACCCTTATGGCACCCCCAAAATTTAAAGTTGGATCTATTTTATTGATGGTGTTTCCTAAAACTTTGGCTTCTCTGGTTTTAATAGAAAACAACTCCTTTCCGTTAGTTACAAAATCATTAGTTGCTACATTAACCGAATTCAAATAACCTGTTGCACTAGATTTGATAGTATTTTTAACCAGATAAGCTGCTGTTGCATTAAGATCAATATAACTTGCAATTCCAGAAGTGTCAATTGTAGTTAAAGTTACAGGAACACTTGCATCAATAGGTTTTTCGGTTACTGTAGAATCTTTACAAGAAATAAAAAGGATAGTGCTTAGTATAAAAGATAAAATAAATTTCTTCATAGTATTAGTTATTAGAACTCCAATAATTGATTTCGTTTATAAGTTGGAGCTTGTTTATTTTATTTTGCGAAATGCTATTGTTGATAGTTATTACATTTCCGATTGCAATAACAAAATCAGTAATTTGAGCATCGCCAGACAATAATAATTTTTTATCCGCTTCGATAAGAGCATCGGCAATTTGTAGTTGCGATTGCAGTTGGTTTTCGGTTTCTATAGTTTGTTTCATTTTCTGGTTGAGCATCAATAATTGCTGTGCATATTGCTTGTTGAAATTCTTTTTGTATGCCAAATTGGTAGCCAGCGCCGTATCATTTTTTTGATGTTGTAACGATTTTTGATTACCATCATAAATAGGAATTGACAATCCTAAACCAACACTAACTCCAATGTTTTTAAACGCTTGATAAGTAAAACTCGATAAATATCCTGCATCAGCGAGCAATGATAAAGAGGGTTTGTAGGCATTATCGATTAACTTATTTTGATTTTTGATTTTTAAGCTATCTACTTCAAATTGTTTTAAAAAAACAATTTTATCGTTATTTTGAATATTCTTCAAAACAATATCTGGATTTTTTAATTTAACGAAAGTCGTATCTGTTTCTCCTGATAAATAATTGAGTAAACTTAAATCATTTTGATATTGTTGTTTGAGCAATAAAACTTGTAATTCCTGTTGTTTGACAGTCGAAATAAATAACAAATAATCGGTTTGTTTGTATATTGAGTTTTGAGTTAACTTTTTCAAAACAACAGCTCCATTTTTTAAAAGGCTTATCATTTTTTGATTGTAATCAATTTGTTCTAAACTTCCTGATGCAGTTATGTATTGAGAAACTATGGCTTTATTCAAATCTTTTAAGGCAATACTTTTATTCAAAAGCAATCCGTTTTTCATTAATTTGAATGTTTCAGCTTGTGAATTGACGATATTTTTTCCAATAATTTTTTGATTAATCCCTATCAAACCCGAAACCGTTTGCCCATTAGTTATAGCAGTATCATATCCATAACCATTTATAGTTGGAGCATAATTAGCATTAAGGTTTCCTGCAATTTGGGGTTTATAATTGGCTCTATTAATCAAACTATCTAAAGCATTTGATTTAATTTGATTAGTCAAATCTTTCAATAAGGGTGAATTTATTTGTGCCTTTTCTATATAAAATTGTAAGTCCTTTTCTTGCGAAAAAGACTTAATGGTAATCAGTACAAGAATGAAACAAAGGATGTTTTTCATTAGATAAATTTATACAAAAAAAGCAGGCTATTTGATATTGTTTTCAATAACCAAAACTGCAAAAGAATTTGGAATTAAACTTGCTCTTGGTTTTGGGTTTTCAGTAGTTGGTTCTGGTTTCGCACCAAATTCAGCTGTTGGTAAATATAATTGATTTGTGGTTTTGTTCAAAGCTATTGTTCGTGCTCCTTTTTGAGTTTTTACAGTTTCTAAAACGTAAAAGTTGTTAGCGTTTTCTTCTTTTACAACGGTAATGGTACCATCTCCATTGGAACTGAATACCAGTTCCCTTTTGGTATCAAAAGCAACTCCATCACAACCATCTCCAATAGGTAAGGTTTTAATAGTTTTCCCATTTGAGGCATCTACAATTACCATTAAATTATTTCCACAAACCGAAAATAATTTGTTCGTTTCCAAATCAATTGCTAGTCCTGATGGTTCATCGCCAGGTGCAATACTCCAAGTTGCTATAACTTCTAATTTAGTTGCATCAATGGTTTTGATTTCATTTTTATCTTCAATATTTACATAAATCAAACCTTTAGTATTGGTAACTGAAAATTCAGGTTTTCCTCCAAGTGGAATTGTTTTTACCACTTTATTGGTAACAGCATCAAGAACTGTTGCATCATTACTTTTGGCATTATAAGTCAAAACCTTATGTGAAAATTGGTCATACAAAACAGCATCTGGTTTTTGACCTTCAATAGTTACTTTTTCTATTAATTCAAAGGTTTTCAGATTTACAATTGTTACAGCATTGTCCTTACCATCAGTGATAAAAGCTTTATTCAAATCGTTTGCAATAGCAATTCCGTGAACTCCTTTAGTATCATCAATTGTTGCAATTGTTTTGTCTGTAATTAAATCCACCACATTAACAACGCTTCCGTGAGAAACAAATAAATGTTGATTTACTTCATCAACCGTCAGGTAATCCCAACCTTCATTACCTACGATTTTAATTTTTTTGGAAACTTTATATTCTTGGCTTATGCAGCTCATAAAACAAAAACTGATCAGTGCTATTGAAAATATTTTTTTCATTGTGTTGTTTTTTTTAAAGTATAAATATCGGAATTACTATTTGTTATTATATTAAATATTATTATTTTATTCCTTTTGTGCAGTAAAATAGAATAGTTTTATTCTTTTTCTTAATCTATTTCTTCAACTGATAAGGACGCTATTTAACACTTTGATTATTTCATCATTATTACTATTATTAGTGTTTATTCCAATACTTCGATTATTATAGGGGCTATATTTTTTTAAATCAGAAACTGAAAACAACCCTATTGTAGGTGTGAATACTGAACTTGAAAGATGCATAATACCACTATCGGCACCTATAAACAATTGGGTATTTGCAATTAACGATCCTATTTGACGAACATCTTTACTATAAAATGTAGGGGCTTTGAATGCAATTTGTGAAACATTTTCAATAGGTAATACTTCAATAATATTGTAATTTGGATATTCCGTTTTTAATCGGTCATAAAAATTTCCCCACCACAACCCTGAATTACATTTATCTCCAGTTGCAAAAGTAAACAAGCATATTGTCTTTTTCTCTTTACTTACAAGGCTGTTTAATATTTTTTTGCCCTCAGCAATTTCAAAAGAACTTAACTTGAGGTTTAATGATGCAATCGGTGAGTCATTTTTTTCGAATCCTAATTGAGTTAAATAGCTACGGAAATTATAAACTGGATATTTTGCAATGTGTTCGTCATTTTCTTGTTTCAATTGAATAACTTTATTAGCATCACCAAAAAATTTATTTTTTGAATTAGAAAATTGTGTAGCAATTCTTCCAGATGAAGAGTTTTCTTCTACATTAATAACAATATCATATTTTTGTTTTTTGATGGATAGCCATACTTGGATATATTTAATTAAGTTTTTAAAAGGTCTTTTTGGTAATTGAAAAATGAGATTAACATTTTTATAATTTTCAAACAGTGTTGGAGCCAAAAAACCTTTTACAAACAAATCAATTTTACACTCGGGAAAAGTGGTAATTAATTCTTGTACTAATGGTGTAATTAGCAAAAGATTACCTAAACGTTGATTTGGTCTACAAATTAAAATTCTTTTTATTTCAAGTTTGGTATTACTGCCTCTATCTATATAGGAATTACCTATTTTTTTAGTTATTAGATGCATTAAAGACCTTCTTAATTGATTAATTTTCTTAGAAAAATTCATTTATTAGTTTATTTAAATTCCGATTCTTTTCCATCAAAAAAAATCTTTTTTTGTTTTTTCTTATTTATCCATTTATTCAATTTATAAGTTAGATAAGCCGAACCGCTTCCCACAATTGCACCTGCTAAAACATCGCTAGGATAATGAACTCCTAAATCCATACGCGAATAACCAACTGCACCAGCCCATAAATATGAAGGGATTATTACATACCATTTAGGAAATGCAATACTTAACGAAGTAGCTGTAGAAAAAGCTTCGGATGTATGTCCTGAAGGGAACGAGTAGCTACCTCCATCTGATTCTTTTTCTATATCAGGATAGGTTACAAATGGACGATCTCTTTTGATAGTGTTTTTTAATGCAACCGTAATAAAAGCATTAACCAAAAAGGATTCTCCTATGAAAATCCCTTTCTTTTGCAATGTCTTGTCTTTATTGAGCAGACCTATGGAGTATATAATTATTGGAGTTGCTATACTTATCGGTGATGCACTATTACTTATAACTTTAAAAGTTGGGTCGTAGGATTGTTTACCATCAAGATTTATGCTCCTTAAAAGTTTAATATCTATATTTTGGCCATATGAAAAGCAGACATAAAATAATAGTATAATAAAAGTTGCTGTTTTAAAAATCGAATCTTTATTTTTTTCTTTCACTATAAATTACATTAATCAGCTGTTTCTTTTGCTTGTTGTATTACTTCATTGTCAACATTCACTCCATTTTCATATCTTGGGTTTACAATATTATTAAATATGGAACCAAAGGTATATCTTAGCCCAACTTGCAAATTGTAACTAAAATTGGTAAGTGTTTCTTTCTGTCTTAATATAATTTGTTCTGGAGTTAAATTTATTGAACTTAATGATACCTGATTGTTTATTAAAGCAACTGATCCTGTAGCATTAAAAAACAAACCTTTTGCTAATCTAAAATTCATTTGCGAAACTAAATCTACTCGATACGCTTTTGGAACATTCAGATAATAGGCGCCAGTTAAAGTTGTAGAGATATTACCCCAAGTTGTAATATGAGTGTAGGTTGCGTCTATCAATTGGTTTAAAAGAAACTCTTTTGTTTTTGAAAATACAGTCGGGTCTGTATAGGTGTTGTAAATCGGTTGCAACCTATATTTAAATGTAAAAAGATGATCTGTCGATTCTGAATACGGAAATACATCATACTCAACACCAGGAGCAATCGAATATTGGGATTTTATGTTACTATAGGTTGATGCATAATAACCTGCCTCTAAACCCAAACTCCAATGGTCGGTTAAACTTTTTACAACCAGTCCGTTAATGCCTCTAACGAATATTGACCCCGCTGAACTATAGGTAGCTGTTTCATAGCTATTACTTCCAAAAGTTCCATAAATATTAAAGCGTTTTTTCCATTGTTCAGTAATTTTTGAAGCACTAAAGGATGCGTCTCCTACAATTACAGTTGAAACATTATCTCCATTCAAATCCGTATTTAAAGTAGCTGTATAAACCCAATTTTTGTATTTATCAATACTTTCCTCTACCTGTTTGCTCTTGTCTGTATAATCAAATGCCATATATTTTTGCTGACCGTTCAAAGCCAGATATGGCATTAAACCCATTGTGATAACATTAGCCAACTGATCGCGAGTATCACGATTACTGTTGTCTACGGGAGCAATCATCTGTAAAGTATCATTTTTCTTTTCAAACTTTTCTTTTCCTATAAATCGTATATTGTATTCTAATCCTCCAGAAGCAGTAGGCTGAGTATTGATAAAAATATGTACTTGTGATTGTTTTGGGTCACGAACATAATTGACATACCACAAATGAACTTTAAGATAATTGACATAGTTATTATCATTAGAATTCTGGTCTAAGTAAACTCTTAAAAAATTATTTTTTTGGATAGTGTCATTTTCCTGCGAAAAAACATTTGAAAATGTTCCCAAAATTAATAGTGCAACAAAAATTATTTTCTTCATAGTATAGTGGATTTAAGTATTGTATTTAAAAAAAGAGGGCAATTAATTTCTTAATTGCCCATTAACTAAACCAAATAAACTAATCCCCTTCTACAATTTTTATAAATTTTCCTGATGCATCAAAAAGTACATCATATGTTTTACCATCTTTCCCAATTTCAGCTTCATAGGTAACTACATTTTTGTCATCAGTGATTTTTGCAGCTTCCGTAATTTTAGTTGCTGGGTGATTATTCTTTACATACTGCAAAGCATTAACAGGAAGTTCGGCAGTTTTAATAGTAACTTCCAAAGCTTTACGATGACCCGCTTTATCATAAACAGCAGAGGCATCACTACCATTTATTTTAAATTCGGCTTCATAACCACCATCTTCCATTCCCCATCCAGCCTTTTTCCCTGGGAATTCTTTTGCAAAAGCACTACTTACTGCACTAGGAACGGTTACTTTTTTTTCTTTTTCTTTTGCTTCAGTTTGTGCAAAAAGTGTTGCACTGAATGCGATTGCCATTGCTAAAAATACTTTTTTCATTTTTTTTTAATATTTAAAAGTTAATTGTAAATAATTTTATAGTACAAATATTAGATACAATTCTATTTTAATTCTATGCTAAAACGGTAGCAATTCAGTTTTTTTAGTTGATGAAAAAAGGATGTGGTTTTTACATCTGATCGATAATTTGAAGAAATATATTTTGCCAATAATTAGGATGATAAGAAGTGTCTGTGTTTCCAAAACGAACAATGATAATATTCTTTTCGGGATAGACATACAAGTATTGACCGTATAAACCAACAGCAAAATAGCTGCCATACTTTAATGGTCCAATTCCCCAATTGTTATTATAAAAGTGTTTGTTGTTACCAGCAGCATCAGAATGTGTTGAATTGTAAACCCATTGCTTTGAAATAATTTGATGACCATTCCAGTTGCCATTATTCAAATACAATCGCCCGAACTTAGCAAAATCTATTGCTCTGGCTTGCAAACAACAAAAAGATTTTTCTATTGCTTTATTGTCATTCCGGTCTAAACTCCAAGTTGCCGGTGCTTCCATTCCTAAAGGTTTCCAGATTTTATCTTCGAGATAATTAGAAATAGTTCCACCTGTGACTTTTTCAATAATCAAACTCAACAATAAAGTGTTGGCACTACTGTATTTGAATTTTATATTGGGTAAACACTCCAATTTTAAATCCATTAATTCGGTTCTTAAATTATTGCCCCAATAAAATTCAGCATTATTGGATATTGGATTTAAAAAACCGTCACTAAATTTTATACCAGAGGTATGTTGTAACAAATTTTTAATTGTAATCTTTTCCCATCCTAATTTAGCTCTAAATTCAGGAAGATAAGTTACCATAAAATCATTTTCGCTTTTTATTTTACCTTCATCAATGGCTATTCCTATCAAGGTTGAAATAAATGGTTTCACCATAGAAAAACTAGAGAAAAAAGAAGTTTCATTAAATCCTTTACTATAATTTTCATATAAAATAGTATCGTTGCGTATAATTAATAGAGCATTTGTTTTATGTATTGTAGCAAAACTATCTAGGCTGATATTGGTTGAATTTAGATCACGATTAATAACGCCAATTTTCTCTCCTAATTCATAATCTTTATTGGCTTCTAAAAAATTAAAAACAGGGCTTTCATTACTCACAACTCTTTGAGGAAAATGCTTGTAATCGGCTTGACTTGGAATGCCTCCAAAACGTAATGATTTATATACATTACAAGAAGTACAAAACGAATAAAGCAATAAAAGGACTATGCATTTTTGCATTACTATAAAATTTATAATCGAAATGGATTTACAATTAATCTTTATCAATTACTTTTAAAGTAAAGCGGTGTCTATTGCTTATAAACATATATTTTAAAGATAATCCACTTACTTCCGCGATTTCATTGGCTATGGCTAAACCTAATCCTATTGATAAATGGGAAGTTGAATTTTTTTGAAAACGTTTAAAAAGTAATGCCATATTAAGTGGTTTCTCCTTGCCAGTATTGTGTATCGAAATGATATTATCCCTAATAAAAATGACAATATCACCACCTTCAATATTGTGTCTAATGGCATTTTGAAACAAATTATTAATAAGTACCAAACATAAATCGGCATTCATATTAATTAAAAAATCTTCTTCAATATTTTTTAGCACTTTAATTTTATTGGCTTTAATATGTTCTTCAAATAATATTAACGATTGATCTATAATTTTTTCGACAGAAACTTTTTCAGTGGTTCTAAACTGCCTGTTTTCTATTTTTGTAAGTAATAATAATGATTTATTCAATCTAATTAATTTGGAACAAGCATCATCAATAGCAACAATTAGTTCCACTTCATTTACTTTTAAATTTTCGGATTGAATAAGTAAATCAATCTTCGATTTTATTACTGCTAATGGTGTTTGAATTTCGTGAGAAGCATTTTCTGTAAATTTCTTTTGACCATTATAATCGACAATCATTTTTTCCATCATTTGATGAAGAGAATTATTTAATTCTGCGAATTCATTCACAGATGTTTTTTCAAATTCTGGCAGCTCGTTATCACTTGCCCTAAAATTCTTTAAATTCTGAATAGCCTTATAAAAAGGTTTCCATAGCGTTTTTGAAACCCATAAATTAATCAGCAAAGAAATCAAAAACAAGAAAAATAAAATAAAAGTCAATAAATAAAAAATTCCTTCAATTAATTCGTCAAATTCTAATGTACTTCGCCAAATTTTGATTTGATAATTGACATTTCTAACTTTTACTATAGAAGTAATCATTCTATTAGCCGCCAACTCATTCTCTTCTTTGTCAAGAATTAAAGTATCAGAGAATATTGTTTTTGTTCCGTTTTTAAAATTAGAATATGCGATTTTATCTATCTGGGCTTCCTTGCTTTTTGTGATTAAAAGTAAAGCAATGGTGTCATTATTTTTCAAATAGTGCTCCACTTGAAATTTACGATTTAGCAACAATTCATTATTACTATCCTTAACTTCAGTTGTTATAACATAATAACAAATAAACCCAGAGAAAATTAGAATAGGAATGCTAAATATCAAATAATACAAACTGGTTTTGGCAAGTAACTTCATTCTTGTGTTTTAAAATTATAACCTATTCCATAAATGGTTTGAAGATAATCTTCACACTTTTTTTCTATCAATTTTTTACGTAGATTTTTTACGTGATTGTAGATAAAATCAAAATTATCCAGCCTATCTGCATTATCACCCCAAAGATGTTCTGCTAAAGCATTTTTACTAACAACACGGTTTTTATTGGCTATAAAATACAACAGTAAATCGTATTCCTTTGAAGTCAAAATTACATTCTTGTTATTCACGAAAACGCTTCTTTCAGATGGCAAAATTTTAATCTCATTGACAATAATTTCTAGATTTCCATCGAAACTTTTTCGTCTAATCAATGCTTTTATTCTCGAATTTAATTCCGATAAATGAAACGGTTTTGGTAAATAATCGTCGGCACCAAGGTCTAATCCATAAATTTTATCATCAAGCGAATTTTTTGCTGAAATAATAATAATCCCAGCTCTCGATTTTTTTAGTTTTATTTCCTTAATTAAATCCAATCCAGAACCATTAGGCAAAGTAATATCGACCAAAATACAATCGTAATCGTAAAGCGCTATTTTTTGAGCAGCTTTGCTATAATCAGATGCAAATTCAACTACATTACCTTCCATTTCAAGGTATTGTTTGATGCTTTTTTGCAATTCGGGTTCGTCTTCAATTAGTAATATTTTCATAATGATTGTAAAAATAAAGCTTAATTCTATTGTAATTCTATTGTCACCAAAGTTTTTATATTCATTACTCTTCAACTCCACTATAAGTCCGTTTACGTTATGTTTGCCAAAACGCTAGAGCGTTACCGCTATTATTCTACTAATTGCTATTTTAATAAATGCAACATAAATTTCAATTGTTCTGTTAAAAGGATAATTTTTAACTCTGGCTAAGTGTTTGAAAACAAATAAGTTAATATTTTTTATAATAGTGCACCATATAACACTAAATTCAGTATTTTTGCATAGTGAATAAATCAGTAAACATAGCAACAATTTTTCCCAAACACTTATTTTGGGATATGGATTATAGTAAACTTAATCTTTCTAAAGATAAGTCTATTATTATACCAAGGGCTTTGTTTGCAACAACTCCAGAAACATTTGAAACAGATATTCTAAAATTAGAAGCACTATATTCTGCTAAAGATATTGTTAAATACTTAAAATTAACAACAGAGAATATCAGTAACAAAGTTTGTATAAGTGTTGCAAAAAGATACAATGTAAAACCATTTCTTCGTTTTTCACTTTAATTTATGAGGGCAGTTACTCCAGCAATAATTAAAGCCATCATAGAATTACAAGCATTACCAACAGTATCAAAATTTACTTTAGGTGGTGGTACAAATCTGGCACTACAATTCAATCATAGAATTTCTGATGATATTGATTTCTTTTATGATGGAATAATTGGCAAAGAGGGGTTTAAAAATATCGAAAACGAAGTTAAAAATTACTTTGGTAATAAAGCAAAAAGCTTTGATAATCCTTGTGATATAAACGACCAATATTGTTTTCTTCGTTTCTTTCTTGATTTAGAAGATGGCGTAACTATAAAAGTGGAGATGCTTCAAAATATGAAGAATTTGTTCGATGTAGAAGTCAATCAAGGGATAAGTTTACTTTCAAAAAAAGACATTGGTTTGTTCAAATTAATCAGTACATCAAACCGTTCTACCAAAAAAGACATTTACGATTTAGACTTCATAACCGATACAATTTCATTAATTGATTTGTATGAAGACTTAAAAGTTAAAACACTTAAATTCAATAAAGAAGAACACAAGACAATATTTGATTTAAGCAAAAACAACTCACCTATTGACAATCCAGAATTATTATTAAAATTTGATGATAATTCCGATTATTCAAAGTTTCCATCACACACTAACGATACAATACAAATCATCGAGGGAAGCAAAACTTGGATTGATGCAAAAATAAGTTGGCGTTCAAAAGTAAGACGACTTTATAGTCATTTAGGCAAAGATTTTCCTGAACCAAAAGGAATAAAAATCAAATAAGCCATTATCTCATTCAGCTGCACAAAACTTTCATTTAGTCCACGTATTCCTAAATTCAGGTCTTTGTTTGCTTCATTTCGCTAATTACTTTTCCAATAGCGAGAATGTTTTTTTTCGTTCGGTGCTAAAAATGACGTTTTACATTTCAAAAGCCACTCCTTTGCCAACGCTCCAAAAAAAATTACTGGCACAGTTTTTATCAAAAACACGTACGCTTCGCAACTTGCGCCAGTAATTTTTTCCCCCAAGCTGTGTTACATAATTGAGTATTATAGTTCATTACAAAGCTTTTATATTGTTTTTTTGGTTTTTGCAATGAAGCTATAATATCATTTATGTAAAACAGCCGCCACACCCAACGCGCAAGACAGTGGCTCCAGGACAGTCTTTTTTATTGCTTCCTCGCACCGGCCTGCAATAAAAAAGACCATCTTTCGCCACTGTCATTAACAACGTTCGCTATTTCATAAGAATGTTTACGGAACTACCTAGTTTCAAGAGCGTTCACGGTCACTGTTTTTAGCAACTTGATGTTTAAAGCGGTAAGTTTTTGCATTGTTTTTGTGCGTGTCGCAAATTGCTTATCAACTTTATTTCTAACATTCACGACATAGGAATAAGCAATTTACGACACCCACAAAATCAAGAGAAGCCAGCAAGAGTGTGGTTTTTTATTTGCCAGAAAATAAGCAGTAATTGCTTCAGCGGAAAAGCCGATGCCATACCGTTCCATAACATAATATTGACCAGCCCGAAGCATTGTCTTTCTTTCAAGTCAATGGCACCAGCTTTTCCACTAAAGCAATCAGAAACACCCCAGTAAGCAAATAAAAAACCACACACTTGCCTGCGCTACTGCCCCATCGCACTCGGTATTATTTTTTCATTGTTTTTGTAAGTATTGAAAATCACTTGAAAAACTGTAGTATAAAATTAAAACTCTCCGTAAAGTGATTTTCAATACCCACAAAATCAAGTCCAAGAAAGAGTGTGGATTTTCAAAACAGAAAAATAATAGGAATGGAAGTGTTGTTTCTTTTTCCTGTTTTGAAAATCCACACCCCTTCCGAAAACCACCCTATTCCAAATCAACTCCCTCTCCTTAAAAAAACTTCCGATTATACGATGATGATTGGTTAATGAAATCAAAACAAAAAATAAAAAAAAAGAAGGCAAAGGTAAGTTCCAGGTTTACAAAAAAGCAAGTTCGAGCCTCCGGTTTTTGATAAAATCTCCACCCTATCGGGTAGTATTTTATCAAAAAAACTTGCTTTTTTGAAACCCTCCACTTGAACGAATGGCTTTCTTTTTTTTCCTTTTTTTTCTTTTGAAAAATTTTATGGGCGAAGCGTAGCGAAGCACATTGGTCTTTCAACCGAAACCCTGTGGAAAATTGAAAACCTAACCCAGTTTTTAAATCCAATGCTATGCTAAATTTCATCATCAAGACCCACCGAAAAGACACCGTTTACACAAAACCCCATTTATTCATACTTAACAAGGGGATGAACAGCGGAAAGCCTCAAAAAACGCCATTTACTAACAGTTTTGTAGTCATTTTTCAAAACGAAGAAGATTGCGAAAGCCTTTTTTTCATTGCTTACAGTTTATGGCAAACAAAATTCTGGCACCCATTTTTAATTGGTTCGGTTATTCCGTTTTTGCGCCTCCCGGACTTCAAAAAAGAATTCAATCCTCAAGCTCGTTTGATGATGGTCGAACACGAGCAGCACCAAAAAAATGTTGCAGCTCTCAAACTTTTGGAGAAAAAAGAAAAACAATACAAAGAGGATATGATGCTCATAAATGACATCCGAAAAGCCATTTTGTACCGCTATTGCAGAAAATAAAACAATCCTGGTCCTTACCGACGGGGATTGATTGCACCTCATTCCCAAGCAAACTAACGCATAAGTGCAATATGATTGCACCACTTAAATAAATCGAAGAAAAGCAAAGCAATCCACATTTATTAACTGCTATAAACGAAAAAAGCCCCAAATAATGGAGCTTTCAAAGTGGTTTTTAACCGTTTTTAAGGGTTTGTTATTGGCTCTTCTTCCGATTTTACAGCAGTTTGAGAAACTACTGAAATAATACTTCCGCCCAGAACCAAATAACCAGCTGCACTTACCAAACCAACTGGCAAAGCAACCGGAGAAGCGATGATAATTCCGCCAACGGATGCCAAAGCTATTCCGACAGTTCGAAGAACTTTAAACCATTTTGGCGTTGGTGCCATTGTTCTTTCAACGATATTCATTTTATTATTTTTCATAATCTTGATTTTTTAAAATTGATAATTCTAAATTGTGTACTCTTTTTTCGATGTATTCTACTTTTTGGTTCAGTAAATCATTCCCGCTTTTGAACTCGGTTTTGATGATTAAAGCCATCGTTTTTACTTCAATCAAATCTTTCTCCATACTCTTGAAATCAGTGTGTAATTGCTTGATAAAATAAGCCACAACTGAGAGTAACAAGGTGATGAGAGTTCCAAAAAGTGCTGCTATGGCATTAATATTTTCCATTGGATTTGCTTTTTAAAATTGAAAATTATTTTCAATGGTAAATTTGTTAGAAGGATCCTTTGCCAATGCAACCAACTTGGGATAAATCATTTTGTAAGCTGCAATACTTTGGGTAACTTGAAAATCGCCTTCAGCAAATTGGAAACCAAAACCACAAAGCGGACAACCGGCAGTATCTTTTATGGTATTTCCAACGTGAATATAGACAAAGCTGAAATTCGGTAAACCCGAAATCTCAATCATTCCCTGGTGTAGGTTTCCAAAAGCTCTCTTGTAATCCGCATTTTTTGCTCCCCAAGTGTTGAGTTTTATTTCGAAAATACCCGTAGGAATGGCAGTTTGTGAAGCAATCTTCACTTCCCTGATTTTATCTTCTAACAAATAACATTGGAAAATTCCGTTGATATACAACTGGCTCAATGTACTTTGTTTGCCTTGGGCGACCCTGATTATTTTATTTTCCATTGTTTTTGTTTTAAGGAGTTGATAAAAAAAATCCCTCGTTTTTGGCGAGGGATCCTTCAAGGGTTCTTCTAGAAAGCGTCCTCGACTTTCAAGCAGTTCCCACTGGAGAACAAGTAAAAGTTTCCGCCTACTTGTTGGTAGAACTCAATTCCGATGCACTGCAAAACTGTAGTGTTTACTGTTGGAATTGCTCCATTAGGTAAAGTTGCAACAATTGTAGTGGCTGGAACTGGAGCATACAAGTCCAAAAAGTCACTGTATTGAATGTCGTTTACTTCATTCAAAGCTGCATCCATTGGATCATAGCTGTTTGTGGTAGCGTTGTACTCAAAATCACTCACAACGGAAATTGAACTAATCAAACGGAAATGAGTTGCACCAGATGGAGCGTTAACCAAATTTGCTGGATTAAAATCAGCAACTACAAAATCACAACTTTCTCTGTCAATTGTATGAGCAATTGAATAGGGTGCATTGAAAATGCCATTGAAAGAAACGTTTTTGTTAAACTCGAAACCTTTCAAGTAATTACGTTGGGTACTAATTTCAATTTTTCTGTACCCCCTAGCTTCAGTTTGGTCTTCCAAGTTGATTTTCTTCATAATAGAAGTTAATCTTCCTGTTACTTGACTATCGGCCATTTGTTTCATCACTTGGGATAAACCAGTTCGTACCGATTTCCCGGCTTTGGCGCAAGCACCAAATTCATTCATATTCTCACGAGTTCTTTCGAACTCTGGTGCAGTGTTTACCTGTTCACCACTTGGACCGCCAACCATTCCAGCGAAGTAGCCTTCTTGTCCTTTAATTTTGAAGTGTCGGATATCTCCAAGAGTTCCAACATACTTAATAACACCTTTTTGTCTTGCCATTTTTTCTAAATTTTTAAAGTTAATATTTGCTTGCAATTGCAGTAACAAAGTTCAATGATTATCTTTGATTTACAATAGCTTAAAATACTGAAAATCAATGCAATACAACGCAAAAGCACCCTATTTAGTGGAAACCCATTGGCAAATAGATGAAGTCAAAGATGGAGATAGCATAATCATTAGCAACCTTTTCACTCGTTTGCGAAAAGAGATACGACTATATGGTTTAGATGCACCAGAAGTAAAGTACAATAGAAAGATGAAAGAAGACGAGCATGCAAGTCATTTACCTGCCGAATTACTGCTGCAATTTGGTTTGCAATCCTTATACTTCGTTTTATCGGTTGCGCCTCCTAAAACAACTATTACGATAATTACAGAATGGGAAAACCCATATGACTTTTGGAACAGGCAACTTGCTTATGTTATTCTTCCAGGTGGAGAATGTTTAAATGAGTTGCTTTTGATCAATGGATTTGCAAAAGTGACCGATAAATATTTTTGTAGTAAATTAGCAGACTATCAATTACTAAATCGTGAGGCACAGCTCAATGAATTAGGCATTTATAGTCAAGTAAAAAGGTTCTGATTTGTTGTACTTATGTTGTACTTACTGAACCTAAAAAACAAATAATATCAATAAATACAAGCCCTTACAGGCGTAAAGAGTATATAAACTAGTTATGTGACATTTTAGAAAAAAACCAATAGTGAAAGACTACTACTGCCTAAATTTAAAATTTAAGGATAAAAAAATATCTGATAAAATATTTCATTCACATTTATTTGTTAATGACAAGGAAATGTATTTTCAAATAATTGATAATGATACCACTTCTCGAATTGATTCATATTTTTCAATATCAGAAAATGCTTTAGGCTTATTTGAGGAAAATTTTGAAGTTATTGATACCGAAATTTCAATTATTTTTGACCAAAGTCGAATTTTTAAAGTCGTCTCTTTTCAAAATGATGATAAAAATCAATACTTTACGATTTATGTCAGCAAAATATGTCTTATTCATAAAAATCTCCATAATGAATTTGTAAATGAAGGTGTCGCTTATTTAAACAACAATGGATTAAGTGTTACAAATCTTTTTTATTCTTTTTTTACTAACTTTAAAAATAAGAATACATTCTCAATATCACGAATGAATGGAATGCACGATTTCTATAAAATTGACAATATAAAATTTAGACCAGAACTTGAGTTCAAAAATAATGAAAAAAGAGGAAGTAAAAAGTTAACAATAAAGAAGATACCAACCATAAAGTTTAATTTTGAAGAAATTGAATTTGAAGAAATTAAAAATAGAATTCAGTTAATTTGTAATTTCTTATCCTTTTGTTTCAGCGTAAGAATAATTGTTGAAAAAATTGTTTTTAGAACCGAAGATGAAATTTTCATTTTTAGAGACACTGAACCAAACAATAAAACTTATATATCTGAATTGACAAATAATTTTAGATTTCTAAAAGAAAATTTTACTATTGACAAAATATTAAAAACTGATTGGTTTAGTAATTATAAAACAAATGAGATATCCCTAACAAAGGCTATAGATAATTTTTTACACGCTAGAGAAGTTAGTCTAGGAGCTTCTTTTCTATTACTTTTTAATATTATCGAAATATTTAATATAAATAAGAATCAAGAAAAATTCAACTTTAATATTAGCAAAGATGAAATGACAAAAGAGATTGTTTCTCATTTCAAGCAATATTTAACAGATAAAAATGATGAAATTGAGTTTGAAAAAAAACTTGAAGGTGTATTTAATAAAATAGAATATAAACCTTTTAAAAGCCCTCTAGAAGAAACTTTAAAAACAAATAATATTGACCCAACAAAATTTGGTTTTACACTCAATAAATTAAAGAGAACAAGAGATAGCATAACACACGGTAGCCTGAGTTCAATCAAGGAAGAAGATTTGAAACTACAAATCTATTGTATACGAAAAATTGCAATTTGCTTAATTCTTTCTAAATTCGGATTGAAAGATGACCTACATAAAAACGTCACATAACAGCTACTACAACGGATTTGGGCAATTGGCTTAATGGAAAGTTGGTTTTGTATTTGGGATGATTTGGCAAATCCGAAGAATGGGCTTAATTTAGTCCCAAACCCGCTTTAGTACAAGAACGTTAGTCCTCAGTTTTGAGAACCCCAGATTTAAAAAGAAAATATGAAAATAAGATTTATTATTATAGTATTATTAGTATCAATAAATATCATTTTTTCTCAAGAAAAAACAGTGAAATTAAACGGAAATGAAATCCTGACGATTGAAGTTCCTGAAAATGGAAAAGTAGAAAATGGAATTTATACTTGTAATCTGTTTGACTGGAAAATTACGATACCAGAAAACTACAAGATAACTGATATAAAAAGAACAGAAGAATTAGAAGATAAAGGTTATGAAGCAACAAAAAATGCAAATCCAGGAATAAAAATAAATCCACATCCAACTCAATTAATCGGCTTTGAAAAAGATAAATATACCTATTTCAAATCAAGTTTTGAATCATTGACTGGAACCAAAAAAGTGACTTTAGAAGAGCATAAAAAGTTTTCGGAACAATTGCTATCAGATACTTATTCAAAAATTAAAGAACTTAGATGTGATATATCTTCATCAGACATTAAATTGGGAAAGTACAGTTTTTATAAAATAGAAATTCGTGTATACAATCCTAAAAATGACATGCTTCTATTAACCCAAGAACTATATAATAGCTTTATAAATAATCATTTATTTAGTGTTTCTATTAACTATAGAAATGCGGAAGAGGGAATGATTTTGAATTATGCTTTTACAAAGTCGATGGAAAATTAAAAAACTGAACGGCTAACAGCCGTTTCTCGCAATTGCGAATTTTGTGGTAAGTTCACGTTTACGTTTCGCAAGAATTTTTATCTTTAACGGAAAATAAAAAAGTTCCGCAGTCCGCAAGCATCTTGAAGCAGCAAAACATTAGCGGTAAGCTTACGACCGAATACCTAAAACGACCCTCTCAACAAAGTAAAGTTGGTCTTTAAAACAAAGCAATTCGTTTTAATGTACTATATCTTTGTGCAAACAAAAAATAAAAATAGTATGCTAGATCACATTATCATTACAGTAAGCGACTTAGAACGTTCAGTTGCTTTTTACAGCAATGCCCTAAAACCACTTAATATTTCATTGTCTATGGATTTCAAGGGCAAAGACGGACATCCTGATTTAAAAGGTTTTGGTGATGGCAATACCGTCTTTTTTTTTCTAAAGGAAGGGAAAAGTATGTCCAATTCGAATGAAGTGCATATTGGATTTGTTGCAAAAGACCATAATCAAGTAGAAGCATTCCATACATCAGCTGTTGAGGCGGGTGCTAAATCAATGTATGCACCTAGAATTTTTCCAGAATACTATCCCGGCTATTTTGCAACGTGGATAATTGATCCTGATGGATATGAAATTGAACTAGTGCATAAAAGTTAAGATGATTTTAATAAATCAGAAAAAAATAGTTTTAAAAGAGGTGTTGAAATCAACACCTCTTTTAAAATATGTAATTTGTATTTAAAATTATGGCAGGACAACAACAAAGTGAATATGCTGAAATTCTTTTATCGTGTATAGAAGAAAAATATTTCAAAGACGAAATTGTTTTGGAGCATCATTCATTTGCACGAATAGTTTCGGGTGAAATGAAAGTGATTCAAGCAGACAAAACCTTCACTTTTGTTACAGGCGACACCTTGCTATTTCCCAGCAATCAACTTTCTACACTTATTAAGAGTCCAAAAAATGGACAACCGTATAAAGCGATTGTTATTTTCTTTACGCCAAAAAGATTAAAAGAGTTTTATTGCAATAATCCTATTCAACACTCCGAACCGCATACCCATAAAATAAAAACTTATAAAAAGCATCCAATGTTGGAAAGTTTTTTTGCTTCACTCATTCCCTATTTTGATTTGGAAAGTGAATTACCCGAAAAAATTATTTCCATTAAAATTGAAGAAGCATTAACCATTCTCCGTTCTATTGACAAGGACATAGACAATATATTAGCCGACTTTTCTCAACCCTATAAAATCAACCTTACCGATTTCATGGAGAAGAACTATATGCATAATTTGACAATGGAAAAATTTGGCTATTTAACAGGACGTAGCTTGACCACTTTTAAGCGTGACTTTAAAAAAACATTTAATACCACACCACAAAAATGGATTATCCAAAAAAGATTAGAACTTGCCCATTATCAATTGTCTGAAAAAGGACAAAAACCAATTGAAGTTTATCTTGAAACCGGTTTTGAAAATCTTTCCCATTTTTCTTTTGCATTCAAAAAGTATTTCGGTTATGCTCCAACAAACTTGACAGACCGAAAAGCCAGCCGCTAAAAGCCTTCTGGCGCTATTTAGGTATCGGTGATTTTTTGGAAGCTTGATTGTTGAATTAATATTTTGTCTATATTTGTTAAGGTTTGGCGCTAAAAATACGCAACATCGCCAAGCTGCAAAACCTTGGTGGCAATGGCAAAAAAACACCTTCGTCAAAATATAACGCAGAAAGTTTTTTTTTAAAGGATAGATTTATTAACTATAAATAGTTATAACAATGAAAGGATTTTATATTATCTCAATCACTTTATTTTTTAGTCTTAATGCTATTTCTCAAAAAAATGATAAACTAGAAATTGCTACAATTCCTCATGAATTGCGATGGGAAAACAATCCGTTGACATATTCAATTAAAGATAATGAACTCATTATTTTGGCAGGGGAAAAGACAGATATGTTTAGAGATCCAAATGTTACATACAACACAGACAATGCACCAAAATTAATGTTTAAAGCTGATGTTAATTTTGTACTTTCAGCTGCAATAGAGCATTCTTTCATAAACAAATGGGACGGTGGAGCAATAGTTATAAAAAGTGATAGTATTAATTGGATCAAGTTTTGTTTTGAAAAGGATTACACTGGAGCTAAAAGAGTTGTTAGTGTTGTGACAAGAAATATATCTGATGATTGTAATTCTGTTGAGATTAACTCAAATAAAGTTTTTTATAAGGTAGCAAAAGCTGACAATGTAATAACCTTATATTGTTCAACTGATGGACAAAGTTGGTTTTTAGTAAGACATCTTCAATTTGAAACTAAATCAGATTTTGAGGTTGGATTCTTAGCACAATCGCCTATTGGGTCAAAATGTGAAGTGAGATTTTCAAATATTCAGTACCAAACTAAAAAGATAAGTGACCCTTATCTTGGCGAATAATATATAATAGAAATTTACTTAGAAAGTTTAACTTCGGCAGAGAGAACTCAGTTCGCTTAAACGCAACCACTTGAATCGCCAGAACGTTTGCAGTAATAAAAACTCAAGAATCTAACCCAATTTTCACATTCGACACATTACGCACTACAGCCAATACATATTCCTGGTATTTTCTCAATTGCTAACTTCAAGCTTATATCCTTTGCCGCGAATAACAACAATTTTGATATTCGGATCAAGTTCCAGTTTTTTTCTAAGTTTCGATATGAACATGTCCAGACTACGCCCCACAATAACACCTTCATCTTCCCAAATCTCTTTTTGCAGTCGGCTTCGCTCTATGATTTCGTTGGGAGACGATGCGAAAATGAGCAATACACGGGTTTCCGTTCCGGTCAAGTCTATTGTCTTTCCACCTATGATGAGTTTCTTATTTTTTGAATCAAACAACACCGAGCCCAAAGTGAACTTATCAGTATATTGACTATCAGGTAACGCTTTTCGAGGCTTAACCGATCTCCAAAAAACAAAACCTACAAATGCTAAAAATGACAGGCCGCCCAAAAGATATCCATTTTTTACTGTAGTTATTCCTGTCGGTTTGAATTTAATGTTAATCCTGTAACAGGCTTTGGGCTGCCTTCTTTTACTACAAGTTACAATATCATCTTTTTTATTTTTGGAGATAGCATAGCTATAGATTATACTTGAATTATCACAGTTCAGAACATTAACAATATAATTACTTGAAAGTGGCCCGTTATCCAAAAAACGTCGGGTAATACTCATTAGGGAGTCCGGTAGAAAACTAAGCTCCTTCTCAAACCTAATCTGATATTCATTTTCTGCGATCTTTTTTATTGGGAGTACCCTTGATGTACTATCACCCGACTGAAGGAGCATTTCATGTCCAATCCTGCGAAGTACAACTTCCCTTCTGGAAATATTAAAATCGTCACTATCCTCAGTACGGAAAGCCACCGAGATTACAGCAATAAATAAGAGTAGTATCAACCTAAAAAGGTAGTTGCGTTTTCCGGAAAGGAAATTTCGACTTTTGTGCATAGTGTCACGTTTATATTTACAAAGTTTACATTTTAATTTACAATTATAATCTCTCAAGCCGAAAAATATTAAAGTAATTTTGATGCATAAAATTTAAAAAGAGATAAAACTATGTCATTAATTAAACCTACAAAAAACAGAAAAAAAACCATCTATATACTCATCGTATCGCTGGCTGTAGTGAGCGGACTAGTATTGGCTAATTGTGAAATTAAAAACGAAACTAAACCATCCCCAAAACCGTTGACCATTGCTCACAAGAAATCCGCCCTGGATGAAAGGAAAAAATGGGAGGCTTCTCCTGACGGTATAAAGTACAAAGCGTGGGAGGTTTCACCCGAAGGTAAAAAAGTGCATGCCAGTCATGATAAAATAAAATCGTACCTAAAGGCTTTCACCGATATGGAGGCCGTGGTAACCTCTGTTACTTTTCAGCGTAAAAACGCGAAATCATCAGGACCAAAATGGCTTATAGTCCGGATTAATGGCGAAGAATACATGATGCAATATATTCCTAAAGATTTTGAGCAATTAAAAAGTCTGAAAGTAAATGACAAAATAATTGTAAGAAGCCGCAGTGCAGGGTATTCGCCTAATCACCCCTATTTGATTCTATCGGGCGACTATATTGCACGAAATAATACGGTCCTTTTTAAACGTGACTTTAGCAAAAATAACGGTTGCTAAGGATAAGCGACCTTGCGATTAGCAAAAAAAGCAGTAAGAAACCTCACGGTGTTTTGTAGTCAAAATATAGTTTTTTCAGGAGCTGTTTCCCGCTTTACACTTCAATCTTTTTTGTAATCCTCCCCGGGCATACCACCCGGATAGGATTACAAAAAAGGATTTCCGTTGCAATCGGGGCTAGGGAATCCTGCGTTTCGAGTACCTTTATTTTAGTTTAGATTCAATTGTTAAAAGGCTTGATTAATAAAACAACTTTTTGATAATTTGTAATAAAAATATTATTCATACATTTATTAAAAATAAAGCCTGACGTTTGTCAGACATATATACAAGATCCTTTCCAATGAAGAACGTATTTCCGCTATTTTTCCTAATTTGTTCATTAAGTTGTACGACGCCGAAACCAGTTAATTATGATTACCAAGAATCTTATATGATAATTGGTTACCAAGAAAAATATAACATATTTAAGAATTCTAAACCAACAGAATTAAATGAACAGGAAATTAGTAATTTAAATAGAATCCTTGAAGATGCACTTTCTCAATATAATTTATCAAAAACAAGCAAATTTGATTTAAATGATTACAAGCGTCAGTATGTTCCTGTAATAAATGATTTAGGTGAAAAAGAGGTTTGGATTAACTGCCTTTGTAATCAAAATAATGAAAATTGGAAAAATGGAATCATCTTAGTTGAAGACGGTGGAAGTTGTTATTTTAATTTGAAAATTAACTTATCGAAAAGCAAATATTACGATTTAATTATAAATGGGGACGCATAATAACGTCAAATACCAGCTACTACAACGGATTTGGGCATTTGACTTAATGGAAAAATTGGTTTGTATTTGGCAGTTTAGTGACAACCGAAAAATAAATCTTAAATTAGAACCCAAACCCGCTTTATTACCAGAGCGTTATGGGCAATGCAAAAAAAAATGGAATATGAAACAATTGATGTTTTTCATCTTATCAATAACTTTTTTTCAAGTATATATTGGATTTTCAAAGAAAGTAAATAAGCCAATTACTGATAATCAGCCAGCTAAAGTATTGGGAATTTATGAATATAAATATGATTATAATACCAAAGACTTAACCGAAAACCACTACATCAAATTAGAGGAAACTAACGGTAAAATTTCAGGTATATATTACGGCACAAGTGATGACTTTGACGAAGCTCGGGAAGGTTATTTACCAGGATTTTTTAAAGCTAAAATGCTAGACATAAATATTACTGACTCAAAAATAAGTTTTAAAATTAAAGTAAACGATTCCGATGTTTATGATAAAGCAATTACACCGTTTAAAAATCCAAAGAATAACAAACAATGGACAATTGGCTTAAGAAATTATGAGAGGAGTTATTTTGGCAAAATATCTGAGAACAAAATTTTAGTCGAGACAAAAGACTTCGACAAAAGAATATTTATAAAACTAAATAATCACTAGTAATAAACAGAATGCATAGGTGCTAACACCCCTGCAAAGAATTTGGGCAATTGGCTTAATGAAGAGCTGGTTTTGCATTTGGGATGATTTGCTTCGCCTGTTCGCTATCGCTCGGTTGGTAAATACGCTCTAGTACCAAAACATTGTATACAATTCTGGAAGACCCAACTTGAATTCTAACAAATTTCAAAATGAAACAAACTTATCTAATACTATTTACTTCCCTTCTTTTTTCAAAATTCTGTTTTGGACAAGACCATAACAGCATCGAACCGGAGCCGATAAAGACGGAATTACACCAATCCAATATTAGTAAAATACTTTTCACAGAAAAACGCATTTCCTATGAAAATATTAAGAAGGAAAATTTCTTAAATACATATAAGCTGACAAATAAGAGCGACCTTTTTTTTGTAGCGTATTTCAATAATTCACTAACTAATTATAAGCATCAATTACTGCCTCAGGTTTCATCTGATTCACTTTTTAAAATTGGTAATTACCAATTTACTTTATACATAGACAGCAAATTAATTTATCAAAGCAATCTTCTTCCAGGTGCTCCACCAGCTAAAAATCAAAACACTGACACCTATTTGAATCGTCCATTTATAGACAATGTAAACGGGCAGGGAACTTGGAGTGAATCTTTTTGGAACCGTTTCATGAATAATGGTGGAGACAAGATTCTGACGGATGGGAATCATTTATTGAAAATGGAAATTCGCCCATATGTGAAAACAGATACTATTAAAACAGGCGAGATAATCGCATCAGGAGAATTGATATTGGAAGTTGCCAGACATCCAAAAATTGACATCACAAAAATTCAATTGAATAAAATAAAACCTTACAATGGATTAACAATTTCAAATGCCTCTTTCAACAAAAAGAAAATTAAGCAATTAAAAGGAGCTATTGACGAAGGTATTTTTAAAAAGATAAATAGCATTATTGTTTTAAAAGAAGGAGAAATTTTGATAGAAGAATACTTTAACGGTGAAAATAGAAATTCACTCCATGACCCACGTTCTGTAGGGAAATCTTTTTCATCAACATTAACAGGAATAGCAATTAATGACGGTTTTATTAGTGGTGATACTCAAACATTAAGCCATTTTTATAATCTAAGTCAGTTTAAAAATCTTACTCCATCCAAAGGAAATGCAACTATCAAAGATTTACTGACTATGAGTTCAGGTTTCGACGGAAACGATGAAGATGGAAGTTCAGTTGGCAACGAAGAAAATATGTATCCTACACAAGATTGGGTGAAATTCACTTTGGATTTACCATATCAAGAAAGCCTAAAAGAAAAATGGCATTATTTCACAGCTGGTGTGGTTTTATTAGGTGACATTTTAAATAAATCAGTTCCAAATGGTTTAGAAAAATATGCTGATGACAAACTGTTCAAACCTCTGGGAATTACAAAATACAAATGGCAATATACACCCCAAAATGTTCCCAATACTGCCGGCGGAATTCAAATGAATGCACTTGACTTTGCAAAATATGGACAACTCTATAAAAATGGCGGAACTTGGAATAATCAACAAATTCTGCCTAATGATTGGGTAGAGAAAACTTTCACTAAACAAAAACAAATAGTCGGTAGAGATAGTGAATACTATGGTTATTTGTTTTGGAACAAAACATTCAAAGCCAATACCAAAGATTATGAAGCGTTTTATTGTGCAGGAAACGGAGGAAACTATATTTTGGTTTTTAAAAATGAACCATTGGTTATAGTAATAACTGCAAGTGCATACGGGCAGCATTATGCCCATTCACAGGTTACTGAAATGCTATCTAAATATATATTACCCGCAATAACAAAATAAAAAGAACGGCACACAACAGCCACCACAACGGATTTAGGCAATTATCTGAATAGGAAGTTGGTTTTTATTTGCAAGTTTTGGCAAATCCGAAAACAAGGCTTAATTTAGTACAAAACTAATTGTAGCAAGACGTTAAGCCACATAACATTGCGACAATTTGCAGTCAAACATTTGGAAAACAACTTAAAAAAATAAAATTATGGCACTTATCAATCCTCACATTAACTTCAACGGAAATGCCGAAGAAGCGTTCCTTTTTTACCAATCAGTATTTGGCGGAGCATTCGCAAAGATTATGCGTTTCAAAGATTTAGCAAGCCCTGAATTTCCAATACCAGAAAATGAAGCCAATAAAATCATGCACATTGCTTTGCCTATTGGCGAAAATGTTTTAATGGCGAATGATGTTCCAGAAAGTATGGGTCCCGTAAATGAAAATGAAAACAGATCTAAAATATCCATCAGCGCAGCAAGTCGTGAAGAAGCAGACAAGTTATTTAACGGACTTTCAGCTGGCGGAAATATTGAAATGCCCATTAGCGACAGTCCTTGGGGTTCTTATTTTGGAATGTTTAGAGACAAATTCGGTATCGAGTGGATGGTGGATTTTGACCCACAGTATAACGGAAAAATATAAACAGAAAACAACGCACACCTAAAAGCGGTTTAGTACGATAGCAGGTTTGGGTTTACTTTAATTTTGTAGAGCAGTTCTTAATTTGTCTTCAATATCCCCTATTTGAACTGTTATAAATACAAAGCAACAGCGAAAATGTTCCCCGAAAAAATAATTAAAAACTGAAGATTAAACTCAGAATATGGATAATGAATTAATTGTAGAAAAAAGTTGGTGGAACAGGAATTGGAAATGGTCCTTACCCACTTTCATTGTACTGATTTTATTCGTATTTGGAATCCTTATCACGACAACCATCGACGGAAATCTGACGGATATCGCTCAAGCCTATTCCGAACATTCCCTTTATGGAAAAGCGATTGAAAAAGCCCAAACCAATACCCGGGTTCTTGACGTTATAGGAACAATAGAACCAATAGATCAATTGGCTGTTCTGGAAGGAAATGCCATCTATTCAAACCATAACAAAGCTGTTGCAGTATCGGTACGAATAAAAGGAAACAAAGGAAAAGGTAAAATGGATATTGCTGCTGTCAAAAACGGAAAAGAATGGAAATATCAAAAAATAAGCATCCGAATTAAAGACCCTAAAGAAGAAATTCAAATTTTAAAAGATACCCTAACAACAAGAAAAAACTAAAAGCCCTTTAACCGCAACACACAAGAAACCCAAATCTAATACACCGTAACACATCATGAAAAAAAGCACTGCCTTTTTATTATTTTTTATTTTTCTGGCCAGCAAACTCACTGCACAAATTCCGCCAAATATCAAAAAATTATTTCCTCAAGGCACCGTTATGCATCCGGACATTCCTTATGCTTCGGATACACTCGTAAAACATACACTCGACTTGTACCTGCCGGCTAAACAGGAAAAAAAAGTGCCACTTGTGATTTGGATTCACGGCGGTGGTTGGAGACAAGGCAACAAATACAGTGATATGGAAAACATGAAAACAACCCTAAAAGCAATTGTAGACAATGGTTTTGCCGTGGCATCTATCAATTATCGCTACAGCACTACCGCAATTTTTCCTGCTCAAATACAAGATTGCAACCAAGCCATTGATTTTCTGTATAAAAATGCCAACAACTATCTTTTAGACCCAGAGAATATAGCCGTAATCGGTTTTTCGGCAGGAGGCTATCTGGCTTCATTCCTGGGAACCTCCAATAACAATTATAACGAAGCCTTTTATCTCCATAAAAAACAACCTGATTTTAAAATCAAAGGCGTAATTGATTTTTATGGCCCCTCCGATTTTGTTGCCCGTATCGGTAGCATGCCGTTGTACGAAGGAGAACAAAAATCAACCTCGACCGCTCTGCTTGGAGCACAGCCACTGCTGCGCCCGGATTTAGCAAAAATAGCAAGCCCTACCACTTACATTGATAAAGATGACCCACCCTTTCTCATCTTTCACGGCGATAAAGATCAGACCGTTACTATTTCGTTATCAAAATTATTAGATTCCTACTTACAGCTGGCAAACGTCCAAAGTGATTTTGTAATTGTAAAAGAGGCCCAACATGGCGGAACACAATTTAATTCGGAAGACACCAAAAACAAAATTATATCCTTTTTGAATACCCATCTAAAAAAACAGTAATCGTACTCCACACCTCAACCTAACGGGAGAACGTTGGGGTGTTGTTCCGATTCTCCTATGCATTTCACGATATTCGTATGCATTTTGCGATACTCGTATGCATTTCACGATACTCCTATGCGCATTTAGGATATTGCCATGCACATTCACGATACTCCTATGCACATTTAGGATATTGCCATGCACATTCACGATACTCCTATGCGCATTTAGGATATTGCCATGCACATTCACGATTCTCCTATGCACATTTAGGATATTGCCATGCACATTCACGATTCTCCTATGCACATTCACGATTCTCCTATGCGCATTTAGGATATTGCTATGCAACTTTACGATTCTCCTGTGCATAAGGCAATCTGGCACGAACCACAACTACAATACAATTTGGTACACTTTATAAAAAACACTACTTTTAAATTTATTAAACCCTATTACTATGAAACAAAAACTAACCTTATGCCTGCTTATTGCCATCAGTCTTGCAGGCTACAGCCAAAAAACCGATGAAGCAGAATCCATCAAAAAACTATTAGAAAAAGAATCCGCTACCTGGAGAGCACAAGACAGCAAAGGCCACACTGAGTGTTGGCACATTCAACCGTACAGTCGCATATTAGTCTCTACTCTCGAAGGGAAAACTTATGATGTTCCTCCAGCCGCAATGATTGACAGCAAACCGGAAGCTATGGGAAATGGTGGTTTTGCAGTACAAACAAACTACAAAATGAGCATCAAAGGCGACACCGCCTGGGTAAGTCATGATGAAGAATCAACCTCAAAAGAGGGTAAGAAAACACTTTCTTATGAAATTCGAATGTTAGAAAAAATAAATAACCAATGGAAATTAGTCGGACAATCCATTCACATTTATAAATCGGAATAAACAACCAAACCATTCTGTACTAAGTACAACACTTACACTCCTTCGTTCCAAAATACCGGAATAAAGGAGTATTTTTTTTTATTCATAAGAGGTTAATTCTACACCTTAAATAAGATACCGTAACATCTCATTTGGATACTATTGTTTCAACAAATACACAATATATTGATTTTCAATTGTTTTAATCAAAATTAATTTTTAATTTAGCTACAGAATAATGGATTTCAAAAAATCCAACCTCCCCAAATGTATCGTATACCAACCTATTTGACAGTCTCAAAAAACACTGTCAGCTGATGCTTTAATTCTTTTGTTTTAAAGAATGGCGGGATCCCTACTATCCCTATTTAGTTTTTACATTAATACAACAGTATCAAACGGCAACCAGACAAAATCTGATGCCGCATTGAAGTCATCGTTCCTCATCCATTTGATATAAGAACGAAAAGACGCCGCTAAGCTATAACTTTAAAATACTAGAATATGGTGAACCTATCCAAAAATCGTGTGCGTAACAAAGTGAAGCAATTAAACCGATGGGCTGTAGCATCCTTGTTGCTGTTAACCATTCTGCTGGTTTGGATAAGCTATCAATTCAAAAACGAAAATCGCTTTGCCGTTCTCACTTTCTATGGAAAAGGATTTGCAACAAACCAATCCAAAGAGTACGCTTTAACCCAATTTTCTACTGCTGCAAAAAACAAAGTATCGCTTTTGGCAGAGCAAGGAGATGTGTTGGGCTTCAATAATGTATTGCTGTCCTTTGATGAAGCTGAAAACGATTCTATTCAAATAGAAGATGCCGGCGACTCTCTCACTTTTGTAAACGGAAAAGTAAACACCATAACCCTGTCCGACCAATCCGATTTACTGCCTTGGTTTCGCCAAATGAAAAAAAACGAACTCACCGATTTGAAAAGAATCTTTTTCAAGTCTGTCATTCCGGATGTTTATATTCCGTTTCTAAAAGAAATTGCGCGTTTATACCCTCAAACGGCTCTGGGTTTTGAAGAAAATGATGCGGCACAAGTCATACCGTCTTACCTAAAAAAAGCCAATTTCTTTCAACCCAAAGTCATCAGCGCCTATTTGTACCAAAGCCAATTACCATTGTTAAACCATTGGAAATCGGCCGAAAGTCTTTATCTCGCCATATCCGATTCGGTTATCAAAACTACTTTACCAGTATTACCCATGCTCAAACAATGCATCATCACCGGGAACAACAGTACAACATTAAGCGCTTCGTTTTTCAAAACCAATCAGCAATTAAAAAAGGTAAGTATTTCCGGCTGCCTCACTGATTATGCGTTTTTAGAACCGCTCAAAAGTCTGGAACAACTCACCATCAACAATCAGGACTGCAAAATGGATTTGGCACTACTCAAAGAAAAATTGCCCAAACTCAACCTGCTTCTTGTATCCGGGACTTGTTCTAAAATCGACTTGCTCACAACCGGCAAAAAACTAAGGTGGCTTGGCCTTCCGGCAAATACTTCCCAACAAGAATTCGACTCTATATGTGCTGCTTTGCCCGCCTTACAAGTACTCGAACTCCGCGGAAGCGACAGTATCTCTAATCTAAAACCGTTACAGCATATCAACCAGTTGAAAGGGCTTATAATAAGAGACAAAATCACCGACATAAAATCACTCTATTCCTTAAAAGATTTGAGATACCTCTCTGTCCCTGATGAAAACAAAACAGACAAAGCAACCATTCAAGCATTAGAAAAGGCATTACCGGGCTGTATTATTGTCCCCAATTCCGGTGCTTGTTTGGGTTCCGGTTGGTTGCTTTTGATTGTACCTGCAACTTTTTTATTCAGTGTTATTTTTGACAGAAAACTTATAAAACTCCTTAAAAAAAACCATTACCATGAAGAATTATGAACACCTTAGAACCGTGCCGAAGCGATACCAAAAAGCCGTATTCGAAGCTGTATTTTGCAGTGTAGGATTGGTTGTTTTTGGGTATTTGGTCAGTTATCCCTTCCCTACAAAATTTCTTTCTTTGGCTCCACTTTTAATGAGTGCCTATATTATCAGTCGCCGTATCCATTCCCCTATGGCCACTTTAGCTGTATTTTTTCGGGACCTTTTTTCTCGAAAGAAACTCATTTATGCCTTCATCGGATTAGAAACAGGAATGGCTGCCGCAATGTATTATCGGGGCAGTATAGGCTTGCCGGTTTTGCCCGCAACATTAGAAAGTTTTGCTTTGGTCGGAATGACTATCGGTGTTGTAGAGGAATCTGTTTTCCGTGGTTTCATACAAGGCCGATTAATGAAATTAGATCCCGGTTTGGCTGTGATTTTTACGGCATTAGCCCATGCATTGTACAAAGCATCCTTATTTCTTGCTCCTGCAGCACAACATTTAGAAAACATGACCTCGTTTTTTCTGTGGTCCTTTAGTGGATATATCGTTCTGGGTATTTTGAGATATTATTCAAAAAGCATGGCGGCAGTTATTATCGCCCATGCCACATTTGACCTCATTCTCTATGCCGAAAATTTACAGGCTCCTTTTTGGGTGTGGTAAATCGTAATGCATTTTATCAGTTCTACTATTTTAACCTTAAACACGCAAAGCGTATGTGTTTTTCAGCCAATGCCAGTTTTGGAGCAGGAATTATTCTATCGGTAATAGGAATTGCCTCCATCAAAAAAACAGAAAAAAAAGCCCAAATTTATTTTGCCTGTATTCCTTTGCTTTTTTGTGTCCAGCAGGTTTCAGAAGGATTTTTGTGGCTCTCTCTCACCCATCCCAGTTTTAGTATACTCCAAAAACCAAGTACTTATTTTTACCTTTTTTTCGCTCAGGTGGTTTGGCCAATCTTAATCCCATTTGCCCTTTTGAAACTGGAAGAAGAGAAAAAGCGTAAAATAATGTTGCGCATACTGGTGGGAATTGGGCTGTTAGTCTCTTTATATCTCTCATATTGCCTGTTGTTTTATACTTCCGAAGCCAAAATAACAGGTTACCACATCCGCTATCAACAAGATTACCCAATCGTTTTTGGCGGCTACGGAGACTTCCTGTACAGTCTTGCAACAATTGCTCCAGCTGTAGTTTCGAGTATTAAACGAATGTGGCTGTTAAGCATTACCATCTTAGTATCGTATCTCATCACTTTGCTTTTTTACGTGGATTATATTATTTCGGTCTGGTGCTTTTTTGCTGCCATAATCAGCATTATGGTTTTGTATCTTTTAAACCATATCAATAAAAAAGTCTTTCCTGACCACGATGAACTACACGTATATTCGTTGTATAAAAAATAGAATAAAGAACTAATTATAAGCAAATTAGACTTAAAAAAAGCAATAAAACAACGAATAAATTGAATATAATTCGCTAATTTAGATACCCCTATAATACGTATCTTTTATATATTGATTTAATACCACAACGCCATGAAGATTACTTTCGAAAAAAAAATATTCCTTGGATTCATCATCAATTTATTGGTTGTAATTGCGCTGGCATGGGTTTTTATTTCCAGAATTAATAAAAAAAGAGATGAGAGTTTTGACAATACACTCAATTTTACGGCCATTTCATTATTCATTCTTTCGGCTATTTTACTGATCATTGTCTATTTTATCTTTCGGTCTCAATTGCGGGCTAAAAAAATCTCTCAAGATTTATTATTTGAAAACCGACAGCTGCTTCAGTCTATCATTGACAACACTACAAATCCTATATTCATAAAAAAAATAAATGGCGAATACCTATTGATTAATAAACAATACGAATCGTTATTTCAAATTTCGAATGAAAAAATAATAGGCAAAACCGACCACGATTTCCTTCCTGCAGCAATAGCCGATCAATACCGAAGCTCTGACCTAGAAGTCGTCAAAGCATTAAAAGAACTTAAAACAGAACAATCCATTCAGCAAGCCGATGGTGTACATACGTATATTGCCGTAAAATTTCCATTGTATGATTTAACCGGAAGAATCTACGCCATAGGAGGAATTTCGACAGACATCAGCGAAAGAAAAAAACTGGAAGAAGAATTAAAAGAAGTAGATAAATTGTTTAATATGTCTATCGACATCATGGCCATTGCATCAAAAGACAAGTTTATAAAAATAAATCCGGCTATGAGTCGCATATTAGGCTATTCGGAACAAGAATTACTGAGCCATCCTTTTTTAACCTATGTTCATCCGGATGATTGGGTAAGTACCAAAAACGAAATCAATAAACTGGAAATGGGTGCTTATGTCATCAAATTTGAAAACCGCTGGATTTGTAAAGACAGCTCTGTTAAATGGTTAGTATGGTCCGCCTCTCCTGATCTTTCCACCGGATTATTGTATGCTGTTGCGATTGATGTCACCGCACAAAAAGGGAATGAAGCCTCATTGAAAATAGCCGATACCTTTTTTAACATGTCCTTTGATATTCTAACTGTTGCCAAAAACGATCATTTTATAAAAATAAATCCGGCATTTACCAAAACACTTGGTTATACCCAACAAGAAATCAATGCTATAAAATTCATGGAATTAACCCATCCGGATGACCGACGCATCGCCGATGAAGTTCTGGCTAAACTTTTAAAAGGTGATCCGATTGTCAGTTTTGAAGATCGAGTTCTTTGTAAAGACGGAACCTATAAATGGCTGGACTGGCATAGTACTATTGATATGCAGCAAGGTATTTTATATTCGGTGGCACGTGATATTACGGAAAAAGTTCATTTAGAAAATGAACAACAAAAAGTCATTAACGAGTTGTATGAAAACGAAGAAAAACTAAGGTTAATTGTCGAAAATATTGGTGAAGGCGTTATGGTTGCCAATGCCGATAAAAAAATCGTCATGGCTAATGATATGGCCAATGAACTTTTTGGAACTCATGAAGATGATAAAATATCCCCTAATTTAATCAACCATTTCGAACTCTATTTCCCGGATGAGAAAACAACTTTTCCTTCTCAAAATTTACCAATGGAACGCGCTTTAAACGGTGAAGTGACGGATGATATCGATGTTATTCTTTGGGACCCGAACACAAAGGAAAAAAGACGGGTACTCATCAGCGGAAGACCATTAATAGATCAGGATAACAATGTAGTGGCAGCTGTGGTGACCATTAAAGACATCAGTAAATACAAACAACTGGAAGAAGAATTAAAAGAAACCGAATCAAAATACAGACAATTAATTGGCTTCAAGAAAGGCGGCGACAACATTTAAAAAAACAGTGAATGTCTTTTATTGTATTTTGATTTTCAAATTTTCTTTTACCCTTTCGAACCATTCCTTTTTAAGAATACTCAGAATAATACTGTCGCGGCGCAGTTCGCTATCGCAAGTCGGCATGTGACTTCTCATAACCCCTTCAACAGTGCAACCGATGCTTTTCATGGCGGCAATACTTCGCTGATTGGCGTTATCTGCACGAAATTCCACGCGCTCCATACCAAGGGTTTCAAAAGCAAATTGTAACAATAAAAATTTGCAATGTTTGTTGAGTCCCGTTCCCCTAAACGCTTTTCCGTACCAAGTATATCCTAATTGAAGTGTTTTGAATTCAAAATTAATATCATAAAAACGGGTGCTTCCTGCATATTTTCCTGACTTTTTATCCAAAACTATAAAGGGAAAATCGGTTTTATTTGCCTTGGCCTTCAGGGCTAATTGAATGTAATTTTCGAGATTTTCTTTTCCGTTGGCACGTACAAGTGAATATTCCCAAGTTTCGGGTTCGTTGATAGAAATTTCCAATAAATTCTCCACATCTGATTCCAATAATGGGCGCAATAAAACAGTTTCGTCTTCTAAGATGGTATTTTGGGATAAAGCTATACTCATGTTTATATTCATTTATGCATTAAAAAAAATCTAGATTATTAATTTTAATAATACGGTCCTAATCAAAAAATTAATGGATTTGAATCCCTTAATTTAAACATTAAAATCTAGTTTTCTATCGATGAACTACATCAAATCAAGTCGTAAATTTACTATAAATATTGAAATTTAACTTCTTACGATTTAGCCTTTTATTATTTTCTTTTTCTTAATTTCGTTTTCGGTAGCAAAAAATTAGTTGAACTAAATAGATAACTACAAAATCCAATTTTAAAAATTAAACTATGAAATCAATCCAGTTTCTAATTCTTCCATTCGTTTTTTTTGCTGCGTTCAGTTCCTATTCCCAAAATGAAAGTAAAACGGATAAATCAAAAGAATTTAAAGTAGCATTCGAGCAGTTCACATTAGAAAACGGACTTCATGTAATCCTGCATATTGATCGATCTGATCCAGTAGTTGCTGTTGCTTTGACCAGTCATGTGGGATCTGCGAGAGAAAAAGTGGGTCGTACCGGATTTGCGCATTTATTTGAACATTTGCTTTTCTTGGAATCGGAAAACCTGGGTAAAGGAGGACTTGATAAAATGAGTGCTCGTATTGGCGGGTCCGGTGCCAATGGTTCTACCAGCAGGGATCGCACTAATTATTTTCAGACTGTTCCAAAAGATGCATTAGAAAAAATGATTTGGGCCGAAGCCGATAAATTGGGATATTTCATTAACACCGTAACCGAACCGGTTTTAGCTAAAGAAAAACAGGTCGTTAAAAATGAGAAAAGACAGAGTTATGATAATAGACCTTATGGACACAATTTTTCTGTCATCTCCAAAAATTTATACCCGGCAACACATCCGTACAGTTGGGAAGTTATTGGTTCCTTGGAAGATTTACAAAATGCCACACTCGAAGATGTAAAAAGTTTCTACAACCGCTGGTATGTACCTAATAATGTTACACTGACAATTGCCGGAGATTTCGATGTCAAACAAACCAAAACTTGGGTCGAAAAATATTTTGGAGAAATAAAACGAGGGGAAGCCATTCCTAAAATGGAAAAACAGTCTGTAACATTGACCGAAACTAAAAAACTGTATTACGAGGATAATTTTGCCAAGTTGCCGCAACTCACATTAACATGGCCCTCCGTTTATGAATATCATCCTGACAGTTATGCTTTGGAAGTTTTAGCCAGTTATCTTTCAAAAGGTAAAAAAGCGCCATTGTACAAAACCCTCGTAGAAGACAAAAAATTAACGGATGACGCCGATGTTTTACAATACAATTCAGAAATTGCGGGTCAATACATGCTAAGTGTTACTGCTTTTGAAAAAACAAATTTGAATGATGTAATGAATGGCGTAAACGAAGCTTTTAAAAACTTTGAAGCTGAAGGGATTTCTCAACAGGATTTAAATCGAATTAAAGCGGGACAAGAAACTGCTTTTTACACGAATTTATCCAGTGTTTTAGGAAAAGGATTTCAACTGGCGCAATATGAAATTTTTGCAGGAACTCCAGATTATATCAATCAAGATGTAAAAAATATTCTAGCCGTAACTACCGAAGATGTGATGCGTGTGTATCAAAAATACGTTAAAGGAAAGCATTTTGTTGCCACAAGTTTTGTTCCAAAAGGAGAGGCTGATTTAATCTTAGAAGGTTCTTCATTAGCCGCAGTTGTTGAGGAAAAAATCATCGAAGGAAAAGAAGATTCATTTGATGCCAGTATTGCAGCAACCTATGAAAAAACACCTTCAAAATTTGATCGAACAGTAGAACCCGCTTATGGAGAAAGCCCTGATGTAATATTACCATCGGTTTGGAAAAGCAAGTTATCCTCCGGTTTAAACGTTTCAGGTATCGAAAACCACGAAGTTCCTCTTGTTCAATTTCAATTGCAACTAAAAGGCGGAATGCTACTTGAAAATACCGATAAAATAGGCGTTTCGACTATGATGGCGGAACTGATGACAAAAGGCACAAAAAATAAAACTCCTGAGCAACTGGAAAATGCTATCGAGAGTCTGGGAGCAACTATTAGCGCTTATGCAACTGACGAATCTATTTTTATTTCAGGGAATACACTAGCTAAGAATTACAATGCAACTATGGCATTAGTTCAGGAAATAGTTTTACAGCCACGTTGGGATACCAAAGAATTTGATTTGATTAAACAAAGTACTTTAAGCCAAATCACACAACAGAAAGCAGATCCAAATAGTATTGCCAGAAATGAATTCAAAAAATTAATTTATGGAAAAGAATCGATTTTAGCTAACAATCGTATCGGTACCGAAAACACTGTAAACAGTATTACTATTGATGATTTGAAAAATTATTATACTAAAAACGCGGCTCCATCTGTTGCTGATTTTAAAATTGTTGGTGCTATTTCAAAAACGGATGTGACCAATTCATTAGCACCTTTAAATAAAAACTGGGAAGCTAAAAAAGTTATCATTCCTAAAATAGCCCCAACAAATACAGCTGCCTCATCAAAAATTTATTTCTATGATGTTCCGGGTGCCAAACAATCTGTAATCCGAATTGGTTATCTTGCTCTTGCCGCTACTGACGCAGATTTTTATCCCGCTCAAATCATGAATTACCGTTTAGGCGGAGGTGGTTTTGCCTCCCAATTAACGCAAGAATTACGTGAAGGGAAAGGATATACGTATGGTATCAATTCCTCCTTTAATGGTTCTGTAAACAAAGGTCCGTTTACAATTTCCAGTGGCGTACGTTCTAATGTAACCTTTGAATCCGTTAGTCTGATTAAAGACATTGTTGCACACTATGGAAAAAATTTCAATGAAAACGATCTCGAAGTGACTAAAGGATACTTGATAAAAAGTAATGCCAGAGCATTTGAAACGCTTTCTGCAAAACTGGAAATGCTTTATGATATCAGCAACTATAACTACGCTGCTGATTATGCAAAACAACAGGAAACCATTGTTAAGAAAATTACTCTTGACGAACTAAAAAAGCTTTCAGAGCAATATTTGAATGCTGATAAAATGATTTATTTAGTGGTAGGCGATGCCGAAACGCAATTGAAAAAGCTGGAGCAAATTGGTTTTGGTGAACCCATTCTTTTGAATAAAACGGCTATAAAATAACTGTTTGAATTAATCTACCGATTCTGGGTATAAATAACTGATTGTATTAGCCCAGATCGAAGTGAAAATCCCGAACTGCAAAAAAGATAATTTTTCTTGTCCTGAAAGAGCGACCAACGGAAGCTCCTTTCAGGATTTAGAAAAATATTTTTTTAAGGGAGGATTGTAACGGAGTGCTGGATTAGCTCCAAAAAAATCTATTCGTTCATTTCGTCGTAACGCACCGGAATTTGCGGATCATACAACGGACATTTGAATTCTTCCAAAGTATCGGCCAGAAGGTTCATGGTTTTACCTTCGGTTCCGTAGCAATCGATTTGTATGCTCTGAGGCGTTGTTTTGACTTGAAAAGCGCCTTTCCCGTTGGTATTTTTCCAACTGCTTTCATCTACTTTTTCCCAGCTTGAAAACACTGAATTGATACGATTCAAGATTACGGAAACCGGAAGCGTTTCTAAGCCTTCGACTTCTTGTTGTTCGACCAAGGCTTCGTAAACCAAATGGTGGTTGAGGTAGATTCCGTCCTGATATTGCCAAAAAAGTAGTTCGTACATTGGAAAAAAGTTTAAAGGTTTAATCGTTTAAAAAGTTTAGGCAAAAAACAAAAGTTTAATTGTTTAAATCAATCAACGATTAATCAATTCAACGGTTAAACAATCTTAATATTCAAAAGTACCGTACTCACTGGTAATAGTCAGTTTCTTGGCATCGGCAGCTGCTACTCTACCCACGATTTGTGCATTGACATTAAACGATTTTGAAATCGCGATGATGTCTTGAGCCACAGCTTCGGGAACGTAAATTTCCATACGGTGACCGCAGTTGAATACTTGGTACATTTCTTTCCAATCGGTTTTAGATTGTTCCTGAATTAGCTTGAACAATGGTGGAACCGGGAATAAATTGTCTTTTATGATGTGCAGGTTTTGTACAAAATGTAAAATTTTAGTTTGTGCTCCACCGCTGCAATGCACCATTCCGTGAATTTCATTGGAAGTATATTTATCTAAAATTTTCTTGATAATCGGCGCATAGGTTCTTGTTGGAGAAAGCACTAATTGCCCTGCATCGATTGGTGAATTTTCGACAGCATCCGTCAATTTTACCTGACCGGAATAAATCAAATCTTCAGGAACTGCAGCATCGTAACTTTCCGGATATTTGGTAGCCAAATATTTTCCGAAAACATCGTGACGCGCCGATGTTAATCCGTTGCTTCCCATTCCGCCATTATAGCTTTTTTCATAAGTAGCCTGACCGAAAGATTCCAATCCCACGATTACGTCACCCGCTTTAATATTGGCATTGTCAATTACTTTTGAACGTTTCATTCTCGCAGTAACTGTTGAATCAACGATAATTGTTCGAACAATATCACCTACATCGGCAGTTTCTCCACCTGTTGAATGAATGGTTACTCCAAAAGAATCCAACTCTTTTATCAATTCTTCGGTTCCGTTGATGATGGCTGAAATTACTTCGGCAGGAATCAGATTTTTATTTCTTCCAATGGTTGAAGAAAGCAAAATATTATCGGTAGCACCAACGCACAATAAATCATCAATATTCATGATTAAAGCGTCTTGAGCGATGCCTTTCCAAACGGAAATATCACCTGTTTCTTTCCAATACATATACGCCAAAGACGATTTTGTACCCGCACCATCTGCATGCATAATGAGACAATAGTCTTCATCCTGGGTTAAATAATCGGGAACAATTTTGCAAAATGCTTGAGGAAATAATCCTTTGTCGATGTTTTTTATAGCGTTGTGTACATCTTCTTTGGATGCCGAAACACCGCGCTGTGCATATCTTTTTGAAGTATCTGAACTCATGTAAAGTAGTTGTGTAATCTGCTATAGGGCAGATGGATTTTGTGGCAAAGATAATTATTTTTTTGGGTTTTTCGTAAGCCGATTTGACAAGTATGTCTCGAAAAAATAATAATGGAGTGAGCGTATATTCATAAAAAAATGCCTGTTGGTATTGACAGGCATTTTTTTTATTCTGGTATTTTGGTCTTTATTTCCATTCGGGCATCGAACCGCCGGAAAATAATGTTACGCGGGAATCGGTTTGGGTTAAACTTGCGGTTTGTATATTTTTTATAGAAATCCCATCATTAGAGGTATTCACAAAAATAACATCTGCTTCATTTGGTGAAAATTTCACATCTAAATCATTGTAACCCGTTGGTTTTTCGATATCCAATTCGGTAGATGTATTTGTGGTATGATTGTAGACAAAAATACGGGAATCCATTCTTCGGTAATTAGAACTTTCATATCCTGAAACATCTCTTGTGTAAACAATTTTTTCATTATCAACCGAAATATTCAAACCACTGACGGCGCCATTGAATCCGGAAAGCACTTCGTAGAGAACAGTTCCCGAAGTATTTATCACGTAAATCTCCACGTTATATCCGGATATATCATTCACCTTGAGAACAATTTTACTTCCGTCCTGACTCCAATCGCATTCTGAAATAAATTTGCCGTTTGGCGTTTTGAACAATTGTATTAATCCACCACCATTAGAGTTGATACGATACAATTTATCAAAATTCGGATAGATCAGCTGACTGCCATTCGTGCTCCAACAGTAATTGACATGCTCCATATTGAATCCGGCGACAGGAATTGAATTGGTCACTTTAAAAACACCGGAACCGTCGGGATTCATTGTATAAATTTGGTTTTGAGAACCATCGGAACTAATATAAGCAATTTTTTTAATTTGCAGATTTTTTCTCGGACGGTAACTGTTTACTTCAGAAGACGTTAATTGCAACTCATTTCCTAATTCATCTGCAGTGTAGATAACATTGTTGCTGTTCACTTTTTTGATATACAAAAATCTAGGATTAGGAAAAGCCAGAGTTGTAAAGGTTTTTGTGACGCTGTTTGTTGGCGGATTAATTCCATCTGAGGCGGAGACCTGCCAATAATACTTGGTACTGTAGCTCAAACCTGACAGTTCTAAAGTGGCTGTTTTAAGATCGGGATAAGTCGTTACCACATCGGTAGTTCCGTTTTTCACAGTAACCACATAGGTTAAAACATCCGATTCCTGATCGGTTGCTGTCCAAGTTAAATTCAATTTTAAAGCTTGGCTTTTGGCATTATCCCCAGGTGCGGTTAATACGGGAATTGCCGGCGGTTTATTATTGGCTGTAGAAATTTCTAATTCAAAAACAATTTGGGTAGTACTGTTTTTGTTCACACTTGCCGCTTCAAATTTAGCAGTATATCCTTCTTTTTGTGCCTGAAAAGAATACTTTCCGACTACAATTTTATCAAAAATAAAATCCCCATTATCGTCTGTAAAATAAGTATTAGTTGCAGGACTTGATGAAATCCTTGCATTTTTAATGGGTTCGAATGTTTGAGAATCGACCACGCGTCCTTTTACGCTTCCTGCACCGGTGTCATCTATTACTTCCTCACTGCAAGAAACAAATAGTATAAAACACACCAAAATTTTTAGTCCAATTTTTTTCATTTGTAGGTATTATTAAATGATTACGCCTATTCTTTTCACTTGTTTATCCTTGACAACGGAATATTTATTTTACTTTATTTTTAATTTTTCGATGAAAATAATACGTCATCCCCAGTCCAAAACGCCAATAATAATCGTCTCTGCTTCCACTGACCACATAATCAACATTATCCGAAAAATTGAGGTTATGTTCCCCGTACACTTTAAATCCAAGGTTATTGGTGACCAGATATTCTAAACCTGCACCATATTGAATTTTAGCATGTGTATTTTTATATTTGGAATTAAAACTTACGCCGCCACCAGCATAGACATAGGGAGTTATTACATCGTACGGCAGAATCAAAAATTCTAAATTTAAATCCAATGATGCATATCCAACATCCAATTTATTTTTATTGCCCAGCCAAAACGCATTTGTCGAAGCACTCAAATCAAAACTCGGAGTAAAAAAATACTTTAAAGCACCCCGCATCATTGGTTTTGCTACCGGATTGGGGTAATCGCCGGCCATATATGTTGTACCTCCAACTAATTCTATTCCTACTTTCGCTCTCTTTTCTTGTCTGTTTCTTCCATAAAGTTGTGCGATATCGGCATCTTCTTTTTCTTTCACATAGGAATTTAAAAAGGTTTTAACCTCATCGGTTGTGGCTTCGACCTCCCAAAGATTTTCTCTGATTCCGTCCACAATTAAACCTTCTACCGCTTTTTCTATGGCTTCAGTAACCGCCAGTTGAATCGGTTCGTTTCGGGTAAACCCTGTCTCAACTTCCAACAGCCTTTTGATATTTACATATTTAAATAAATTAGCATCGACACTTTGAGACAAGATTGTTTTGGACACGTAAACCGTATTTAGAATTTTACCATTTGAGGTAGAAACTAATCGCAGGTAAATAGAAATTCTATCTTGGCGGTATCGCGTTGAAGCTCCTGCTCCAAAATATCGGGCTCCAAATCCGCCTGTAATGATATTAGAATCATACGAAATAATTCCTCCTTCTAATAATACACCGGCAAATAAAAGTGGGGTTAACTGAGAATCGTTTGGATTTGCCGTAGTTGCATATTCCTGCCGAGTTGATCGGATGATATTTCTTTCGTTCAAAAGATTTCCGAGATTTTCCCGTTCAATTGGCACAAACCATTTAGAATCTTCTAAGGCTTTGAGCAAAATAGAAGTAGCGCCTTGAGTGACAGCCGTGCTAAATGTACTTCCTTGATCCGTAGCCTTATACTGCCCGGTTTGGTCTTTGAATTTGTAAACGCCAACAACAATTTGTTCCTTAGGTTTTGGCATTTTAATTAACGAGGATGTTGCAGGAGTACTCTCTCCATAAATGGCTTTTTGAACGCCTACCGGCTGATTAAAATAAGCTCCGCAACTGGACAATAAAAAAAGAAATAATAGGGCAATAGTAGATTTTTTCATATTTGGATTCGCTTTTATTAACATTTTTGAAAACAAAATATCTTATACTGATTAGCAGTAAAAAAACCTGCGCTCAGTTTTAAAGAAATAAATACAAAAGGCATTATCTCTTTTGAAATTAATTGTTAGGAATGATAACTTGGGTTTGCTCGCCAGTTTCAGTATCTAAAATATCGACGACCAATCCCAGATTTGACGGATAAATGTCTACCGACAAACTGCCAAAAACATACGATCCCTCGGTAATTCCTTTATCACCAAATTGTTTTTGGAACAAAGAATTTGACACTTGATTCAACAATTGATTATTGAGATTGTCTTTGAAACGTTCCAGCTCCGTTTGTTGTTCCAGTCCAACACTGGTGTCCTCTTTAAATTTATTTTGTGCTTCGGCTGAACTAAGCAACCATTGATAATTAAAAGTATCTCCTCCAAATGCCGGATTTATTGGTTTGTAAACCAAATCTTGAGCATTAGAAACCAACGAATTTACCAACAGACACGCTAATAGGATTACTATTTTCATTTGATTGCGATTTAAATATGTTAAAAAAAATGCTTTGAAAACTAATGGACTACAATCTGTTTCTTATACAAGTCACTATAAAAACAAGATTCAATTCCTTGAAAATTAAACGCAAAATTTAATATTGCATAATTGATTTATTTTGCTTCTCTATATTTTTAAAATACTTGAAAACCTTGGAAGAAGCCGTTTGAGACATATATTTAAGGAAATCTTCTTCGGGTCTTGCTATAAATTCTTCGATGATTTCCCCATCAATATTGACGGTGATTTTTGTGGTTCTTCCAAAAGTTAATTCTTCTTGGACGTAAATAATTTTATTCGAATTAATTTTGAGTTTAGAAAACTCGGAATAAAAGAAATCGTAGAAATCGTTTCCTAATTTCGTTTTGGTCTCATTAGAAACAATTCCAATCATTTCTAATCCGTCATTGGGTTTCAAAACGCTTACTTTTGGCTCTTCCTCCTGACCAAATACAACGCGGTCTTTACCAATAATCACATTGTTTTCATCATAAATCAATAATAACACAATAATTTGATCGTCTTTCCCTCTATTGATTTGTGTTTTAGAAAGAATCACCTTATTTATAGGCTCTAATGTCATGCGACCATCTTGCATATTACTGGATTTATTATCATTTGATTTATTCTTTTTAAAAACAGACAGTTTAAATGAAATGTTTTTATATACTGCTTTCAGATTTTCGGCTGTTCCGGTAACGGACAATATATTTTCTACTTCCTCGACTTCAATTTTGGCTTTAACTTCTTTATAAACCGTTTGAGACGAAATAGTTTGCATATTGGCGAAAAGCAAAACAAAAGCCAGTTTTAATATCAATGATTTCATAAACTAGTGATTAAAAATATAAATAGTGCCTGAATTTCCGGTTTGTGTAATTTTCAAATCTTTGGATATCGAATTTGATCCATTATTATAGAGCGATAAATTATTTCCGTCCTGAATAATGGACATATTGGTTTCATTTACAGCATTGATTGAAAAATCACTAATAAAATTATTGGTTCCCGATTGCAAGACAAATTGATTGATTTCGTCGGTATTTTTATAGAGGTTCAAAAAATTATTATATCCGTTCTGATTCACCATTACAGTGGTATTTTGACTTTGTAATATGATATCCGAATAATTATAAGCACCTATCTGGGTAACCTGAATCAGGTTATTATTTTGAAGAAAATTAGTCATAGATTGCATTTGCAGAATTTCATTATTTGGATTAGAAATTATACCTGCATTCATTAAACCAAAAGAATCAGGAACAGAAATGGATTTTTCCTCCTGAGCAATACTATCGATTGCTATTAAACATCCGATACTACATAAAACACAATTTATTTTTGATTTCATGAGTTGTTAATTTTCTTGTCGTAAACATAAAAAAAGCACAAATTCCCATTCTAATTATAAAAAGCGGCAACGGTAAAAATTCAAAAATAAAAAGTGATGTTACTACTAATTTTTGTAATTAATAGAAAATCTTCTTTAAGAAAAAATTAGGGTTGAAAAAATAAAGACTTGTTTATTTTATAAAAAAGGTGGAATTGATTTTACAATTCCACCTTTTTATTTAAGTATTATTAGTTAGATTGCAATACAAAACTTGCATTAGCAGAACCCCATTGGTTCACTAAACTAATATGATCGTTACCGGTTTGGATTGTCCAGGCCATGTTGCTATCACCAAATTGGTTAATAAATGAAGTATTGCCTGCTCCTAACTGATCAGTTATTGCGACATTATCTTCACCCAATTGATACACATTGGCACCGTTAAAAAATCCAACTTGTAATACATTTGAATCATTACCTTCACCAACTTGCAATACATTTGAGTGGTTACCGGTAAGGAATTGTAAAGTTGTGGAAGAGTTTTGTTTTCCTAATTGAGTTGTCATAGCCCAGTTAAGAGATCCTGCTTGTCCTATAACAGCATCATTTCTTCTTCCGTCTTGGTTAATAAATGCAGCATTAGCAACACCTAGTTGTCCAACATAAGCATCATTACGACGACCATCTTGATTGACGTTTGCAAGGTTGAAAGATCCTCCTTGGTTTGTGTCAGATTCGTTGTGTCTTCCGTCTTGATCAACAATAGCCATGTTTGCAAAACCTAACTGTAAGGCATCTGAATCATTTTGAATACCTGCTTGCGTGATCAACGCAGTATTGGCGATTCCGAATTGATTTACTGCACTCATGTTACCTTGTGCAAAGCTTAAAGAAGCTACTAGCATCGCGGAGATGCTCAAAATTACTCTTTTCATAATAAATATATTTAATTGGTTATTAATACAAATTATTATGTAGGTTTTTCACAAGTGATTGGGCAATCACTTGTGTAATATTTAATACGAAATGCATTCTTAATTGATTGCTTTTTTAAATATCATACCCAAAGATAGAAAAGAATATCAATACAAATAAAATATAAAATACTGTTTTTTAGTATTTTAACTTACTTTCCGACTAAATGTAAAACTAAGCCGACCAAGTGATAAAATAAATAAATCGAGATTAAGAAAACAACTGTTAATTATTTACTAACAACTTTATCAACAAAAAAAGAGGCCTTTTACAAAGCCTCTTTAAAAAAAACATGAAAAATACTATTATTTAGTAAACAGTAATTCTCTGTATTTCGTTAAAGTCCAATATTCATTATCCACTAATAATTCTAATTTATCACAGTGATTTCTGATAACTTCAAAATATGGTTTTACTTTATTGCAATATGCTTCTGCCATTTCTTGAGCATCTGTCAAATGATTTGCTGATTTTCTTTCTTCAGTCATCGCCTCAACTTTAGAATTGATTCCTTCAATATGATTTGAAATTTCTTTAATTAAGATAATTTGCTCTTTGGCAAGGATTTTAAATTCGTCTCCAAAAATATCTTTTAACCCTTTTACATTTTCAATCAAGGTATTTTGATAACGAATAGCTGTAGGGATTACGTGATTTTTTGAAATATCACCCAAAACTCTACCTTCGATTTGGATTTTCTTCGTGTACTCTTCCAATTCAATTTCGTAACGTGCTTCGACTTCTATATGATTCATGATTCCCAATTCAGAGAATAAATCTAAAGCTTGTTTCGAAGCTCTGGCTTTCAATGCTTCAGGAGTAGTTTTGAAGTTGCTCAATCCTCTTTTTGCCGCTTCTATTTCCCAAGCTTCACTATACCCGTCTCCTTCAAAAAGGATTTTTTTAGATTGTTTGATATATTCTCTCAATACATTAAAGATAGCATCATCTTTCTTCATGTCTTTAGATTCAATCAAAGCATCCACTTCAATTTTGAACGCTCTCAATTGTTTTGCTACAATCGCATTCAAAGTTGTCATTGCGTTAGAACAGTTCGCAGAAGAACCAACCGCTCTAAACTCAAATTTATTTCCAGTAAAAGCAAATGGAGATGTTCTATTTCTGTCTGTATTATCTAAAAGAACATCCGGAATTTTACCAACTACATTTAATTTTAAATCTGTTTTTTCTTCAGGAGATAATTTTCCGGTTGTAACTCCTTCTAATTCTGCCAAAACTTTTGTCAATTGCTCTCCAATGAAAACTGAAATAATTGCCGGCGGCGCTTCATTTGCCCCTAATCTGTGATCATTACTAGCTGTTGCAATAGAGGCTCTCAACAACGATTCGTTATCATTTACCGCTTTAATGGTATTGATAAAAAACGTTAAAAATTGCAAATTGCTCATTGGTGTTTTACTTGGACTCAACAAGTTTACTCCAGTATCTGTTGCTAATGACCAGTTGTTGTGTTTTCCTGAGCCATTAACTCCTTTGAACGGTTTTTCATGAAACAACACTTTAAAATCATGACGCTCCGCTACTTTTTGCATTACATCCATCAACAAGCAGTTGTGATCTACCGCTAAGTTCGTTTCCTCAAAAATAGGAGCCAACTCAAACTGGTTTGGCGCTACTTCGTTGTGACGAGTTTTAACCGGTATTCCTAACAACATACATTCTTGCTCTAAATCTCTCATGTACGTTAAAGCACGAGTCGGAATAGAACCAAAATAATGATCATCTAACTGTTGTCCTTTTGCGGAAGTATGCCCCAACAAAGTTCTACCAGTCATGATAAGATCCGGACGAGAATTAGCCAAAGCACTGTCAACCAAGAAATATTCTTGTTCCCAGCCTAATGTTGCTGTCACCTTTTTAACATTCTTATCAAAATATTTACAAACTTCAGTTGCTGCATCATCCATAACCGACAATGCTCTTAATAATGGAATTTTATTATCTAAAGCTTCTCCGGTGTACGAAATAAAAACAGTAGGAATACACAAAGTAGTTCCGTAAATAAATGCCGGAGATGTTGGATCCCAAGCTGTATAACCTCTGGCTTCAAATGTATTTCTAATTCCACCGTTTGGAAAACTCGAAGCGTCCGGTTCTTGTTGTACCAATTGTGCTCCGCCAAATTTTTCTACAGGATCACTTCCGTCATACGATGTTTCAAAGAACGCATCATGTTTTTCGGCGGTTGTACCAGTAAGAGGTTGAAACCAATGCGTATAATGTGTAACTCCTTTAGCAAGAGCCCACTCTTTCATTCCCATTGCGATATAATCCGCTAATTTTCTGTCTATTTTAGTTCCATGCTGAACTGCACCTTGTACTCCTTTCAAAGCATCTGAAGTCAAATATTGCCTCATTGCTTTTTCATTGAACACATTTGAACCAAAAAGAATTGATTTTCGATCTGATTCTTCAAATTTAACGGGCTTTCTAGTTGAAGCTTCTCTCAAGGCTTGAAAACGTAATGTTGACATTTTAGACAAATTTAAATTGTTATTAATCGATTTTTTACAAAAAACAAATATAAACAATAAAAAATAAAAAAAATCAGCGTTAACAATTATCAAATTAATTTTTAAACGAGGTAAAAATTATTATTTTAAAACTATACCCCCTGTTAAAATACACTTATGTGAAAAATAATAGTTACCCATACAAAAAATACCCCCTGATTTTCCCTCCTAAAAAATTTGATTTATATTTGCAATCAAATAAGAATCACGAAAATAAATTTATAATATTATGGCTAAAATAAAGTTAGAGTACATTTGGTTAGATGGATATGAACCAACTCAAAATCTTAGAAGTAAAACTAAAGTTGAAGAACATGAAGACTTTAAAGGAACATTAGAAGAAATCGGAAACTGGTCTTTTGATGGTTCATCAACAAGACAAGCTGAAGGTGGATCTTCTGATTGTTTATTAGTACCAGTTGCAATTTACCCTGATCCTACTCGTATCAACGGATACTTAGTAATGACAGAAGTTATGAATGCTGATGGTACTGCACACCCTTCTAACGGAAGAGCTACAATTGATGATGATGGTGATTTCTGGTTCGGTTTTGAGCAAGAATACTTTATCATGGACAACCACACTTTATTGCCTTTAGGATTTCCAATAGGTGGTTACCCTGCTCCACAAGGGATGTACTACTGTTCAGTAGGTGGAAAAAACACTCACGGAAGAGACATCGTAGAAGAGCATGCTGATTTATGTATTGCTGCAGGTATCAACTTTGAAGGAATTAATCAAGAGGTTGCTTGTGGTCAATGGGAATTCCAATTGTTCGCAAAAGGAGCTAAAAAAGCTGGAGACGAAATATGGGTTGCGAGATACTTATTAGATCGTTTATCTGAAAAATATAACTGTTTTATTGAATACCACCCAAAACCATTAGGTGATACCGATTGGAACGGATCAGGAATGCATGCTAACTTCTCTAACGAAGTATTAAGAACATGTGGTTCTCAAGAAGTTTACGAAAAAATATGTGAGGCATTCAGACCTGTAACTGCAGAACACATTGCTGTTTACGGAGCATACAATGACCAACGTTTGACAGGTAAACATGAAACTGCTTCTATCCATGATTTCTCTTACGGAGTTTCAGATAGAGGAGCTTCTATCAGAATCCCATTAATTACCGTTCAAAAAGGATGGAAAGGATGGTTGGAAGACAGAAGACCAGCTTCTAACGGTGATCCATACAAAATTGCAGCAAGAATTGTTAAAACTGTAAAATCAGCTTTGTAATTCTTAGCCCGCTATAACTAAAAAGTGCCTTTATCACAAAGGCACTTTTTTTATGCTCTATTTTTTTAATACTAACTTTATCTCCATAAGTTTCTAATTTAAATATTCAAAAAAGTATATTTGCAGTACTCAAAAAATCACACTTATTATGATTGTATGGATTTCTTTTTTAACAGCAGTTTTAATTTTTCTTGCACTTGATTTAGGTGTTTTCAATAAAACGCCTCATATCATCAGCACGAAAGAAGCCGGAAAATGGACCGCTATCTGGGTCGCTCTTTCCTTTTTATTTTCATTTGTTATTCACTGGCTTTACAGCACAAACTACATTGCAAATCCTGACGGACTAAAACCAACCACAGCTTCTATTAAATTCATCACCGGTTATTTGATAGAATTATCATTAAGTGTTGACAATATTTTTGTTATTGCAATTATTTTTTCTGCTTTCAGAATCCCTCAAAAATACCAACATCGCGTTTTGTTTTGGGGTATTTTGGGTGCCATTGTTTTTAGAGGTTTAATGATCTTTTTTGGAGTTATGCTAATCCATAAATTCACTTGGACCACTTATCTTTTTGGAGCATTCTTGATTTATACCGCAATAAAGATGCTAATGAACGGCGAGGATGAAAAATTTGAACCTAAAAAATCATTCGTTTATAAAAGTCTGAAGAAAATTATGCCGATTTCCAATCACATGGACAAAGAGCATTTTTTTGTAAAAAGAAGACATATTAGAGCTGCAACCCCGCTTTTTGTAGCATTGGTTGTGATAGAAGTTATGGATGTTATTTTTGCTATTGATAGTGTTCCTGCTATTTTAGCGATAACTTCAGATCCTTTTCTTGTGTTCAGTTCCAATATTTTTGCGATACTAGGATTGCGTTCCATGTATTTCTTTTTGGCAAATATGCTGGCTAAATTCAGCTATTTAGAATATAGCCTTATTGCTATTTTAAGTTTTGTAGGTCTAAAAATGCTATTGCATGATTTCATCGAAATTCCAGAATGGGGTTCATTGGCTTTTATTGCCGTTTCTCTTTTGGCCGGAATCATAGTATCATTAAAAATAAACAAAGACGAAGTTCCTGAGTAAAACAAATCAGTATACTTTTAACCATAAAAAAAGGAAATCTTACGATTTCCTTTTTTTATATCCTGTTTTGAATTATTTATTTCAAAACCTTAACATTACTGTCATCTATTTTATAGGTTTTTATAACCGTTTTGTAATCCATACCAGCACCGGCAGCCGTACTTTTGGCAGAAAAATCACCTGGTACAATCACAATTCTAAATGTTTTTCCAAGTCTAAAATCCGACGGTAAAAGTGCGCTGTCAAAATCAGAGTCAATAAAAACAGTGAATTGATCATAAGAGAAATTATAGTTGTATTGTGCTGATCCCAGATTAAAATAATAAACCTGAGGCAACAATGCCCATGTATCAATTCCATTAACTGTATCAACCAACTCATAGACTAAAATATTGTCGCTGGAAAAAATCAACGGATCTAAAGCATAGGTAACTGAAAAACCATTTGCTTGAGTAAAACTCGGATTAACTTCAAATACCTCACTAATGGTATCGCTATCAAAATTATCGTCCGGTGTGCAACTTTGTAAGCTAAACATTCCGACAACCGCTAAAAGTGTAATTATTCTTTTCATAACATATAGTTTTTAAGTTCATTATACCATTATCCAAAATTCAAGCCAAAATTTATTTTTTATATAATTTAAACTAAAAAATAATTCGATTAACTTTGTAAATATGAAAGAGAAACTCAAATTATACATGGTAATGCTGGGCTGCACGCCCAAAGGTCGTTTTACGGAACAACATGATATTTTTTTCGGAATTGGTTATTCTCTAAAAGAATTAATCCCGAAAATGAATCTTTTTTGGCCTGAAGCCAAAGGGAAAATACATATTGATGCGTGGCGGGAAGTTACTGCAGTTGATGATTTTGCTATTGAAATTGTTTCTAAGACTGACTTTTCTGCTTCTAATACCGAAAAACTATTCTTCATCAATCTGGGTGGATACAAAGAAAACGAATTTGAAGAATACCATTATAAAACGCTAACTGTTGCCGAAAACATGGCATTGGCTTCGAAAAAAGCGAAGTCCAGCACTTTTTACAAACATTTTGGCTTCAAAGGAGCCACATCACATATTGACGACAAATACGGAATTGATGTAGATGATATTTATAATGTAACCGATATCTTAGCTCCAGATTACAAATCACAATTCGCTATTAAAATCACCAAATCAGAAACACCTTTAGAAGCAGACGCTATGCAAATTGGTTATTTGAAATTGGATAAAATTCTATAGTCGAAATATTTTCCTATTTATTACATTAAACTACAAAAAGACCTCTCACCCGAAAGGTCTTTTTTGTTTTTAAGCCCAATCATTAGTATGTAACTGAAACACCATTATTTCTCTTTTCCCAAATGGAACCACATCAACACATTTACCCACAATCTATACTAAATTAACTTTCGCAACCCTATATCGATATCGCAATGACAAAATAGTGTCTAAATCAGAAAATACTGCTCTATTACTACGTTAATTGTTAAAGTACATTTACCGCAGTGATTTTAACTATTAATTTAAAAACCAGAATTATGAAAAACATTTTAAAATTGAGTTTATTGTTGGTAGTAGCAATGACTAGTGTAAGTACGTATGCAATTGATGGTGATTTTTTACTAAATGTAAAAAAAGGAAATGGCAATGAAATTAGCTTTTCTCTAAATGGACTTCAAAAAGTCACAGTCTTTATTTATGACGATGAGAATAATCTAATTTATACCGAGAAAGCAGCCGGTGAAAAAGGAATTTTAAAAACCTATAATTTAGATGAATTTCCTATTGGCACCTACTATTTGGTTGTAGAAAACAATCTGAAAAAAGTGAAACATGAAATTGTTATTTCTGAACAAAAAACAATTTTGACTACAAAAGCAGTTTCGGAAATCTACAAACCGACCTTGAAAAAACAAAATGTAGCCGATGTTAATTAATTCACCTCAGAACAGGAAAATTGAATTTAATGTGTAAGAGGCTTTCTTTAAAGATAAAGAAAGCCTCTTTTTTGTTCTAAATATTACTTCAAATTGAACTCAAGTGAGATTCGTTTGGTACAATTTATTCCTTTTACATGTTTCTTCTGTATTGCCCGCCTACTTCAAACAAAGCGGCCGTAATTTGTCCCAACGAACACACTTTGGTCGCTTCCATTAAATGTTCGAATAAGTTTTCATTTTTAATGGCTGCATCTTGTATTGCTTTCAATTGCTCGTTGACTTTGTCCTGATTTGACTGATGCAAATTATTCAACATCGTAATTTGATATTGTTTTTCTTCTTCGGTGGCGCGAATTACTTCGGCTGGAATTACTGTTGGAGACCCTTTGGAACTCAAAAAAGTATTTACTCCGATAATCGGGAACTCACCCGTATGCTTTAGCGTTTCATAATACAAACTTTCCTCTTGAATTTTAGAACGTTGATACATGGTTTCCATTGCACCAAGCACACCACCGCGTTCGGTGATTCTATCAAATTCCTGTAAAACTGCAGCTTCCACTAAATCTGTCAGTTCTTCGATAATGAAAGCACCTTGAATTGGGTTTTCGTTTTTCGCCAAACCTAATTCTTTATTGATAATCAACTGAATCGCCATGGCACGACGTACAGATTCTTCTGTAGGCGTGGTGATTGCTTCATCATACGCATTGGTGTGCAATGAATTACAGTTGTCATAAATTGCATACAAGGCTTGCAAAGTCGTACGAATATCATTGAAATCTATTTCCTGTGCGTGCAAAGAACGGCCGGAAGTTTGAATATGGTACTTCAACATTTGTGCCCGTTCGTTAGCGCCATATTTATTTTTCATGGCTTTCGCCCAAATTTTTCGTGCTACACGACCAATAACGGCATATTCCGGATCAACACCATTTGAAAAGAAGAACGATAAGTTTGGTCCAAAATCATTGATATTCATTCCACGACTCAAATAATATTCCACATACGTGAAACCATTCGATAGTGTGAAAGCCAATTGCGTGATTGGATTTGCACCTGCTTCGGCAATGTGATACCCAGAAATAGAAACCGAATAGAAATTTCTAACATTCTTAGTAATGAAATATTCCTGCACATCACCCATTAATCGCAATGCAAATTCAGTCGAGAAAATACAGGTATTCTGTGCCTGATCTTCTTTCAAAATATCAGCCTGAACCGTTCCACGAACTTGAGACAACGTTCTTGCTTTGATCTCATCATACACTTCCAAAGGCAAAACCTGATCTCCGGTTACACCCAAAAGCATCAAACCTAAACCGTTATTTCCTTCCGGTAAATCACCTTGGTAATGTGGTCTTTCGACACCTTTATCTGCGTATATTTTATTAATTTTTAATTCAACTTCTTTTTCAAGATTATTTTCTTTGATGTACAATTCACATTGCTGATCAATCGCCGCATTCATAAAAAACCCTAATAACATAGGTGCTGGTCCATTAATAGTCATACTGACAGATGTCATGGCGTGAACCAAATCAAAACCGGAGTATAATTTTTTGGCATCATCCAAACAACAAATAGAAACTCCGGCATTACCAATTTTTCCATAAATATCAGGTCGTATATGCGGGTCGTTTCCGTATAAAGTCACACTGTCAAAAGCAGTTGACAATCGTTTTGCGGGTAATCCCGCGCTTACATAATGAAAGCGTTTGTTGGTTCTTTCCGGTCCGCCCTCTCCAGCAAACATTCGAGAAGGATCTTCTCCTTCACGTTTAAAAGGATACAATCCAGCGGTAAACGGAAATTCTCCAGGAACATTTTCCTGCAGACACCAACGTAAAATATCACCCCAAGCTTTGAACTTAGGTAACGCAATTTTCGGGATTTGAGAATGCGAAAGTGACTCTGTGTGCGTAGCCATTTTTATTTCTCTGTCACGAACTTTAAACGTATAAACTGGATTCTTGTACTTGTTTACTTTCTCGTCCCAAGTCAAAATGATTTCCCAATTATACGGATCTAAATCCATTTTTACTTTATCAAATTGATTCAGCAATAGATTGATGAAAATTTTATCTTCAATAGCACCCGGTTTTTCTATTTCTAAAGCCGTTGGTAAAACGGAATCTTCATTAATTCCAACTTTATTCAATTCCGGAATTTTTTTAGCAACCGATTCAATCGTTTTAAAAATTCCGTATAATTTTTGAGCAACTTGTTCTTGGCTCACCGCAGTAATATCATATTTCCGGTTACTTTCGGCAATTTCAGATAAATAACGCGTTCTGTGTGGCGGAATGACATAGATTTTCTCACTCATTTCGCGAGTAATTTTGAAGGTTGATTTCAAATCAGAATTTGTTTTCTCAACAATTTTATCCATGATTGCTTTGTAAAGCGTATTCATTCCGGGATCATTAAACTGCGAAGCAATCGTCCCGAAAACAGGTAAAGTGTCTAAATTTGAGTCCCAAAGATTATGATTGCGCTGGTATTGCTTTTTAACATCCCGAATCGCATCTAATGCCCCGCGTTTATCAAATTTATTTATGGCTACTAAATCGGCAAAATCAAGCATATCGATTTTTTCCAATTGGGTTGCAGCACCAAATTCAGGTGTCATGACATACAAAGAAACATCCGAATGATCCATAATTTCCGTATCAGATTGACCTATTCCGGAAGTTTCAAGGATAATAATGTCGTATTGTGCGGCTTTCAAAACCTGAATTGCTTCTTCAACATATTTAGACAAAGCCAAATTTGATTGTCGAGTAGCCAAAGAACGCATGTAAACCCTAGGATTATTGATGGCATTCATCCGGATTCTATCGCCCAAAAGTGCACCACCTGTTTTCCTTTTGGAAGGATCTACCGAAATTAATCCAATCGTTTTTTCAGGAAAATCAATCAAAAAACGGCGTACTAACTCATCAACCAAAGATGATTTTCCAGCGCCGCCAGTTCCTGTAATTCCTAAAACGGGTGTTTTACTGGTTTTATTTTTATTGTGAATTGTATCTAAAATAGGTTTTGCCACTTCGGGAAAATTTTCTGCCGAAGAGATAATTCTGGCAATAGCCCTAGGATTTTTATCTTCAAGATGATTCATTTCATCTTTCAGAACGTCCCCAATTGCATAATCTGAACGTTGTACCAAGTCATTTATCATGCCTTGCAATCCCATTGCTCGACCATCATCCGGAGCATAAATTCTTGCAATGCCATATTCTTGTAATTCCGCTATTTCCGAAGGCAAAATAACACCACCGCCACCGCCAAATATTTTAATATGCCCTGCTCCTTTTTCTTTAAGCAAGTCATACATATATTTAAAATATTCGTTGTGTCCTCCTTGATATGAAGTCAAAGCTATCGCATTCGCATCCTCCTGAATAGCTGTATTCACGACTTCCTCAACACTACGGTCATGACCCAAATGAATCACTTCAACCCCGGTTGACTGAATAATTCTCCTCATGATATTAATCGCGGCATCGTGACCGTCAAAAAGTGACGCTGCAGTTACAATTCTTACTTTATTGACAGGGACATACGGTTTTATTGGTTCCATTTTACGAATATGATAATTTAAAGACGCAATTTACGTTATTTTTTAAAATTTAATCAACATAACTTCTTATTATTGATTAAAAGTAACATTATTAAAAGATTTTACATCAACAAAGTTACTTTTAATCCCCTTGATACTATACAATAAAAGCAGAAGATGTAACTATTTTTATTTTATAAGAAATATGGCTTCATTTTTGAGTAAAACGTATCTTTAAAACTTATAAAAAACGACATCAAATGAAACGAATTTTAATCGTAACGATTCTTCTATCCATAACTTTCTCGAGTTGTGCCGAAATGCAACAAGTCATCAATCAATTTCCACAAATACAAGGCATAGGCGGTGTTGATGTTTCCGGTGGATTAAAAGAAGCACTTAACAACGGAATTTCAAAACAAGTGACTAAGTTAACCGCAACCGATGGGTTTTACAAAAACGAAGCGGTAAAAATTCTATTGCCGGACGAATTGAAGAAAGTAGATTCCGGATTGCGAAAAATAGGATTAAGTTCACTTGCTGACGAAGGATTAAAAGTCCTTAATCGTGCTGCCGAAGATGCCGTAAAAGAAGCAACTCCTATATTTGTGAATGCTGTAGTAAACATGAGTTTTTCTGACGCAACGACTATCTTGATGGGCAATGAAAGTGCCGCAACCCAATATTTAGAAAACAGCACTTCGACTGCTTTGTACGGAAAATTTAATCCTGTAATACAAAATTCATTCCGTAAAGTGGGCGCAGATAAAGTATGGAGTAATATCATAACAAAATACAACAACATTCCCCTTGTAAAAAAAGTAAATCCGGATTTGACAGATTATGTCACGAATCAAGCCATGCAAGGTGTTTTTAAAATGATTGCGGTTGAAGAAAAAAACATCAGAACTAATTTGAGTTCCAGAACCTCTCCGTTATTACAGAAAGTATTTGCTATGCAAGACCATAAATAATGAGTTTATTTGTTTTGAAATAACGTTGAAAAGCTATAGCATTCTCATCTGACACTTTATAACACAAAATACTTCAACAGCATTTTTTTTACAAAAAAATAGGATTAATTTTGAAGAAATATTTTGAAAAACAAACAGCTTTAATTCTGATATTTGATAAAATCGGGATTAGTGCCAAAAATAAACAGCATGCAAAAGATTACAATACTTATACATTGCGAGGATCAAAAAGCAATAATCGCATCAGTAACTAATTATATCGCCTCTATTGATGGTAATATCATTTATTTAGACCAGCATGTTGATGCTGATGAAAACGTATTTTTCATGCGTTTAGAATGTGAATTCAGTGCTAAAAATTGGGATTTAGAAGCTATAAAAATTGATTTCCAAACCCATTTAGCCAATCCGTTTAATATGTCTTGGGAAATGTATACACAAGAACATAAACCCAGAATGGCTTTGTTTGTTTCTAAATACGATCATTGTTTGTATGACATTTTAGGACGATACAGTGCCGGCGAATTACCGCTCGAAATCCCTTTAATTGTCAGCAATCACGAGGATTTAAAATCGGTTGCGGAACGTTTTTCCATACCGTTTCATTATGTGCCTTTCACCAAGGAAATTAAAAGAGAAGGAGAACAAAAACAAATTGATTTATTGAAGGAATATGAGGTTGACTTTATCGTTTTGGCGCGGTATATGCAAATCATTACGCCTAATTTAATTGCGCTTTATAAAAATCAAATCATCAACATTCACCATTCGTTTTTACCTGCATTTCCTGGAGCGAAACCGTATCATTCCGCTTTTAAACGTGGAGTAAAAATCATTGGTGCCACTAGTCACTATGTCACCGAAGGATTGGATGAAGGACCAATTATTGAACAAGATATTGCTCGAGTTACCCACAGTCACTCTATTGAGGATTTCATTATGAAAGGACGAGATTTGGAGCGTATGGTTTTGGCACGAGCCATCAAATTGCATGCAGAACGAAAAACGATGGTCTACAACAATAAAACGGTAGTTTTCTCTTAGAACCCCTTTTGAATCAAGCGATTAAACGCTAATTATCTGAGTTTGATTTTCAGGTATAGAATCAGACAAAATGTAAAGCAACATTTCAAGACTGGGATCGATTCAAAAACGAGTCTTTTGCCGCGTGATTAAATAGTAGACCCGATAGAAAATGTTTCCTATTTATTAATTATCTTTACCCCTTAAATTTACATACCCAATATAACAGTAGCTTTTTAATGATAAATAACGAAGAATTTCAAGACGAAATAGGAAACAATCATGTTAGTACTAATGCGCAAAATCCAGTTCGAGAGGATGCTTTTGCTATTACTGATGAAGAAAAAATTGAAAAAATAAAAAAAGATGTCGAAAATATTCTGCTTACCCTTGGAATGGATTTGACGGACGACAGCTTAAAAGGCACGCCAAATCGTGTGGCAAAAATGTTTGTGAAGGAAATTTTTGGAGGCTTGAATCCTGCCAAAAAACCAAAAGCATCCACTTTTGACAATAATTACAAATATGGCGAAATGTTGGTTGAAAAAAACATCATTGTTTATTCGACTTGTGAGCATCATTTGTTACCTATTATAGGAAGAGCACATGTGGCTTATATTTCGAAAGGAAGCGTAATCGGACTTTCGAAAATGAATCGAATTGTTGAATATTATGCCAAAAGACCTCAAGTTCAAGAGCGCTTGACGATGCAAATTGTTCAGGAATTGCAAATTGCTTTGGGTACTGAAGATGTTGCTTGTGTCATTGATGCCAAACATCTTTGTGTGAATTCAAGAGGAATCAGCGATATTGAAAGTAGCACGGTCACTTCAGAATTTGGCGGAAAATTTAAAGATGTCCAAACTAAAAGAGAGTTTTTGGATTACATTAAATTAGAAACTAAATTTTAATTATAAAATAAAATCCATTTAGTACTACTAAACCCTAGCCCTGATGGAAGCGGCATCCCACGCTTTTTTGCGTGGATACAGCGTACAGCAGGAAATAGCTCCAAAAAAAATAAAAATGCCATTATATAGCAGCCAATCCCTAAAAATATACAATTCTCTTTCGGGAGAAAAGGAGACTTTTAAACCCATTCATGAAGGCAATGTTGGAATGTATGTTTGCGGACCAACGGTTTACAGCAATGTACATCTTGGAAATGTGCGAACGTTTATGTCATTTGACGTGATATTCAGGTATTTTTTGCATTTGGATTATAAAGTTCGTTACGTTCGAAACATAACGGATGTAGGGCATATTGTAGATGATGTGGATGAAGGTGAGGATAAAATTGCCAAAAAAGCACGTTTGGAACAGCTGGAACCTATGGAAGTGGTGCAGCGTTATACGGTAGATTTTCATGAAATACTGAGTGCTTTTAATTTTTTGCCTCCAAGTATTGAACCTACTGCAACCGGACATATTATTGAGCAAATTGAAATCATCAAAAAAATAATTGATAAAGGAATTGGTTATGAAGCCAATGGTTCTGTTTATTTTGATGTGGTAAAATTCAATGAAACCAATCATTACGGAGTATTGAGCGGCCGAAATATTGAAGACATGCTGGCTAATACGCGTGATCTTGACGGACAGTCTGACAAAAGAAACCCACAAGATTTTGCCCTTTGGAAAAAAGCGGAACCGCAACATATTATGCGTTGGCCTTCGCCATGGAGCGATGGTTTTCCCGGTTGGCATTTAGAGTGTACCGCTATGAGCACTAAATATTTGGGCAATCATTTTGATATTCACGGAGGTGGAATGGACTTAAAATTTCCGCATCATGAATGTGAGATTGCACAAAATGAAGCGTGTACGGGTCAAACTCCAGTTAATTACTGGATGCATGCCAACATGTTGACTTTGAACGGTAAAAAAATGGCTAAATCTACCGGAAATAATATTTTACCAAGAGAGATTTTGACTGGTGAAAATACTATTTTGAGTAAAGCTTTTTCAGCATCGGTAGCGCGTTTCTTTATGTTACAAGCTCATTACAGAAGTATCCTTGATTTTTCTGACGATGCGATTGTAGCAGCCGAAAAAGGATACAAACGCTTGATGGAAGCGATGGCTTCCTTAAAAGATATTTCGGTTGGAACTTCCAGTTCTATTGATATTCAATCGTGGAAACAATTGTGTTACGACGCCATGAATGACGATTTTAATACACCGATTTTAATCGCACAATTATTTGAAGGCGTTCGCTTTGTCAATTTATTGAAAGAAGGAAAAGAAACCTTGAATGCTGAAGATTTAAACTCTTTTGCGAAAGTGATGAATGCTTTTGTATTTGCTGTTTTGGGTCTTGAAGACGAGAAAGTTTCTGACAGCAGTAATGACAAATTAGAAGGAACTATACATATGCTCATTGAAATGAGAAAACAAGCGAGAGACAACAAGAATTTCGCTTTATCAGATCAAATACGAGACCAATTGATTGCCTTAGGTATTCAGTTGAAAGACGGAAAAGAAGGCACTACTTTTAGCCTATAGTTAGCAGATTTTAGCTTAGACTGGACCTAATTTTAAATTTGAATTTCTGGATTATGGTATCAAAGATTATTGTTTATCCGTTTCTGCTTCTTGTTCGCTTTTACCAAGTGGCCATTTCGCCATTTACGCCAGCTGCCTGCCGATTTGAACCTACTTGTTCCTCGTACATGATTCAAGCGTTACAAACACATGGTTTGTTTTACGGAGGTTTTCTGGGAATGAAACGGATTCTGAGTTGTCATCCCTGGGGAAGAAGTGGTTATGATCCTGTTCCAAAAAAAAGGTGTAACCACAAACATTAACGTATTATAAGGATAAATTTTACATTAAATATTTATTTTTACATCACATAAAATAGAAATAATAAATGACACATGCTTTAAACATCGTTTGGAATCCCTCTGAAGGTATCGATTTAGGATTTTTTGTAATTCGTTATTACAGTCTAATGTTTGTAATCGCTTTTGGATTAGGCTGGTACATCATGAAAAATATATTTGACCGTGAAGGCGAATCTATAGACAAATTAGATTCCTTATTCATTTGGACAGTTCTGGCAACTTTAATCGGAGCGCGTTTGGGACATGTTTTCTTTTATGATTGGGAATATTACAGCAATCATTTATTAGAAATCATTTTGCCTTTCCGATTTACCCCTAATTTTGAATTTACCGGATATCAGGGTTTAGCGAGTCATGGTGCTGCTATTTCCATCATCATTGCAATGTATTTTTATAGTAAAAATATCTTAAAAAGACCACAATTATGGATTTTAGACCGAGTGGTTATTCCTGTATCCAGTGGTGCTATTTTTGTACGATTGGGAAACTTTTTTAATTCAGAAATCATTGGACACGAAACCACATCTCCTTTCGGAATTAAATTTGTAAGAGATCAATTCAGTCCGAGAGATGCTGTCAATGCTACTCAAATTGCCAATCCAAAAGACGCTTATCACGCCATAGCAACCGACCCAAAATTTGCTTCATTATTAGAGCAGGTTCCGGCTAAACATCCGACTCAGTTGTATGAAGCTTTTTGCTATATTTTTGTGTTTGCCATATTATTTTTCTTGTATTGGAAAACCGAAAAAAGAAAAAGTTCCGGTTTCCTTTTTGGCCTGTTTCTTATCCTTTTATTTTCCGTACGTATGGTTGTTGAATCTGTAAAAGAAAGTCAAGGAGGTTTTGAAAGTGCATTAGGATTACTTTCTACAGGACAATGGCTAAGTATTCCTTTTATCCTGATTGGTTTTTACTTTGTTTTTACTGCAGAAAAACCAGTTGCATCCCTTTAAAGTTTACATCAGAACTTAAATTTAAAATCGGCAGTTCTTTTGAGAAAAGGAATTGCCGATTTTTAATTTAAAGGGAAAGTGAGTCCGAATTCTATGTTTTTAGTATTAAACCCTGCATTTGAGCTTTGAATTCCGGCATTAGACACATGCCTGACATTGGACTGAATGTCAAGAGCTATATTTTTAACTTTAAATGAAAAACCCATAGCGATACCATCCGAAAAAGCAAAGCCTTTGGATAATCGTTCCGTTTCGGTATTCGTTACCATAGGACCAACACTGGCTAAAACATAAACACTTATCGTTTTTGAAATTGGTTTTCTAACCAGAAATCCAAGATTCAAAATATGTTCCTTGATGTTTTTCAAACGCATATATTCTTCCCTTTTCCTGATATAATCCGGTTCGTCCGGTTGAACAAAATAAAGATTTAAAAGCTGATGAGATGCAAAATTTAGTTCCGGCTGTACAAACAGTTCATATTTGAAATGCCTTGTTTGTTTCAAAACATACGAAAACTGTACTTTATAATAATTATTAGAATAGGAATAATTTCTATTTTTAAATTCGTTTCCAAAACCATGTCTAAATCCAATACTGATATCATTCTTCTTACTTTGGGCATAAAAAGAAAGAAAGCAGAAGAACAAATATCCGCTTAAAATTAATTTTTTACACATTGATTCTTCATGATTGTTATATTAAAATTCACTAAAACAAAAAAAGCATCTCTTTGAAAAAAGAAATGCTTTTAAAAATTAGCACTAAAATACTATTTATTTGGCAAAGTATTAAAACCCATGTTGTATAAAGTAAACGCTTGCAAATCTGCAGCTTCTTCAATCGTTTTTGAAACTGGTTTTCCGGCACCATGACCAGCATTCGTTTCAATACGTATCAAAACTGGATTTTCCCCTGATTGCTTGTCTTGTAATTCAGCAGCAAACTTAAAACTATGCGCAGGAACTACCCTGTCATCATGATCGCCTGTCGTTACTAGAGTTGCAGGATATTTTACTTCAGACTTTACATTCTGAACTGGTGAATATCCTTTTAAATACTCAAACATTTCTTTTGAATCAATAGCCGTACCGTAATCATAAGCCCATCCTGCTCCTGCGGTAAATGTATGATAACGCAACATGTCCATTACACCTACAGCGGGGAGCGCTACTTTCATCAAATCGGGTCTTTGAGTCATTGTTGCTCCCACTAATAATCCACCGTTAGAGCCTCCTTTTATTGCTAAGAAATCTGAAGAGGTGTATTTTTGGGCAATCAAATATTCAGCTGCGGCAATGAAATCGTCAAATACATTTTGTTTTTTCATTTTTGTACCTGCATCATGCCATTTTTTTCCGTATTCGCCACCACCACGAAGATTAGCTACTACATAAATCCCTCCCATTTCTAACCAAACTGCATTTGCAATACTAAAGCTTGGCGTCAGGCTCACATTAAATCCGCCATAACCATAAAGGATTGATGGATTTTTACCATCTAAAGCGACTCCTTTTTTGTGTGTAATAATCATTGGGACTTTTGTTCCGTCTTTGGATGTATAAAAGACTTGTTTCGAAACGTAATCATCGCTTTTGAAATCTACTTTTGGCTGAACATATACTGTTGAATTTCCTTCCTTTGGCATAAAACGATACGTAGTTCCCGGCGTAGTATAATTTGTAAAAGAAAAATACAACTCCTTATCTTTCATTTTTCCACCAAAACCTGATGCGGTACCAATACCCGGCAAGGTAACTTCGCGAATTAATTTGCCATTATAATCAAACTGTTTCACAACAGAAACGGCATCTTTCATATAATTTGCAAATATAAAACTAGCTCCTGTTGAAGGTGACAAAACATTTTCGGTTTCCGGTATTAAATCTTTCCAATTATCAACTGATGGATTATTGGCATCAACGGTAACAATACGTTTGTTTGGTGCACCCAAATTAGTAACAATGAACAATTTTGAACCAATATTATCTATAACATCCACATCATTCTCAAAACCTTTACTGATTGTAATAATATGACTATTGGTTTGTGTCAGGTCTTTGATATATAATTCATTACCTGAAGTGGAATTTGCAGCAGAAATAAACAAATATTGATTGTCCTCAGAAACACTACCACCCACATATCGGCGTTTATCTTTATCCCCAAACACAACTACATCTGCACTTTGATTAGTCCCTAATTTATGAAAATACAATTTATGTTCATCGGTTTTGGCTGAAAGCTCACTTCCTTTTGGTTTTTCATAACTAGAATAAAAAATCCCTTCATTCCCTTTCCAAGAAAGACCGCTAAATTTTACATCAATCAAATTTTGGTCTATATTTTGTTTAGTTTTTGCATCGATAAAGATTACTTTTCTCCAATCGCTACCCGCTTCAGAAATAGAGTAAGCAACCAAAGAACCATCTTTAGAAAAACTAACCGCATCTAAGGAAGTTGTCGCATCCTTTGAAAAAGTATTCGGATCCAGAAATATTTCCTCTTTTCCAGATGCATCTTTTCTGTATAAAATCGATTGGTTTTGCAAACCATTATTTTTATAATAATAAGTAAAATCTCCTTCTTTAAAAGGTGCGGAAATTTTTTCATAATTCCATAATTTCTCCATTCGCTCTTTTATGGCATTTCGAAAAGGGATTTTTGACAAATAATCAAAAGTTACTTTGTTCTCTGCTTTTACCCAAGCTCCCGTTTCTGTTGATTTATCATCTTCAAGCCAGCGATACGGGTCATCTATATTGACACCAAAATAATTATCAGTATGGGCCACTTTATCTGTTCTTGGATAAATTAAACCTTTGGACTGTTGACCAAATGAAGCTATTGTTGAAGTCACAAGCATTGTTAATATTATTTTTTTCATTTTAAAAATAGTTTGAGATAGAACAAAAATAGACAAATATTACTTAGATAATTGTTAAAAAAAAAGGATTCAACTTTCGTTGAATCCTTTTTCATATGATATAATATATATTTTATGCTTCTTGATGTTTCTTTTCAATCAAGGCTTTATCCGCTTTAGAAATACTATCCACTAATACCGGAGTAGCAATAAATAAAGAAGAATAGGTTCCTACAACAATACCCACCAACATTGCGAAAATAAATCCTCTGATAGACTCACCTCCAAAAACAAACATGGTCAACAATACGATAATCATCATCAATGATGTATTTAATGTTCTTGACAAAGTTGTATTAATAGAAGCATTCACAATTTCTTCAAAAGTACCTTTTCGTTTACCCATGATAAACTCTCTAATTCTATCGAATACAATAACGGTATCATTCATAGAATATCCAATTACAGTTAAAATCGCAGCGATAAAATGCTGATCCATTTCCATGTGGAAAGGCATGAATTTATAACATAAAGAGTAAATCCCTAATACAAATATTACGTCATGCGCAACAGCTGCAATCGCACCTAATGAATATTGCCATTTACGGAATGAAATCATTAAGTATAAGAAAATAACAGCCATAGCACCAAGAACAGCCCAATATGAATTGGTTTTAATATCCTCAGAAATAGAAGCCCCTACTTTAGAAGCTTGAAGTACTCCAATTTTTTTACCATCATAAGAATTAATAAATTGATCGTAAGTAGTATTAGTATAATATTTCCCTAATGCTTTATACAATTTCTCATTTACTTCTTTATCAATATCAACACCTTCTTCTTTAATTTTGTATTTGGTCGTAATTTTCAATTGATTATCATCACCAAAAACTTTAGCTTCAACAGTAGTTCCAAATTCTGCAGATAATTCTTCAGAAATCTTAGTTGCTTCAACTTCTTTTTCAAATTTCACTTGAAAAGTTCTACCTCCAACAAAATCTACACCTTGATCTAATCCGTTTACAAAGAAGATAGACGTCAAACTTACTATTACAACTATAGAAGAGAAAATGTACGTTACTTTTTTCATTCCGATAAAATCAAAATGGAAGTTTGTAAACCAATTTTTAGTGATAGCAGTAGAGAATGTTAAATCTCCATTTTTAGCAATATTTTTATCAATAAAGATTCTAGCTATAAATATTGAGGTAAATAATGAAGTTATAATACCAATCAATAATGTTAAAGCAAATCCTTTGATCATTCCTGTTCCAAAAATAAACAAAATCGCTCCAGTTAAAATGTGTGTTACATTCGCATCAATGATAGAACGCATTGCACCATGCCAACCGTAAGAAGCCTCAACTGCTTCTGCTAATGTTTTACCTTCACGTAATTCTTCTTTTGCTCTTTCGTAAATAATAATATTCGCATCTACAGCAGTACCTAATGTTAATACAATACCTGCAATACCTGGCAATGTTAATACAAAACCAAAACTTGCCATGATACCAAATAAGAAAAGTAAGTTCAATAATAAAGCAAGATTTGCATACCAACCCGCTTTACCATAATAGAATACCATCCAGATACAAACTAATAAAAATCCAACTATTGAAGAAGTTGTTCCTGCATCAATCGCTGCTTGACCTAAGGATGGTCCTACCACTTCTGATTGAATAATATCTGCAGAAGCCGGTAATTTACCCGCTTTCAATACGTTTGCTAAATCTTTAGTTTCCGTAACATCAAAAACACCTGAAATTTCAGATCTTCCACCAGAAATAGGGCCACTTGATACACCTGGAGCAGAATATACTACATTATCTAAAACGATAGCAATATTGCTTTTTTGTGTGTAAGCTCTTCCTGTTAATTCTTCCCAAGCTTTAGCACCTTGACCGTTCATTTGCATAGAAACAGCTGGTTTTCCAGTTTGGTCAAATGTATCACTTGCATCTGTCACAACACCACCGCTCATTGAAGCAACATTATCACGATTTCCTTTCAATGCATATAATTCTACTGCATCAATATCTTTAGCTTTAGCATCTTTTATTGTTGTTGGTTTTCCCCAAACAAATTTAGCATAACGTTGGTCAGCTGCCAATAAAACTCTAATATCTGCTCTTCTCAAATAACCACCTACAACAGCAGTATCTTTTGGTGCAAAAAGACCTAAAACAGGTCCGCCACCTTGAGCAATAATTTTATCTAATAAAGGATTATTTCCTGTTTTAGCGGTTGCAGAGTCTTTTGCGTCAGTCAATAAAGCACTCAAAGAGTCTTTCGCAACTGTTTTAGTCGCTACTTTATTAATTTCCGTTTTTTTCAATGCCTCATTCGCAGCCATCAAGAAGTTTCCTATTTCCTCTATTTTATAAGTTTCCCAGAACTCTAATTGAGCTGTGCTTTGTAATAAGTTTTTAATTCTATCTACATCTTTAGCACCAGGAAGTTCTACAAGAATTCTTCCAGACTCTCCTAATTTTTGAATATTAGGTTGTGTTACTCCAAATTTATCAATACGTTTTCTTAGTACTCCAAAAGCACTTTCAACTGACTCATTAACTTTTCTTTTGATTACTTTTTGCACTTGTGCATCAGTCATCTGAAAATCAATTCCACCTTCACCTTGTAAACTTCTGTTTGCAAAAATATCAGGAGAAGCTAATTTCACACTACCTTTTGAGTTGGCTTCAAACGCTTCGAAAAACTTATCGATATACGTTTTATTTCCTTCCATGTTTGCAGTTGCATCAGCCAAAGATTTGTTGAAAACCGGATTTTTAGAATTATTAGATAATCCTTTCAAAATGTCTTTAACAGAAATTTGAAGAATTACATTAATTCCTCCTTCTAAGTCAAGACCTTTGTTGATTTGTTTGTCTTTTACTTCATTGTATGTAAAATTTGAAAAACCAAGGTTAAAGACACTTTCTTTACCTATAGAATCTAAATATTTTACTTCTTTTTCAGGATTTCCACCAGCAAAAGATTTTGCATCACTTGCTACTTTATTTGAAACAAAAGTGAAAGAAAGTTGGTAAATACTTACCAATGCAAATAGAATTGCGAAAAATTTAATAAGTCCTTTATTCTGCATTATTACTAAAAATTAATTATTTTTATTCATTTATTTTTGATTCAACCCCCATGAAATAAGACTTAACGCTATTTTTTTAATTAAAAAAGAGACATTAAACTAAACCTCATTTTTTTTAAACCGAGCAAATATATAATTAAGGAAAAGATTAACCAATTTATTTATTGATTAATCTCAAAAAAAAGACTGCAAAAGTGCAGTCTTCTTTATATATGGTATAAAAATTTATGCTAAAACCGCTTTTAGGTCAGCATTCATGTTTCTAACTGCATCGGCACTTTTAGCAAACAAAGCTTTCTCTGCATCATTCAATTCAATGTCAAGAATTTGTTCTACTCCATTTTTACCTATAATACAAGGTACACCAATACAAATATCGCTTTGCCCATATTCTCCTTCAAGGAAAACAGAACAAGCAATCATTTTCTTTTGGTCATTCAAAATACTATCTACTAAGTACGCTACAGATGCTCCTGGCGCATACCAAGCTGAAGTTCCTAAAAGACCTGTTAAAGTAGCACCACCAACCATAGTTGAAGCAGCCACTTTGTCTAATTCTTCTTGTGAAAGAAACTCAGAAACAGGAATACCATTGTAAGAAGCTAATCTTGTCAATGGAATCATTGTAGTATCACCGTGACCTCCAATAACCATTGCTGAAACATCGTTTGATGGTCTGTCTAATGCTTTTGATAAATAATATCTGAAACGAGAACTATCTAAAGCTCCTCCCATTCCGATAATTCTGTTTTTAGGTAAACCTGTAGATTTCAATGCTAAATAAGTCATTGTATCCATAGGATTTGAAACTACCACTACAATTGTATTTGGGGAATGAACCAATACATTTTCAGCAACTGTTTTCACAATTCCTGCATTGATTCCAATTAATTCTTCACGAGTCATTCCAGGTTTTCTTGGAATTCCAGATGTAATAACAACTACATCACTATTGGCTGTTTTAGAATAATCATTTGTCACACCTGATACTTTGGTGTTAAAACCAGTATTAGTAGCACATTGCATAATATCCATAGCTTTACCCTCGGCAAAACCTTCTCTAATATCCAATAATACTACTTCGCTTGCAATTCCTCTATAAGAAATTACATCTGCGCAGGTTGCTCCTACATTTCCTGCTCCTACAATGGTAACTTTCATGATATTTATATATTTATTAATTCTTAAATTTTAAAAATCGTAATCAGCCCCTAATTTACGCATCAATTTTGGCATAAACAGCATTTTTTTCAATAAATTCTCTTCTAGGAGGAACTTCGTCTCCCATCAACATAGAGAAGACTCTGTCAGCTTCGACCAAGCTGTCAATAGTGACTTGACGAAGCGTTCTGAAATTAGGATCCATAGTAGTTTCCCATAGTTGCTCAGCATTCATCTCCCCAAGACCTTTATAACGTTGGATTGCTGCACTTCCTCCCATTCTTTCATTTGCTTGGTCACGTTGAACATCTGTCCAAGCATATTCTTTCTTATTTCCTTTTTTAACCAAATATAATGGTGGAGCTGCAATATAAATATGTCCTTGTTCTATTAACTCTTTCATAAAACGGAAAAAGAATGTTAATATTAAGGTAGAGATGTGACTTCCATCGACATCAGCATCACACATAATAATTACTTTATGGTATCGTAATTTTTCAACATTTAATGCCTTAGAATCTTCAGCAGTTCCAATTGTAACTCCAAGGGCTGTAAAAATATTTCGTATCTCTTCGTTTTCAAAAACTTTGTGATGCATCGCTTTTTCTACATTCAAAATCTTACCACGTAATGGCAGAATCGCCTGGAAAGCACGATCACGACCTTGTTTAGCCGTTCCACCTGCCGAATCTCCCTCGACAAGATATACTTCACATTTTGCAGGATCTTGTTCAGAACAATCCGAAAGTTTACCCGGTAATCCACCGCCACCCATTACGGTTTTGCGTTGTACCATTTCACGGGCTTTTTTCGCAGCGTGACGGGCTTGTGCTGCCAAAATTACTTTTTGAACAATGATTCGGGCATCATTTGGATTTTCTTCCAAATAATTTTCAATCATTTCACTCACCGCCTGACTTACCGGAGAAACAACTTCTCTATTTCCCAGTTTAGTTTTGGTTTGTCCTTCAAATTGTGGTTCAGCCACTTTTACCGAAATAATTGCCGTCAATCCTTCACGGAAATCATCTCCTGAAATATCAAATTTCAGTTTATCCAACATTCCGGAAGCATCTGCATATTTCTTTAACGATCTGGTCAAACCAGTTCTAAAACCTTGTAAGTGCGTTCCTCCTTCGTGTGTATTAATATTGTTTACATAAGAAAAAATATTCTCGGTGTAACTTGTATTATAAATCAAAGCCACCTCAACCGGAATTTCTCCTTTTTCATGATCCATAGAAATTACATGAGCAATAATTGGCTCACGATTTCCATCTAAATATCGGATGTATTCTTTTAAACCTTCATCGGAATGAAAGATTTCTGAAACAAAATTTCCGTCTTTATCTTTTTCTCTTTTATCCGTAAAAGTGATTGTAATCCCTTTATTCAAATAAGACAACTCACGCATACGAGCGGATAATGTATCATAAGAATACTCTATGGTTTGGGTAAAAATACTTGGATCTGGATAAAAAGTTACTATCGTACCTCTTTTAGTTGTTTCTCCAATTTGTTTTACAGGATAAAGTGCTTTTCCTTTTTCGTATTCCTGCTCGTACACTTTTCCGTCACTACTGTGAACGGTTGCTCTCAAATGGTTAGACAATGCATTTACCACCGAAACCCCCACACCGTGAAGACCTCCGGATACTTTATACGAATCTTTGTCGAATTTACCTCCGGCACCAATTTTAGTCATTACAACTTCTAAAGCGGAAACACCTTCTTTTTTGTGAATTCCTACCGGAATACCACGCCCATTATCCTCAACAGAAATAGACCCGTCCTCATTTATATCTACTCGTATCGTATCACAATGACCTCCCATTGCCTCATCGATAGAGTTATCCACTACTTCATAAACCAAATGATGCAGTCCACGAACACCTACATCCCCAATATACATTGATGGACGCATTCTTACGTGCTCCATTCCTTCTAACGCCTGAATACTATCCGCTGAATAATTGTCCTTTTTGATTTCTTCGCTCATATATTTTTAATCTAAAAAATGTAATTTTTGTCTAACACGCAAATATAAGAAAACCGACATGATTTACCGATTTAAATCACATCATAAGTCGTCAAGTTATTAACAAAATTGTCAGTTTATATTACATTTTCGTCAATAATTATAATTTAAAAAATGAATTTAAATAAAATAAGAGCACCATTTATAAATCTAAATTCAAGCCCAAGAACGCTATGAATTTTATTTCTTTATTTACGGATTGAATAAAAAAGAAAAAATGGGTTTGTATTAAAAATACAAACCCATTTTAGGAATAATTATAGATTATAAAATCTATTATTTCATAATTCGAACATTCATTTCCTCTACCTTTTTATCCGATAAAAGCGATGGTGCGCCAAATAATAAATCTTCGCTAGAACCTGTTTTCGGGAAAGCCATTACTTCTCTAATAGATGCTTTTTTCTCTAAAATCATCATCAAACGGTCAATTCCCCACGCAATTCCTCCGTGTGGCGGTGCACCGTATTGAAAGGCTTTATGCATCGTTCCAACGCTTTTTATCATTTCTTCTTTGTTATACCCCATATTTCTATAAGTAGCTTCCAGAATCTCCGATTTATGCGCACGAACTGATCCTCCACCAATTTCGTAACCATTTAAGATGATGTCGTATTGCTGAGCGATGATAGTTCCTATTTCATCATCATCCCCTTTCATATGCTTTTCAAGATCATAAATCGCAGGCATTGAGAACGGATTGTGCGTAAAGGTCCATCTTCCTTCATCTGTTCTTTCAAACATTGGGAAATCAACCACCCAAGCCGGACATAATTCCTTTGGATTGATTAAGTGCAATATTCTACCCAATTCCTGACGAACAGCATCCAAAGCTTTGTTAGCCGTTGCATAATCTGCCGCTGAAAAGAATACAATATCTCCTACTTGTGCGTCAGTTGCTTTTATAATTCCAGCTGCAATATCTTCACCTAAAAACTTAATAATTGGTGATTGCAACTCGTCTTCATTTACAATAATATAAGCCAATCCGCCTAAACCGTGCTGTTGCGCAATAGCGGTAAGGTTCTCGATTTGACCTTTGGACATACGCTTGTTTCCCTGATCTTTAGCCGAAACCTTGATACATTTTACAATTCCACCGTCCTCAATAGGTTTACTAAATACTTGGAAAGTCGTATTTTTTACAATATCGGTGATGTCTTGCATTTTTAATCCATAACGCAAATCTGGTCTGTCACAACCGTAGAAATCCATTGCGTCTTTGTAAGTAATAATTTCAAACGGACGCAAAATCCACTTGTTCCCGTATATTTTCTTCACTACTTCATTAAACATTTTGGTGTTTAAATCTATAATTTGCTGCATACTGCCATAAGCCATTTCCATATCCAATTGCGTGAATTCAGGCTGGCGGTCTCCACGAGAATCTTCATCTCTGAAACAACGTGCAATTTGGAAATATTTTTCATAACCACTGACCATCAACATTTGTTTGAACTGCTGAGGTGCTTGTGGTAATGTATAAAACAAACCAGAACCTTTACGTGTAGGAACAATAAATTCACGTGCTCCTTCATCGGTTCCTGCACTTAAAATTGGTGTTTCAATTTCCAAGAATTCTTCTTCATCTAATATGTCACGCAATAATTTAATTACTTTATGACGGTTTACGATGGCTCGTCGCACTTCTTCATTTCTGTGATCCAAAAACTTGTATTGAAAACGAATCGCTTCGTTCGTTTTGGCCGCTCTTTTAATCTCAAAAGGCAAGGTTTTCGATAAGTTTAAAATTTCCAACACTGAAGTTTCCAATTCAATTTTACCGGTACGCAAACCTGCATTATAATCGTCTTCATTACGACCTACCACTTTGCCAGTAACAGAAATTACTGATTCTGGTTTTAATTTCACCAACTCATCGATGTTAGGAAATGATTCTCTACTGATACGTAATTGAAAAATCTCAAAACTGGAATCACGCAAGTCAATAAACATCAATTCACCATGGTCACGAACACTCGCAACCCAACCAGACAACATCACTTCTTCGCCGATAGTTGCCTCTGATAATTGTGAAATTTTATGTGTTCTGTAGGTATCTTTTATAATAATAGGAATTTCAGGAAGCGTTTCTTCTTGACTTTCCTTTTCTTCTGAAACTGGTACTGACAAGTCGCTACTTGTCTCTACAGTATTTTTTTCCAAAATAGCGTCAGCACCTAATTTGTCTAAAATAATTTGACGAATTACTTTTCCGTTCGCACCTTTTCCAATAACTCCTAAAACCTTACCAACCAAAATACCTGCTTTTCCTTGGTCACCCGCTTTAATATCATTGGCAACAGCCTCATTTTCTGAAATTACAGAAGCAATAACTTCTTGAATTTTATCTTCAGAAATAGTATTTTCTTCAAAGTACTTATTGTAATCAAAAGTTTGGTCTTTTAAATAACCTGTAATCGCATTTTGAACCAAAACGGCTGTGATTTTTTCGGCTTTAAATAATTTAAAAATATCCGTTAAATGAGCAATACTATGAATTTCAGCGTAATCTTCGGCCTTAATATTGTTTGCCAAAGTTTTAGCAACAAATGAAGGATCTTTGATTTCGTTATTTATTTCCACAAATGTCTGCGAACGCAACTTATCTGCCGTGAAAAATTTAGCGTCTTGTGGCAAAACACCTCCATTTATTAAAATAGATTCCACTGCATAAGGCAATGCACTTGTATCCACTTTAATCGCTTCAATCTCCGCTTTAATATTTACAAAAGGCAAATCCGGTTCCGAAATAAAACGATAATCGGCTTCGAATTCTTTTTTACGCATTACTTTGGTCTGCTTCAAATCAGCATCCCACAAAACTGTCGTTTGATCCGGTCTAAATTCTTTATTTTCAATAAAATAATTGAATTGTTTCTCCACTTCTTCTTTCAAAGCTTCCACCATAAACTTAAACGAGTTTAAGTTTTTGATTTCCGTTCTTGGATTTAATTCGTAAGAATGTTTTTTGCGCAAAGACACAGAAACATCCGATTTAAATTCTCCTTTCTCCAAATTCGCTTCAGAGATTCCCAAGTTTTGAACAATACGTTGAATGTATTGCGCATAGGTTGAAGCATCTTCAATATTACGAATACAAGGCTCTGTAACAATTTCAATCAACGGAACACCAGCTTTGTTAAAATCAACTAACGAAATTTTCTTTTCGTGCATCAATTTGGCAGCATCCTCTTCAATATGAACCTGTGTTAAATTCACGGTAAACTGCGTACCATCATTTCTATAACAAGAAACGTGTCCTTCAGGAATTATTGGATTGTGAAATTGCGTGATTTGAATATTTTTTGGGTTGTCCGGGTATTCGTAATGTTTTCGATCCCAAGAAATCACTTCATTACTAAATGACGATCCTACAGCTTTACCAAAATAAATCGCTTTTGTAATCGCTTCTTTATTTAAAGCAGGCAAAACGCCCATTTGTCCCGTACAAACCGAACATATATTTTCGTTAGGTGTTTCTATTTCTTGATTTGGACAAGAACAAAACAACTTGGTTTTGGTATTCAATCGAACGTGAGTTTCCAGTCCAATTACCAATTCTAAATCGTGGGCTTTTAAAGCCGCAGTTAATTGCTCCAATTCCATTATATTGTATCTTTTAAGAAGTTTGCGAACTTCAACACTAATTCATCATTATTTTTTGCTGCCGTAATTTGCAATCCGGTGCTTGTGCCCTGTGGTACGGTTAAAGTTGGTAATTGTCCCAAACTAAAACCAACCGTATAAGCATCGGATAAATACATCGCCAACGGATCTTTTAAACTGTCTCCAATTTTAGGAGGAGTACTTGGTGTAACCGGCGATAAAATAATATCCACTGCCGCAAAATCTTTACTGAAGTTTTCCGAAATTTGATCTCTTAAAGCCAAACCTTTTAAATATATTTCATCTGAAAAACCTTGTGACAAAACTTGGTTTCCTCCTACAATTCTGCGTTTTGTTTCTTCCGAAAAGTTTTCAGAACGGGTCACCGCATAGGTTTCAATTAAATTCTCCGCTTCAATTCGGTTTCCGTAATTAGTTCCGTCTAAACGAGATAAATTCGAAGCCGTTTCAGCCATTGCCAATGTGTAATACGTTGAAACCAAAATATCAGATTTGAAAAAATCCAACTCTTTTACTTCAATTCCTTTGGCTTTTATTTTTTCGATACTAGCTAAAAAATCAGCTTTTATCTGTGTATCAATAGCATCACTTTCGATAAAGTTCTTGAAATAACCTACCTTTTTCACAGGAGAAGTTGCAATCGCATCTTCACAGATTTCTGTTGAAGCGACTGAAGTTTGATCTTTTGGATCTTTCCCGCTCATTACATTCAACACAATTCGGATATCTTCAATGGATTTCGCCAATGGACCCACACAATCTGTAGAAGATGCATAAGCCATCAATCCAAATCGAGAAATTCTTCCGTAAGTTGGTTTAAAACCATAAATATGATTGTAACCGGCAGGCTGACGAATCGAACCTCCTGTATCTCCACCAATAGAAAATACGGTATATTCTTTAGCAACGTTAACTGCAGAACCTCCGCTTGAACCTCCAGCAACTAATTCTGGGTCAATAGCATTTTTTACCGCTCCAAAAATGGTGTTTTCACTGGAAGATCCGTGACCAAAACTGTCACAATTTTCTTTTACTAACGGAATAGCACCTGCATCCAATAATTTCTGAATAGCAGTGGCCGTGTATGGCGATTTATAATTTCTTAACAATTCAGAACTTGCCGTTGTGTAAGTTCCTTGCAACATATACACATCTTTAATTCCAAAAGGAATTCCTTCCAACAAACCAATAGTTTCTCCTTTTGCAATTTTAGCATCGACTTTAGCCGCCAAATCCAGCGCCAAAGTATCTAACAAAGAATTGACAGAGTTATACGTATTTTGCTTAAGTAAGCCTAATTTTTCTTGTACCAAAGCAGTGCAAGTAATTTGTTTTGACACCAATTGTTGGTGTATTTTTTTTATTTGAGAATCCATTTTATCCTTCTATAACTTTAGCAACTACTAAAAAACCATTTTTTTTGTTCGGGAAGTTTTCCAAAATGAGTTGTCTCTCCATAGCCGAACTCTCTATCACAATATCTTCTCTTAAATTATTTACAGAAACACAATTATAATTGACAGTATTTGCAGCATTATCATTTGATGGAAGTGCATTTTTTATCACATCAAATAATTTGTTCACGGACTCTGAAGGCTGTGCTCCTTTAATACTCGACAAGATGTCGACTGTCATTGTTTTGCTCATAATTTTAATTCGTTTTAAAGTCAAACTTTTAGGCTGGCAAAATTACGAAAGTTTTATTAGGGAATGATGTTTTATTTTAATGATTTCGATAGTTTTTTGTGAAAGAAGATGTTAATTTAACATTATGTTAGATTTGATTTCTTTGTTAAGAAACTATGTTGAAATAGTAATTAGTTCTGTAGAATAGAACTCGGATACAACTATTGAAAGCAAAACGGATTTTATTCAATACTTTCAATCACATACATCGTTCCATTAATTTCGAACGAAAAGCCAATTGCATTTCCCATTAATTTATTTCCCAACGGAGATTGTGGTGACAATGCAATAATATTGATTCCTTCGACACTAATTTTAGGAAGCGCTACACTTAAATACAAATAAATTCCATTGGCTTTGACCAAACTGCCTACAATTATAGTTGTGGCAATTGTGGCAGAATCAATTTTGTCTAAAAGATTTTTTTGATCCAAAACTTCTCTCAATTTACGATTGAGTTTTTCCTGTTCGATATGCATCATAGACAAAGCCGTTTCGTGCTTATCACCGGCTGAACCTTTGGCATCATTCTTAGAATCTTCGGTAAGTGCCACAATCATATCTCTGAAAACATCGATTCGGTCTTGTACTAATTGAAGGTAGTAGGTATGTATTTTTTGTTTAAAAGTCATATTTTTTCTTCCCGTAAAGACGCTAGATCGCAAAGTGATTTTAAGCACTTCACCCTAAAATTCAGCGTCTTTTCGGATATTTATTTTTTAGAAATCAAATTTATAATTCGCTCCTACAACTACTTGTAAGCCTTGCACCGGATAATTCAACCATTTTTCATACGCTTGATTTGCAATATTATTACCTCTCAAAAAGGCCGTTAATCTATCGCTATATTTAAATCCAACATGAGCATTCAAATCAAAATACGCCTTCAATGTAACTGGACTTGGAATTATCAGATAAACAATATCGGTGTTTAATTTTTGATCTTTTCGTTCCCCAACATAAAACACATTTACGCCTGCATACCATTTTTTAGTAATATCAAAATCAAGATTTGAATTCAGTTTAATTGTTGGTAAATTCCAAGCTTCTTTTTGTACATCATTTGTAAAACTGCTAAAGGTTCCATTGATTCCAAAAGTAATATTTTCAGAGAAATCAGCTTTTAACTCTCCAAAAAAACGCACTGTTTTCATATCATCATAAACGACTTGCAGTGAATTTCCAAAAGCATAATCTTCATTCGTACTACCTTCATTATAATCATTGCTTTTATACAACGCTTTATTTCTTTCATTCACATAAGAACCCCGAATATTATAGCTAACATTATTGGCTAATTTTCCTTTTAAACCGGCAAAAATATCATATTGTTTGTCTGTTGGCGAAATACTTAATGTTGGCGAAACAAATGGGTTTTCATTCACAAAATCCATATAAGAATTTTGTTCTAAATTCCCTTCGGCTCCGGCATAAAAAATCATCAAATCACCCACCACTTTGTATGAAGCATTAATTTGCGGATAAATGAAAAACTTATTATTGCTATTTTTTGTATCTAAACTATAAAATATTCCGGCACCAAAATGAAGCGTCCAATCGTCTTGCTGCATTTCAAAACTTGTGGCAATTCCAAAATTAGTAAAACCATATTCTATCTTTTTTGTATTGGTGTTCCAATAGTTTTTTTCGAAACTTCCCCCCAAATAATCCACAATTACATTTGTTTTTATGGATTTATCCATCATTTCAATTTGAAAAGAAGGTTTCACATAAAACCTGTTTTCCGAAGATCCATAAGCATCCGAAAAATGATTGAATTTTAAGCTGGCTTCCTTAAAAAAACTGTTATTAAAATCCATTTTTCCACCTAAAGTAATCGTATTGTAGGTTTGTTGCGGCTGTATGCCTGACACCAAAGCATTTCTGTCATAAGGAATTAATGCGTCACCAAAACCCATTGGCAAACCATACCAATTGTATATTTGATTTTGATATCCCAAATCAAAATTCCAAGAAAAATCAGTCGAATTTGAACCATACGTCAAATCAATCGAAGTGTCAAAAAAAGCATCATCTAATTCCACTTTTTTTATTCCACCTTGTGATGAAAGATGGCGAAACATTCCGGCTACATAATCATTGGCATTCAAATCTTCGGTAACAAATAATTCAGCATTAAAAGTCCCGTAATTTCCACCGGCAAATGTTGCATAATTTTTGAATAAATGTTGTTGCTTTTCTTTTTCAACACCTTCCGCCTTTCCTTTGGATGGCGTAAAAGTCGAAGCCACAGGAAAAGAAAAAACCGTATACTTTACCGTTTCTTTTTTGGCCGTTGCCTCATCGTTCAAAGAAGGTGTTTCCTTAACTTTGAAAGCATCCGAAATGGTTGGCGTGTATGGCTTCACCACATTTACCGTTTCGGTTCCTATTTGCTCTTTCTTTTGTGCAAACGAAAATTGAAACGCAATAAGTAACAGACTTACAATTATTTTATTTGGGAAATTGATTTTCATTTTTATTATTTTTTTTGATAAAAGAAGGAAGAAATAAGACTTTACAAATTGTCTTTATCTTTTTCTTTTCCAGTTATCTCTTTTACTTTTTTTACTTTTTATTTATAACTCTTAGCCCGGAATTTAAACTTCCCATTCGCCTTTTGCAATGAATTGCGTTTTCCCACCAATCTTAATATCAAAATGATTTTCAGTTAATTTTCCGTCAAAATAAATTCGAGATGGTCTGTTTATAAAATCTCCCTGATGATTGATAATTTGAATTTCCGGAGCGTAATATTTCAAAAGAAAAGCCTGTAAACAAGTACTAGCACTTCCTGTCGCTGCATCTTCTTTGAGTTGATTGTCTTCTAAATACAACATTCTGCTGATAAGATTTTTTTCTTCCAGACAATAAAAATACAAGGCTCTGAAATTTGTTTTACAATGAGTCAGCAACCATTCATCCATTTTAACCTTATCCAAAACCAAATTCTCTAATGCTTTTTTATTTTTGAGAGGAACAATTACAAATGCGCTTCCTGTGCTCACTTCCTGAACGGGATATTCAACATCAAAATCAGTACTGCTTAAATTGCTGAAGGATAAAATACCTTCTGCTGAAAAGATATCAAAAAACTGAGGTTGAGCAGCCTGTAACCAAACTAAATCGTCCGCTTGATGAATTGGAATTTCACCAATTGGAACTGATAACGTAATTTTTTCGGGTTGATTTTCAAATATTTTATTCATCAAAACCCAAGAAGTTCCTATAATTGGATGTCCTGCAAACTTCATTTCGTACTCCGGAGTAAAAATTCTAATTTCCGCGGCGTTATTTTCAGGTTCAAGCTTCGTGATAAAAGTACTTTCCGCAAAGTTAATTTCACGGGCAATTTTTTGCATCTCTACGGCACTTAAAGCATCAGCCTCCAGGAAAACTGCCAATTGATTGCCTGCGTATTTTTTCTCTGCAAAAACATCAACGATGTAAAAAGATATATTCATTCTCTTTGTTTTTTTGGCTTTCGATTATTTAAAAAATATCATGCCGATTCTTCTTGTTTTCTTAATCCGATTCCCTGAATACTTTACTTGATAATCGATGAATTTGTTTTGGATTCTTCTGCTTTAATCGCATTCAATTCAGATTGTGCTTCTGTTACTACATCTGGAAAATCAGTGAAATTTTGAATCACATTATCCAAAATATAAGTCGCTTGAAAACTGTCTTTTAATCCGTAATAGTTTTTCGCCATAAGTACTAATCCTTTGGCTCCAAAAAAACGATATCCCGAATAATTCTTCGCTAACTTTTGCACTGCATCATTAGATAACTCAAATTTTGAATCTTTATTTTTGAAATACGCATCATAATACAAGGCTTCGGCAGCTAATTCTCCTTTTGCAATTCCAAGTAATTTAGCGTAAGCCAATCTTGCTTTCGTTTCGTCACCCGTTTGTACCGCTGCTCTTGCTATAATTATTTGCGCATCACTTTTTACATTATCGTCTGTTTTTGGATTTGCCAATACTTTTTCAGCATACACAACTGAATTTTGATATTCCTTACTCTCATAATAACATTTCATCAAATTCGATTGTGCAAATGTCTTGTTTTGAGGAAAATCAGCTTCGTTTTCTAAACGGGATAAAACCAAAATCGCTTTATCACACTCTTTGTTTTTTAAGAAAATCTGGGCCAATCGCACCAATGATTGTTCCGTAAATTCATTGCGGGGTTCTGCAATTACATATTCATAATTAGGAATCGATTTGCTTTCTGAACCATCCGAAAAATAAGATTGAGCCAAATAAAAATTAGCTTTCAATGCATGAATTCCTTTTGGAAACGCCGAAATATAACTGCTAAATCCTGAAATCGCCTGTTTGGTATTGCTTTGTTGAAATTGCTTTTCGGCGGCTTCATAAGTGTCATTATCTAAATCCACATCCGTTACAGCCACGAAATCCAAAGTACGAACCCAAGTTGCATATTCATCTACTCTGCCGTTGTCTACATAAATTAATCTCGCTGTAGAAACCGCTTCTAATGCCTCCGGAGATTTAGGAAAATCAGCCGCTACTTTTTTGAATTTAACCAACGCTTGCTCATCTTTATCCGAATTGTAATAAATCAAACCTTGGCGTAAAACCGCTTTCGAGGTAAACGAACCATTTTTGAATTCAGCATTCAATTTGTCGTATGTTTTGATGGCTAAATCCTGTTTGTTTTCGGCAACATAAGTATTTCCTAATTCAAACATAGCATCATCGCGGTATTCCGATTTTGGATACAGTTGTAAGAACAAATTAAGTTCTTCGATTTTCTTCTCATTTTTAGACACAAATCCATAGCAAATTGCTTTTTGAAAATATGCATAATCCGCATCTACACTTTTCAATTCGATTACTTTCACATACGCTTCCATGGCCGGCCAATATTTTGAAGTTACAAATCGGCAGTCTGCTAAACGCAAATACGAATCATGAAGTCGCACTTTATCGGCGGTTCCTTTTTCAATCTGATTTTGAAAATAATTCCCCGCTTGATCGTACTCTTTTAATTTAAAATAAGTGTAGGCAACATTATAATTATAATTTTTGAATTCCGGTGTTACTGCCGCTCCGGATGAAGCCGTGAACTGTTTGAAACTCAATAACGCATTTTTGAAATCATCCAAAACATATTCGGTTTCTCCTTTCCAAAACGTGGCTCTTGCAGTAATTGCAGCATCTTTTTGCTCTGTGGTTGCTTTAGTAAACAGGCGCAACGCTTGTTCATAATCCCCGTCTGTGTATAATTCTAAACCGCTGTAAAAAAGCACTTTTTGGTACGCTGCTTTATTTTCCGGAGCGCTGTTTTTTTCTAATAAAACTAAGGCTTCTTTATAGTTTTTTGAAGAAATATAGGAGTCAATCAAGAGTCTTTCCAGTTCTGAATTGTTGGCATTATTGGGATATTTTTTGATAAAATCCATTAAGACAGCAGGAACACTTTGGTAAGAATTCCCAATTTCGTAACTTAATTTAGCATAATTTAAGCTCGCTTCTTGTTTTAACGAAGCATCAAAATCCATTTCGGAAGCATTTTTGAACGCATTCAAAGCTTCCTGTTTTTTATTCAAATTCAAATAACTCTGCCCTAAATGATAATACCCGTTTTGAGCGACAAAATCTTTTCCGCCAATGATTTTATTGAATTGTGAAATGGCTTTATCGTATTCTTTTTGTTCGTAGTAAGCGAATCCCAATTGGTAAAAATCAGTATTATTCCACTTCCCTTTTTTCCCTTTGTAGTTTTCTAAATACGGAATGGCTTTGTCGTATTTTTTTAAATTAAAATAGCTTTCGCCAATAATTTTATTAAGCTCCGATTTTTCTAAAAGAGTTGATTTAGCCATTGCTTTCTCGCCTAAATCTATTGCTTTTTGGAAATTTCCCAACTTAAAATTCATATCCGCCTGATAATACGAAAGCTTTTCTTTGTATTTTTCTTCTCCGGAAACCGCATCAAAATATTTTGTAGCTTCCTTATAATCATCGCCTTCATACGCCATAAAACCTAAGTAATATTTGGCCTGCGAACCATATTCGGCTGAATTTACGACTTTATTAAAATAAACAGTCGCTTCTTTTTTGTTTTTGGAATTAAAAAAACTGTAGCCTTTTTGAAAATTAAACATTTCGCTTTCGCTTCTGCTCAAATTGCTTTCGTCTACTTTATCAAACCATTCAAGGGCTTTTGGATAATTTCCCTGATTGAAATAAAAATGGGCCACTTCAACATAAGCTTGGTTTTGTTTCACACTTGTTGGATAATCCGCAACAAAACGCTCCATCAATTCATCAGCATTTGACTGATTGGTACGAATGGCACAATTTGCAGCATAATAAGCACAATCCGACTGAATTTCCTCAGTAATTGCAGTTGCTTTTACCTTTTCGAAAATAAGTTTAGCCGAGGTGTATTGCTTATCGTTGTATAACGTAAGCGCCGTGTTAAAATCCTTTAAATCGTGTGTGTAAATCGTTGATTTTTGGGCTGAAATGGGAGCAACTCCTATAAAAATAAGGAAAAATAAAAATCTGGGAAGTTTATGCATTGTGATTTTTGTTTAATAGTCAAATGTATCATTTTCTATGGTCTATAACGAAACGCTTTTGGTTTTTATTATGAACAAATGTTTTAACAAAAAATAAAAAAAGGAAACATTGCTTCGTCCTTTCGAAAAAAAAACTAATTTTTTCTGCTGTGATAATTGATAATTGACAATTGATAATTACTTTTACCACATAAACAAATACAAATTATGTCACAGACCGTACTATCTTTAAAAAACGTTGCTATTTCTCAAGAAGGAAATACTATTTTATCTCACATAAATTTAGACGTAAATCATGGTGAATTCATTTACATCATTGGAAAAACCGGCTCTGGAAAAAGTAGTTTGATGAAAACTTTATATGCTGATTTGCCTCTTACAGAAGGAGAAGGTCATGTAGTTGATTTTGATTTGGCCACATTAAAAGAAGATGATATTCCGTTTTTGAGACGAAAAATCGGGATTGTTTTTCAAGATTTCAAATTGCTTCCGGACCGAAGCGTGAAAGACAATATGCTATTCGTTTTGAAAGCAACAGGCTGGACTGACAATGACGAAATGTCTCGAAAAATAGAAGAAGTATTAGACAAAGTAGGCATGAAAGATTTTGCTAATAAAATGCCACATCAGCTTTCCGGCGGTGAACAACAACGTGTTGCCATTGCAAGAGCTTTGTTGAACGACCCAGAACTTATTCTTGCAGATGAACCAACAGGAAACTTAGATCCACAAACGAGTTCTGAAGTACTGGAAGTCCTGAGAAAAATTAATGCAAACGGAAAAACAATTCTTATGGCAACTCATGATTATGCCTTGTTGATGAAATTCCCATCTAAAACATTGAAATGTGAAGATGCCCGAATCTTTGAAGTAGTTCAAAGAACAGCATAATGCTATCCATCCTCATTCCGGTTTATGATTACCATGCTTTCCCGCTAGCAGCAGAGCTGCATCAGCAATGTGTTGCATTACAGATTCCCTTTGAAATCCTGTGTCAAGACGATGCTTCGACAACATGTATTACTGAAAATCAAACTATTAATACATTAGAAAACGGCACTTTTTCATCGAATGTATTTAATTTAGGAAGGGGCAGAAATTGCAATGCACTTGCCAAAAAAGCAACTTACGACTGGCTGTTAATTCTGGATTGTGATACGTTTCCCAGAGATGCTGATTTTATAAAAAACTACCTCCAATTCATTCAAAATCAATCAGGAACTGTGGCTTTTGGCGGAATTGTGTACCAGCCCGAAAGACCTACTGAAAAGAACGTTTTGCGCTGGGTTTATGGTACTGCAAGAGAATCGCTTTCGGTTGAAAAACGAAATGCCAATCCTAACGGAAACGCCTTAACATCAAATCTATTAATCAAAAAAAATGTGTTTATTTCAAATCCATTTGAGGAATCAATTACCCAATATGGGTATGAAGATTTGGTATTTTTGTCTGATTTGAAAAAAAAGGGAGTTGTAGTAAAACATATCGATAATGCGACTTATCATCTTGGATTAGAAAGCTCGAAACAGTTTTTAGAGAAAACCAAAACAGCTTTAGAAAACTTAGCTTTTCTACATAATTCCAAAAGCATTGAAACGACTGACAGTAAACTAATCTCGGCTTATTCTGCATTAAAAAAACTGCGATTGGTTCGGATTGTCGCTTGGTTTTTTGAAAAAACGGAGGCGACGATTACTTCAAATTTAGTTTCCGGACAACCTTCCCTTTTAGTATTTGACGTTTACAAATTGGGTTATTTTTGCAAAATTAAAGCAAGTTCTTATTTTGATAAACTCCAAAAATAGCATCTGATTTCAATTGTTTTTTTACAAAATCAGCTTCTTCTGCTATCAAAAAGTCAATTATTTTTTTGGTTTCCGGCTCTTCATTGAGAAAATTTTGGGCAATTCCTTTTAAAAGTATGTGCAAAATATTCCAGCCCAAATCGGTTTGTTCAAGCACTTTAAAATGTTTATTTAAACTGGGAACAATCGATTCAGAATCTATCGCTTCAGAAGGATCAACGAGTAACATTCTCAGCAATCCCGGTCTGTAAACTTTCTTTTTTACCGATGATTTATCGGATAACATTTTAAATTTTAGTGGCAAATTACGTAACAACTCATTGGCTTTGTCTAATTGTTCTTTGGTCCATTGCAACCGGTTAGGTCCCGTAAACTCATAGATGACTAGAATTCCGTCTGGTTTCAACAAGGGTTTTACATCATGTTGTAAGGTAGCTTCAACATCCTTAAAATGATGCAGGCTCGACGAAAATAAAATTACATCATACGAATTGCTATTCAGCTTCATTTTTTTGAAATCACCTTGAAAATAATTAATATCCACATTATTTTCTTTGGCGGATTGCACCGCATTTTTGATGCTTTCCGGAGAAATATCTATACCGTCTATTAGAGAAAAACAACCTTGTTTTGCAAAATTTCTATCATGAGAACCTTCCCCGCATCCTATAGAAAGTAATTTTAAATTGCGTTTATTGGAAAGGTATTTTTGGGCTACATATTCTTCATATTCCATTTCAGGATGTCCCGAAATCATTTTATTCCAGGAATGTTGAATAGCGGGAATCAACCAAAAATCAGAGGTTGAAGCATACGAATCCCATTTTGACTCGATTCTGGCTGTAGGCAACAGCTTGACTTTAGACATCAAATAACGAAGTCCTTTTTCACGGATTTTATGATACACGTCCAAAAAATCGCCAACGGATATATAGGTTGTATTTTTTTGCATAGAGCAGTCTTAACTGTTTGTATTGGCGGTTAGGGTAATAAAAAGAGTCTCCCAAGTTTCCATAATTTCATTTCTATTGTATTTTTTGACAGCTGCAGCAGCATTATTCCCTATGTTAACGGCTAATTCTTTATCGGCTATGAGCTGGATAACTGTTTTCAAAAACTCATCACTGTCATTATCCTTGACCAAAAATCCATTCTCCTTATTGGTGATGATAGCTCTAGGACCGCATGGACAATCATAAGCTACACAAGGCAAACCACAATCCATGGCTTCTATCAATGCCATAGGAAAGCCCTCGGTTCTGGAACACATCAAGAAAAGAGAAGCGTCAATATATTGCTCTTGAATGTTCCGAACAGGTTCCAGAAAATGGACTTCATTAGTAATTCCTAAATCAGCAGCCAACTTATGAAACGTCTTGTTCCCCTCACTGCTGCCATAAATATCGAGTTCCCAGTCCGGATAAATCTGAATTACTTTTTGCCAGATTAGCAACAAGCGGTCAACTCCTTTTTCGTAACTGTGACGGCAAACGGCAATTGCTTTTTTGTTTTTTAAACTAGCTCTTTTATGCGCTTCAAACCAATTGGGATTAGGGATAATTTGACTGTTTTTTAGATTCCACTCTTTTTTAGCATCTTCCGACAGTACTATGAAACGGTCAAATTTTCCGGCTGCTTTTCGTTTTAAATAATTCAGCAATTGAAACCTAAACTTTGTAACAATAGGATTACTACCTGGTTTTTCCAGATTAAAAATAGAACCATGCGTTTCAAAAACAATGGGAATATCCGTATTGATTATCCAAGGAACAAAAAAACCTTTCAGGCCATCACAGACCATAATAATATCAGGATTTATTTGCTGTATTATACGATTGATTGCGTTCCTGTAGTCCCTTAAAAACTGAATTCGATTCCCTTTTAAAATCATATCATGCCGTATAATTTTAAAATCAAAATCGTAAAATAAAGGAGCGTTATCCGTGTTTTGAGTCAGTATATGAACTTCATAGCCCTTGATAGCCGAGAGATAATTTGCTTTTAACGCAAGTACTCTGACTAAGCCACCTTCGCCTGAAAGTGTTGGGGTTATGTATAAAATTTTCATTTTACCGATTCTAAAAAAGCGTCGTAATCCCGAATATAATCGGCTTCATCAAACACATCTGATGCTAACACAAGACAAACAGAACCCGAAGAAAAGTTTTGTAATTCACGCCAAATCCCTGTAGGCACGTGCAATCCTAAATTGGGTTTATTGAGTAAAAATGCTTTTTTATCGGTACCGTTTTGAAGTACCACCTCAAAACTCCCGCTCAAAGCAATAATAATTTCGTGTTGATGAATGTGGGAATGCCCACCACGAAAAGCATTGCTGGGCACATCAAAAAGATAATACACCCGTTTGAAATCAAATGGTAAAAACCCTTTTTGAATCACTCCCAAATTGCCTCTAGTGTCTTCGATAACCGGAATGTGCAGTAATTGTATATCGTTAAGATTAGTTCTCATCCTTTAGTTTTAAAAAATTTAGCCATTGATTCCCTATGGCCTCAACAGCGAAATGAGCCACACTGGCTGTTGTATTTCGTTTGCAATACTGATATAACTCACTATCATTTACCATAGTATTCATTGCTTGTGTCAATTTAATATTATTTTGGTCTTCCACCAATAAGCCGTTGTATCTATCAGTTATTATTTCGTTAGGTCCTGCAAAACAATCAAAAGAAACTACTGGAGTTCCCACAATCATACTTTCGACAATTACATTAGAAAACCCTTCCTGTATACTTGAAACTACACTAAAAAGGGCCTTTTTTTGATACCCGTGCGGATTGTTCTGATAGCCTTTGAAAATAACCTCATTCTCCAATTTTTTTTGGACAACCAGTTCCTTTAATTCCGCTAAATATTGACCGGAACCAATGATTACTAATTTAATATTTTGTTGTGGTAAAACGGAATTACCGTAAGCCAAAATTAATTTATCAAACTGTTTCACTCTGTCATTCATCCTGCCTACTGCAACAATAAATGGAGCTTCTTCGGGGATAAACTGCTCGCTTAATGCTTTTATTTTCTCTATTTCAAACGGATTATAAATCGTGCTAATCGGTATCGAAAGTTGCTGTTTCAGTCGCTTTTCGATGGCTTTACTAACGGTAACCAATTGATGTCTGCCATAAATAAGCGTTGCAATTGCTTTGTTTTTTGGAATATAAAAATCAGTAATACCGCTATGAATCGTATAAATTGCTGGTCTGTCATACACACCGTGGGCAATCAATAATTCGTTTTGTGTATTTACCCGGTATCTGAAATCAATAATACAATCAAATTTATGTTTTCTGAAATAGTTTCTCAGTACATACAGCCTTTTCAACTTATCATAAATCGAATTCGCTTTTAATTTGCCCAAGTTCAACAATACGCCGGAATACGGATAAGTAATGTCATCGATAAAAATAATATTATGAACCGAAAACCCTTTGCTTTCAAAAAAAACAGATAAAACAGCCTGCACCTTTTCGGCACCGCCGCCCGCCAAGCAGTCACCCACTAAAGCTATCTTACGCGTTCTTTTTGTTTCAGTCATTTAATTAATTTACTATTTTAGCTTCAAATATAAACACTTCTCTGCATAAATGAATTACAATCCATTAGTTTCAATCATTTGTCTGTGTTACAACCACGAAAAATTTGTACCACTAGCCTTGCAATCCGTCATTGATCAAACCTATCCCAATATTGAGCTGATTATTGTTGATGATTGCAGTAATGATGGCTCAAGTACTGCCATTAAAGAGTGGTTGCGCCAGCATCCTGAAATTGTGTTTATCGAAAATACCACTAATAAAGGCAACACCAAATCGTTTAATGCTGCTTTTGCTGTATCAAAAGGAGATTATATTATCGATTTGGCCGCCGATGATATCCTAAATACAAATGCAGTCGAATTGCAACTCGAAGCCTTTAGAACCAGTATTTATGACAATTTAGGTATTGTTTACGGAAACGTAGAATTGATTTTTGAAGACGATACACATTTTAAATATTTTTTTGAGGTGGACCAAAACAACAAAAGAATAAAAGCGCAACCCACCGGAGATATTTATTTGGGGTTATTGAGTTTGCAAAACAATGTTTGCTCCGTATCGGCCATGGTCAAAAGAACCGTTCATGAGGCATTAAACGGGTATGATGAAAATTTGTGTTATGAAGATTTTGATTTTTGGATTAGAGCCTCCCGCGAGTTTACATTTGATTTTATAGATGAAGTCCTGATGAAAAAGCGGGAATTGCGAAACTCCTTAAGCGCACAACGTTTTAAAAGATTCAACTCAAAAACCCGAAAATACAATCGGTCCACGTACCAGATTGTGACCAAGACATTACAATTAATCACCACCAAAGCCGAAAATAAAGCAATATTGAAAATGGTTCATTTTGAAATGGAAATTGCCATCAGAACCCTGGATCCTATCTTATTATTAAAGTATATTGTCATTGAAGCCAAAATTCAGAAAGAACTCCTATTTTTTAGATTTTCATAAGAATTTTAATGTCCCGTACTAATCCTTTTCCTTTAAAACCAAGCGAAAGATATTTTCCTGAAAGAATTTTAAATGTAGTTTAAATCATATATATTTACTTTCTAAATATTAAAACAGAGTTCGTTTAGCGGTTTTAAATGGACTTATTTTGGTCAGATTTCACTAATGTAACCCCCAAATAAATGAAATATGAGAAATTACAACTACTATCTTTTTTTAATCAGTTTGTTACTAACTTCTACTATTACCAATGCCCAAACCATTAAAGATCCAGATGAATTTTTGATTCCAAAAGGAATAGACAGTTTACCCAAAATATTTCTTTTGGGCACTTTTCATTTTGAGTATCCTAACCTTGACGCCAATAAAGTTGATAAATCAAAACAGATTGATATTTTGTCCGAACAAAAGCAAAAAGAGCTACAAAAGCTATTGGATTATGTTGCTTTGTTTAAACCTACAAAAATTTGTATCGAAGCGCCTGAAAGATGGAAGGCAATGGATAAGTACCGAAAATATAAAAAAGGAGAAAAAGAATTAGGGAGAGACGAAATACAGCAAATTGCCTTTAGACTATTAGACCGATTTAAACTAGACACTCTTTATGCTGTTGATGCAAGTACCATTGCGGATGACTTAACAGAAACGAAAGATTCTCTCGTTATCAGGCCCTACATTGACGAAATATTTAAAGATTACACCTTCAAAGCCAATCCTAATTATAAAAAATGGGTGGAGTACGAAACAGAGATGAACACTAAAATTGCACTGTTTGACTATTTTAAGTACTTTAATTCACAAAAGCGATTTTTAAGGGATTACGGATACTATTTATTAGGGGATTTCAAAAACGGAAAATACAACGGAGCAGACGCATTAGCGACCTATTGGTATGATCGAAATTTGAGAATCTTCAGAAACATTCAACGGTTGACCACTTCACCAAAAGATAGAATTTTAGTCTTATTTGGTGCGGGACACATATCTGTTTTAGACCAGCTCTTAAAATGCTCCCCAGAATATGATTATATAAAATTTGATGCGCTAAAAAATAAAAAAATCAACTAACAAAATGGCTTCGTTAGCTTCTGAAATAAACGAAATCAAAACCACAATTATTAAAAATACAGCTTCTTTTATGGAACATAAAACCAAATCAATCCGTCCGTTTATTGGATCTAAAAACTTTACTATTTCCCGAAATTTCTACCATGACTTAGGTTTTGAAGAAGTGATTTTAGGACCTAATTTTTCTTATTTTAAAACCGATGCCATTGGGTTTTATTTGCAAGACGCTTATGTCAAAGACTGGATTGATAATACAATGCTTTTTTTAGAAGTCGAAGACGTTAATCGGTATTGGGAGGAACTGATTGCTCTGGGATTATCCGATAAATATGAAACTATAAAATTAGTTCCCGTTCGAGAAATGGACTGGGGAAAAGAATGTTTCATTCATGATCCTTCAGGGATTTTGTGGCACATTGGAGAGTTTTACAAATAGCGATTTGTACTTTTCCTTTGGATAAAAAATAAAAAAATCTTCAAAATAACGTCTTGAATTGCAAACACAATTAAAAGTTATCTTGAAGATTTTTTTTTTACCCGGATTAGGATTCCGTTCTTTTTATAAGAAATTCACCAATCCAAAACCTACTATAATGGCCGTCCAAACGGCTATAAGTCCCGGAATCATAAAACTATGGTTCAAAATCCAGGAACCGGCTTTTGTAGTTCCGGAGCGGTCAAAATTAATCGCTGCCAAATCACTTGGATAAAAACAAAAGAAGAAATACGCATAAGAAGCCGGAGTCCCATCACCATAAGGGAGATGTAGAGGACTTTTTTGAAATTAATATTCATTGTTTTCATTTTTAAAATCGGATTTGATATTGCAGCAGGATTTGGTTGTAATCGTATTGAGTACTATTAGCAACATTGGTATTGTAATCAACGAACAGCCCCACTAAAGAAAGTTTTCCGGCATAGTCTTCGCCCAAAATATAACTGGCCATTGGTGTATACATTCTTAGCGGATTTCCATCTTTAACTAAATTTTCAAGGTATTCGTAACGGAAAGAAAACTCTAAACCGGTTCTTTTTTGGGTATCAATTATTTTTCTAATCATTGGAATTACATAAACCCCTTGCATTTCGTAATTGTTAAGATCCTTGCTAATCAATTTTGAAGCCGAATAAGCCGTCAAATTTGAACCGCGTTTGTATTCTGTATCTATGGCGAAATACCAATTAGGACTTAATTTTTTTTCAAATTGTATGTCTGCACCATAGGCCGAAGAGGACTGCCCATCAAAACGGGAAAACCCGGCATTGGTACCTAAATTCAAATGTTTAGTAAGTTTGTATTCCAGTCTAAACATGTGATTTTTGGCGTTATTATTATCACCCAGTTGGTTTTTTCCGTTTCCGTTTACAAAACTGTAATAGTATTTTAATGGTATTTTTTTATCGGATAACGAACCAAAAACCGCCGCTCCTATCTGAAAACTTTGCCAACCGTTATTTCCAAAAAGTGTGTATTGATTAGACCAGTTAAATGATTTCAGAATATCGGCTGGATACAAATCTTCTAAACCAAAATATGGGCGAAATTGTCCCACTTGAACGGTAAAATAAGAATTGAATTTGTATTTTAAATTAGCCAATTCTAAAACACGGGTTTGAGGATTATTTTTAAAATCAGCCAGATTCACCAGAATTTGCGCAGTCATTTTACTAATATCAAATTTAGCTTGTAAACGGGCATATCTTAAATAAAAACCATTGCTGGAACCACTTGCGTCAGTTGTATGATTCCCGTTGATGTCCACATTTGAAGACAGGGTGTTCGCATAATCTCCAACCAATAACATGGCGTAGGATACTTTTTTGTTCAGAAAATCGACTTTCTTGTCTTCTTGTCTAGGTGCTTCTTTTTGAGGGACGAGGGGAATTGGATTCTCTGCTTTTTTTAGGGAATCTACAACCGCACTCTGGCTGTAGCAAAGAGAAGTAAAGAGTGCCATAGGAATAAGCAGGCTCTTCTTGATTACATAAAACATACTATTAGTGTTTGATTAAAACGATTAATAGCAATGAAAACATTTTTTAAATTGTATAGCTAAAGAAAGACAGGGGCATATGAATTAAAAAAATGACAGCCATTTCTATAAAGGTTTCATTATTAATTATAGCGCGAAATTAGAGCATCAATCCACTTTATAACATGATATAAATCATGAAGAGAAAATTTGTGTACTAACCATATTTGTATTAGCAAAAGAGCACTCATTTTCAAGTGAATGCGGGAACTTGCGGGATTTAAACTTTGAAAATAATTTTATCCTATATTTGACATTATTAAGCAGGATATCATCACACTTATTTTTAGGATATCAAACACAACCTTAACCAACAGCATGCTAACATTTAACAAAAACTACTTTGGCTTTGCCGTACTTATTTTTTGCATTGAAGTTTTGATTGCACTGTTTGTCAAAGATCAGTTTGTCAGACCTTATCTTGGTGATGTTTTGGTTGTAATGCTCATGTATTGCTTTTTTAAATCCTTTATCAAATTGCCTGTCCTGACTGTTGCAATACTGGTATTGGTAATTGCTTTTGGTGTAGAATTTCTTCAATTTTTGAATGTTGTACAAATGCTGCATTTAGAACAATCCAAAATAGTCCGAACCGTTTTAGGAACTTCTTTCTCCTGGATTGATTTACTCACCTATTGTATCGGAATTGCCATTGTGCTACTTGTCGAAAAGTATGGCCTAAAAAAGAATAAAACTAAAGTGTATTGAGTCAAAATTTAAAATAAACTCTTCCTGAAATAAATACTCAAAACCAGTAAATAAACAAAATAAGTCAGTGCATGTGCCATAACTACACCTTGTATTCCTATGGTTTTAATTAAAAAAATACTCGAAAAATAAGTTATTGAAAGTGAAAACAACTCGGTGATAATAAAAGCTGTCGTCAGCTTTTTGGCAAAAAATTGATAGCCTAAAATCCAAGAAGCCATTTTTAACAAATCCCCTACTAACTGCCAAAAAAATAAAGTCGTAACCGGAAGAAATGCAGGTGTAAAAAGGATTTTAACAATTAGAAAACGAGAACAATACACGATCAATAAACCAATGACAACAAAAGGAAAAATGGTTTTGTAATAACTCCAAAACACTTTTTTGGTGTCTTGATTCGTATTTGCAACAGCGAGTTTGGGCAAAAAATAAAGGGTCAAAATAGAAGATATAAACAGCAAATAATACGATGATATTCGGGTTATGGCCTCCCAATATCCTGCTTCCTGAATACCAATACCGGCAATTAGATTTTTTCGGATAGAAAGAAAAACAAGCGACCCGGCAATCCCGGAAACTAATGCCATCAAAAAATAATGGGATAAGTTCTTTATAATCGAAAAATCAAAAAAGTGAAATCGGATAAAATGCAGTATTGGAAACGCAGTATTGATGTAATAAAAAGAGACCAAAAACAACAATGCCGGAGTGCAAATAATTGCCAGCAACGCTCCTATTGTCTGATACTGATATATAAACAAAACCGAGACCAAAAGACCTATACAATTCCCAATTATCGTGATGTAGATTACATTTTTAAAGCGTCCTAATCCATTTAAAATGGAAACTAAAATAATGGAAACCGAATACCATGGCAAAGCAAAAGCAAAAGCTTTAAAAACAAAATTATAAGCATATGAGGCTCCAAAAATAACTTCATTCCAATAATCGGACAAGAAAAACAAAAAGCAGCTCAACACTATTGAAATTATTGAAACGGAAATAAAAACAGTAGAAACATATTTTTTTAATTCAGTTTCTTTTTCTTTGACTTCAGCAATATATTTCACAATTCCGTTTTGAAAACCTAAAGTGGCTATTGTTTCAAAAGAACCTACAAAATTTCTGAAATTCCCAACCAATGCCAAGCCACTTGGGCCTATAAAAATGGCAATGACTTTGGACGTAATTAATCCTATACCCAGCTTTAAAACGACACTCAAACTATTGAGAGACGTAATTTTGAACAAGTGGGTTTGCATTATTTTTTTTAGGAAATTCAAATTAATATTGATTTAAAATTTCAATAATAAAACGAACCTCATCCGTTGTCAATACCGGACTTATAGGTAAACTCAAGACTTCATTATGTATTTTTTCGGTAATTGGATAAGACAAATGATTCCAATGTGAAAAGGCTTTTTGCTGATGTGGCGGAACCGGATAATGCAGCACCGTTTGAATGTTATTTTCTTGCAAATAATCCTGTAAATGAGTCCTGTTTTGAGTTCGAATCACAAAAACATGAAAAACATGATTAGCAGAAAAATCCCAATTGGGCAAAGTAATTTTGTCATTATGTATTTCGGATATATAACGCTTGGCAATGGCTCTTCGCTTTTCATTTTCGATATCTAAATAGGGTAATTTTACATTCAAAAAAGCTGCTTGCAACTCATCTAATCTAGAATTCACACCGATATAATCACTAAAATATTTGGTTTCCGAACCGTAATTGCGCATGGATTGAATGATTTTGGCTAATTCAGCATCATTTGTAGTTACTGCGCCCCCATCTCCCAGCGCCCCAAGATTTTTCCCGGGATAAAAACTAAAAGCCGCAGCATCCGATAGATTTCCGGCTTTTCCGCTCTGTAAATCATCCCCGGAAACAGCGCCATGAGCCTGCGCCGCATCTTCAATCACCAAAAGATTGTTTTGATTTGCAAGAGTTCTTATTGCCTCCATTTCTGCCAATTGTCCGTAGAGATGAACGGCCAGAATCGCACTGGTTTTTGGTGTTATTTTTTCTGGAATTAAATCGGGGTTGATGTTGTACGTTTCCAACTTTGGCTCGACCAAAACCGGCACTAAATCTGCTTGTAAAATAGCGAGAATACTGGCAATATAAGTATTGGCAGGAACAATCACTTCATCGCCTTTTTGCAGTTTTCCGAGTTCGATATATCCTTTAAAAATCAAAGTTATAGCATCCAGCCCATTTCCAGTTCCGATGCAATATTTAGTGCCGCAATAAGTGGCAAAATCAGCTTCAAATTTTTGGACTTCACTTCCCAGAATATACCAGCCATTGCCTAAAACTACTTTCAATTGTTGTTGAAAAGCAGCTTCATACGGTTCATTTATTTTCTTTATATCAAGGAATTTTATCATATCAAAACAGTCTCAAATGCCTTATAATTAATCGTTTTTACTTCATAAAAATCATGAACTACAGTACTGGCGCCAAAACTTTCTTTCCAATAGGACAATCCTTCATTCAATTTTTTGCCTTGGGCTTCATTTGAAATTCCAAAGTCAAAAAAGGGTTTCTTAGCGAAAATTTCTTTGATCAAAAAAGAATACAGAAAATCTAAACTTCCCAGATTTTCTGCTCCTTCAAATTTAGAAATGTATTGGCAATGTGCTACATTTTCACTTTCGAAAATGGTAGTCCCCGCTACAATTTTATCGTTAAAATACACATTAAATTGTCTGATATTTTCTGGAAAAAGAGTTTTTAATTTTGTGATTTCTATCAAAGAATGAACGGGTTTTGCGTTGTGTTTCAAGTCTAAATTCGGAATTAATATTTCATTCCAAAACGGTTCAAAATCAGTCTCTTCTTTAATGATTAAACCATTATTAATTCCTTTTTGAATGCCTCTTTTTCGGATTTTAGAAATAGGATTTTCCTTTGACAAATCGATAACCGACAAACTGTCTCTTCGCACTAATTGGGCTTCCGCCAAAAACAAAGCGTATTCCATTTCCTGCGCCGGTTTGGTATGATAAATAAATGGAATTGTTTTTAGATGCAGCTTTTCTATCGCATTCCTTTTCAAAAAAAACAAAACCGATTGAAATACAGCCAAAACATCACTCAATTTAGTCTGCTCTTTATAAACAAGTCCGCCATACGTCAAACCCTGATGCGAAAAAATAGTATCTTCTGCTCTATTTGCCGGTAAAATGGCAACTAATTTTTCATTTTCAAAAACCATCAAAGAATAATCCTCAAATCGCTCTTTATGGTACTCCATAAAATCCCGATGAAACAAGAACGTAGCATTTTTGGCTCGACCAATAAAGGCATTCCATTGCTTATAATTGCTTTTGTGGTATTGTTTGACCGAGAGATTTTTCACTATAAAAATTTAGACTTCGTGAAAGTAAGCATTTTTTATTTATGTTCTAAAGTTGGCAAATACCATTTGAACTTCACCGCCATCAAGCGACCCGAAATAATAACCAATGAAGTAATTAAGTATAAAATGTCGTTTTCTAAATTCATTTCCTTTAAAAAGAAAAAAACAATTCCGCCAAAAATACAAACCGTGGCATAAATCTCTTTTCTGAAAATAACCGGGATTTCGGTACACAATATGTCTCGGATAACACCGCCAAAACAGGCTGTCATTGTTCCCAAAGCGATACAAATAACAGGATGTAAACCAATATTTATACCTTTTTCTAACCCTATCAAAGTGAAAACACCTAAACCAATAGTGTCAAATAAAAACAAAGAAGTACGAAGACGATCAAACTTTTTGCGGAAAACAATCGCTAATATAAATCCGATAATAATGACATATACATATTTCAAATCCAGCATCCATCCCACAGGTGTGCGCCCAATCATAATATCGCGTAAAGTTCCGCCTCCCACTGCAGTGACAAATGCAATGATAAATATGCCAAAAGCATCGAGCTTTTTATGCATGGCCGTTAATGCTCCCGACATCGCAAAAGCCATCGTTCCGATAATATCTAATAGATGAAACATATTTTTCTTTTTTCAGTATTGTAATAAAGAATGTAATTGATTTTTTTACCGCAAGAGAAGTTATTTTTTATTTTAATCTCGCAAAAACAATACTCGCAAAATGGACTATCATTATTTTTTGAAATCTAACTTTTACATATTCTGCGTATAAAAATTATAATCTTTTAGAATTGTATTGACAAAATCAGAGTCATTTCCGGATTGATTTTGTATTCCTGTAACCGATTCAATTTTTCGACGTAATTTCAAGAGGGTTTCTGAATCTCCTTTGGCTTTAGCCAGTACAAAAGTATCTTTGATAATTCGCATATCGTTATCGGATAATTTGATGACCAACGGATAAACGGGCACGTATTCATCGCCAATTTCCTCCAAAATTGTGTTGTTTATCGTAATCGAATTTTTTAAAGTAATCACAGCGGTTCCTGCTGTCATATCACCTAAGCGTTGGTTTTTGGCACTTGAAATTATGGCAACCAAAGCTACAATACCATTTAGGATACTGATATCAATTATTCTAAAAAACCAACGTATCAGATAATCACCAAAACTGGCTTGATATCCATCTATTTTTACAACTTTTATTTTGCGCAGCTTTTTTCCAATGGTTTGTCCTTCAAAAATACTTTCTAACGTAATCGAATAAATCATAACCGGGAAATAAAACACCAGAATTGTCGCCATTACTGACCATTGGTCCATCGTGTCGAAACTTTTGTTCATACCTAACCAATAGAAAAAAACACCGTAAACCACTAAACAATATGCGATTTTGATTACCCAATCAATTAAATAAGCCACAATACGTTCCCCTACCGAAGCGGCTGTAAAATTTATATTGACATTTTGGGTTGTATGAATAGATAATTCTGACATATTTTATACATTAGCCATTAATGAGAGAGATTGCGTTTATAAAACAAAATAAAGAAAAATGGCTTGAATTTGAACAGGCTATTTTTGGTAAAGCTAAAAAAAATCCTGATGAAATGGCTCATTTGTACATTCAATTAGTGAATGACTTGTCCTATGCCCAAACCTATTATCCTAAAAGCAAAACGGTTATCTATCTAAATTATTTAGCCTCACAGATTTACCAAAAAATATACAAAACCAAAAGAACCGAAAAAAACAGAATCCTTTATTTCTTCACTACCGAAGTGCCATTGCTGGTCTATGATTACAAACGGTATTTAATCTACGCGTTTGTTTTGTTTTTTGCCACTGTTGCCATGGGAGTAGTTTCGGCTAGATACGATGAAAATTTTGTGCGGTTAATTCTGGGCGATAGTTATGTCAATATGACTTTAGAAAACATCAAAAAAGGAAATCCGGTGGCGGTTTACAAATCAGGCAGCAATTGGGGTAGCTTTATCGGTATTACTTTAAACAATTTATATGTGGGCGCACGATGCTATTTATATGGCATTTTTGGCGGGATTGGCACTTTTTACATCTTCTTGCAAAACTCGTTAATGCTGGGTTCTTTTCAATATTTTTTCTACCAACAAGGAGTTTTCTGGAAAAGTGTTCGTGGCATTTGGATTCATGGTTCTATGGAAATTTTTGCTATAGTTATAGAATCAACTGCCGGATTTATTCTTGGCGCTTCAATTCTTTTTCCCAAAACCTATTCGAGAATAAATTCCTTTAAAATTGGATTCAAGAACAGTTTCAAAATCTTTTTGAGCACTATTCCGTTTACAATTGCAGCGGGTTTTCTCGAAGGATTTATCACCCGATACTCTATAGAAATGGAAAACTGGTTCAGCAGTTTTATCATCTTATTGACACTTGCCCTGATTTCCTTTTACTATTTGATTTATCCATTTATTGTTCACAAAAAAACACTTCCTGCCTAATGTTTATACTATTCAAAAAACGGGGATTTAGCGAATACATCTCCGATACGATTACTTTTTTCAAAACTTTTGGAAAACATTATTTCAAGAATTACTTCATCATTAATGGTGGTTTTTTATTGATTTTAATGGTTTTGGTCTATTTCATTTTCAAAGTATATTGGGAAGTTGTTTTCTCTGCCATAGGCAATCCGAATTCAAATTATCTCGAAAATTATTTCTCTAATAATGCCGTATTATTTATTGGTTCCTTACTCCTGTTTGTCATTCTCGCAGTGATTTTATCGCTATTGAATTTTGCTTTTCCTGTTCTTTACATTCAACTAATCGAAAAAAATAACGGAAGCGATTTTACCACAGCCGACCTGATTATGAGCCTGAAAGAAAATTTTAGTCGGTTATTGAAATTTTTTCTGGGACTCGTTTTCATCATCTTACCCTTAATGATGGTTGTATTTGTACTGCTGATTTTGATGGTTTTTATCCTTATTGGTATTCCTTTATTTTTTATAGTTGGCCCGGCTTTTTTAGCCTGGATTATGTTAAGTTTTCATGATTATTTAATCCAAAAAACTGGCTTTTTCGAATCCCTTAAAAATGGTTTTGGGTTGGTTAAACAACAGTTTTGGACTATTATAGGAACAACTTTTATAATGGCGGCTTTGGTTCAAATAATACAAGGAATTATAACTTTAGTTCCATATTTCATAGGAATATTTTTGGTTTATACCAATGGAAATCCATCCACAACAACGGCTTCTCAAACCGAATATTTGTCGACAATGGGAGTTTTAATGACTGTAGTCATGGCGCTATCCATTGTACTGAGTTATTTTTTCAACAATTTTATCCTCATCAATCAAGGAATTATCTATTACAGTTTGAGAGAAGAAAATGAAAACAACACTCCCAAAAGTCAAATTGATTTAATCGGTACCAAAAGTGAATAGACTGCTTCTTATATTGTTCTTTTTATTTTGTTCCAATGTTGGAGCAATGGATACTTTGGCTGTAGCCAAAAAAGAAAAAGCACCCTTCACCCAAGACCATATTCAACTGGATTCCAGCAGGATGGAAATCCGAACTTTTGCTAAAAATTTCAAGAAAAAATACACAGATGACGCTTTCAAATATGAATTTAAAACACCCGAAAAAAATGCCTGGGATCGTTTCAAAGAATGGTTAGCGGCGTTTTTTAAAAATTTATTCCATTTTAGCAGTAATGCAACTGCGCTGGGTTTTGTTGGTGCTTTATTGAAAATACTTGCGGTTCTGATTCTTATTTTTGTCGTTTACCTGATTACAAATGCCTTGCTGAATAAAGAAGGACAATGGATTTTCGGCAGAAATTCTGATAAAAAAAGAATTGACCACAGCGAAATCGAGAAAAATCTCCATCGTATTGATTTCGAAAAACTAATCCAGGGCACTTTGGAAACCGGAGAAATGCGATTGAGTATTCGGTACTATTACCTTTGGTTACTCAAAAGTATGGCCGAAAAAAACTGGATTGTCTGGGATATCGAAAAAACCAATTCCGATTATCTTTATGAATTAAAAAATCAGTCTCAAAAAGACGAATTTGCCTATTTATCGTACTTGTACAACTACATTTGGTATGGAGAATTTGATCTGGACGAAGGCACTTTTGCAAAAGCGAAAACGGCATTCGAGAAAACCATAAAATCGATCGGTAATGAATAGAACGCTAAAAATATACATCGCCTTTTTGGTGCTGCTTCTTGCGGGTATTATTGCCATTGACAGCAACCGTCCAAAACCTGTTGACTGGACTACAACCTACGCTATAAAAGACAAAATCCCTTATGGAATGTATGTTTTTAATGCGGAAATTGGCTCTTTATTGAAAAACCAAAAAATCGAACAAATTAAAGTTACGCTTTATGAATTTTTAGAATCAAAATACAATTACGATACTTTGGTTGCTGATTATAAAATAAAAGGAACCATCCTGAATATCTCTGAAAATTCAACCCTTGACACCGAATCCCTAAAGGAAATCTGTTATTTCGTAAGTCGTGGAAATGCCGCTTTTATCAGTTCGAAAACTATTCCGAAAGTATTATTAGACACTTTAAAACTAAAAATAAAATCCGAATACAATCCTTCGGACACGACGTTTAATTGGTTAGCCAATACCAAATGGAAACCCGAAAAATATAAAATTACAGAAGGCCTCGGAAACACTTATTTTTCTAAAACAGATACTTTAAAAACCACCGTTTTAGGCTTTCAAAGTGGAGATAGCAGTCGCGTAAATTTTATAAAAGTAAAATACAATAACGGCGAATTCTTCTTGCATTTACAACCTGCCGCTTTTACCAATTTTCATTTATTGAAAGCAAATCACCATGAATATGCCGAGAAAGTATTGTCTTATATTCCAAAAGGAACTGTTTTTTGGTACATCAAAGACCAGAACGGTGAAGTGATTTCAGATTCACCGATGCGTTATATTTTGAGTCAACCGGCGCTGAAATGGGCTTGGTATATTTTCCTGACGGGAATGTTTCTTTTTATTATTTTTAATGCCAAACGCAAACAACGTATCGTTCCCATTATAAAACCGTTGACCAATACAACCATAGATTTCACGAAAACCATTGGAAATTTATACTATCAGGAAGGCGATCACGATACAATAATTGATAAAAAAATCATTTATTTCCTGGAGAAAATCAGAAATGACTATTTGATTGACACCACTCAACTTAATGATGATTTTATAAAAAAAATACATCATAAATCCGGCAAAGATTTAGTGGTAATAAAAAGAGCCGTTCTGTTGATTACAAATCATCGAAGAAGTCCGTACAACAGCATTGAAGAAGATTTAATACAAATTAATAATGCGATTGAAGAAGTTGTCAGTTAACTTACAGCAAAAAAAATAGAGAAAGACTAATAAAAAAGAACACTACATAACATGGAAGATATAAATACTCCGGCAACACCAAACGAAAACGTAAATTTTGAATCCAGAATCAATCTTGCGCCACTTTTAGAAAGCATTACCATTATAAAACAAGAACTGGGTTCAGTGATTGTCGGGCAGAGCAAAATGATCGATCAATTATTAGTTGCAATCCTTTCAAACGGACATGTTTTACTCGAAGGCGTTCCTGGAGTTGCAAAAACTATTACGGCAAAATTACTGGCAAAAACCTTAAATATTGGGTTCAGCAGAATTCAATTTACACCGGATTTGATGCCTTCAGATATTTTAGGAACTTCGATTTTTGATTTAAAAAAGTCTGAATTTGAATTCAAAAAAGGACCTGTTTTTTCGAATCTGATTTTGATTGACGAAATTAATCGGGCACCAGCAAAAACCCAAGCGGCACTTTTTGAAGTGATGGAAGAACGCCAAATTACTATTGACGGAAGCGCTTATATTCTGGAAACTCCTTTTTTAGTAATTGCCACACAAAACCCAATTGAGCAAGAAGGAACCTACCGTTTGCCCGAAGCACAATTAGATCGTTTTTTGTTCAAAATCGCTATTGATTATCCTAAACTAGACGAAGAAATTACCATTATTCAAAGAGAACATGTATTGCAAAGTCAAGGAAAACTGGAAAACATTAAAACGGTTCTTTCTGCAATCGAAATCAAAAACTATCAGGCATTGGTGAAACAAATTTTGGTCGAACAAAATCTGTTAGAATACATTGCAAAAATAGTCGTAAACACCCGAGAAAATGCCTTTTTATATTTGGGCGCTTCGCCTCGAGCTTCGATTGCCATTTTGAATGCGGCCAAAGGTTTTGCTGCCATTCGCGGACGCGATTTTGTAACTCCCGAAGATATAAAAGATGCTGCAATTCCTGTTTTGCAACATCGCGTTATTGTTACGCCAGAACGTGAAATGGAAGGAATTACCAGCACCGAAATCATCAAACAAATATTAGAAACAGTAGAAATTCCAAGATAAAAAACGGTATTGGCAATCAAGTTGTCACTACATGAATTGTTCCTGCAATCATGAAATTAATAAAAAAAATATACATCAACAATTTCTTTTTCTATGCGCTTTTGGGCATTACAGGACTATTTGTATGTGCCTTTATTTTTCCGGCTTTATACAATGCCGTTTGGTATATTGTTTTGATTTTAAGCACTTTTTTGCTACTGGATATCCTGATTTTATTTTTTGCCAAAAACGGTATTGAAGCCAACAGAACCACACCCGAAAAACTGTCCAACGGAGATGAAAATTCCATACACATTCGCATCAAAAACTATTATACGTTTCCGGTTTCGGTGAAAATAATCGATGAAATTCCGTTTCAATTTCAGGTGCGAAATTTTGAAATCAAGCGCCAATTGAAAGCATCCTCACAAGACGAAATCAGTTATGAATTGAGACCAACGGAACGCGGAGAATATTCGTTTGGAAATTTAAATATCTATGTTTCTTCTCCGTTACGAATGATTTCCAGACGATTTACTTTCGATAAAGATCAAATGGTTCCTACTTATCCGTCGTATATTCAGTTGCGAAAATATGATTTAATTGCTTTTTCGAATACCTTATTTCAATACGGAATCAAGAAAATTCGTCGCATTGGTCACACTATGGAATTTGAACAAATCAAAGAATATGTTCCGGGTGACGACATTAGAACCTTAAACTGGAAAGCCACTGCGAAGAAAAATTCGTTGATGGTTAATCAATTTCAGGACGAAAAATCACAATCCGTTTATATGGTTATCGATAAAGGCCGTGTGATGAAAATGCCTTTTAATGGATTGAGTTTATTGGATTATGCCATTAATGCCACTTTGGTTTTATCGAATGTGATTTTGAAAAAACAAGACAAAGCTGGAATGTTTGCTTTTTCGAAAAAGGTAGAAAATCGCGTTTTTGCAGAAAAAAGAGCCTCTCAAATGCAAAAAATTCTGGAAAACTTATACAACATCAAAACTGATTTTTTCGAAAGTGATTACAGTCGTTTGTATGTAGACATTAAGAAAAACATCAACCAAAGGAGTTTAATTATTCTCTATACCAATTTTGAAACCACGGAAGGTTTACACCGCCAATTGCCTTATTTAAAAGGCATTGCCAAAAACCATTTATTGGTAGTTGTGTTCTTTAATAATACTGAATTGAATGAAATTATAATCAAAAAAACGGAAACCGTTCAAGAAGTGTATGACAAAGTAATCGCCGAAAAGTTTGCTTTCGAAAAACGGTTAATCGTCAATGAACTGAAAAAATATGGTATTTATTCCGTTCTTACCCAACCCGAAAATTTGACTTTGGATACCATAAATAAATATTTAGAGATTAAAGCACGAGGGATTCTATAGATTTCAGGTTCTAGATTTAGCGAGCAAATTGGAGATTTTAGATTAAAAACTCAGTATCTTTACGCCTTAGAACTTTAGCACTTTTTCCATTGAAACAAATCACTTCCGTACAAAATCCATTTATTAAATCATTGGTGTTATTGCAGGAAAAAGCAAAAGCACGCAAACAATCCGGCACTTTTCTGATTGAAGGACAACGTGAAATTTCAATTGCCATCAAAGGAGGTTACGAAATGGAAACCCTTTTGTTTTTACCTGAAATTTGCTCCGAAACCGAAGCCAGAAAAATAGCTAAAAATGCTGATTTGATTGAAATCAACAAAGATGTTTATCAAAAACTGGCGTATCGGGATACTACCGAAGGAATTTTGGCTGTAGCCAAAACTAAATCACTTCAATTATCGGATTTACAATTATCAGAAAACCCATTGATTTTAGTTGCCGAAGCTCCGGAAAAACCCGGAAACATAGGCGCTTTACTCCGAACTGCAGACGCTGCCCATCTGGACGCTGTAATTATTGCCAATCCAAAAAGTGATTTATACAACCCCAATATTGTGCGTTCGAGCGTAGGTTGTTTGTTTACCAATCAAATTGCTACGGGAACGACTTCGGAAATTATTGCTTTTTTGAAAGAAAGAAAAATCAATTTTTATTGTGCCACTTTACAAAACTCCACTTCGTATCATACGCAAGATTATTCGACTCCAACTGCTTTGGTTGTAGGAACAGAAGCCACTGGTTTAACAGAAGAATGGCGCAAAGAAGCCACACAAAACATCATTATTCCGATGCAGGGTGAAATTGACTCTATGAACGTTTCGGTTGCAGCAGCGATTCTGATTTTTGAGGCAAAAAGACAAAGAGGATTTTAAGATTACAGATTTAGAAAATGAAACTATAAATAATTATGAAAAATAAATTATTCGTTACAATCGCGTTACTTTCAACCGCATTTTCATTTGCACAAATGGATGCTGCTACTATTGATGCCTTAGTGGAACGTACTTTAAAAACTTTTGACGTACCGGGAATTGCGGTGGCAGTTGTAAAAGACGGCAAAGTCATTCATGCCAAAGGATATGGAGTAAAATCGATATTGACAAATGAAAAAGTAGATGGAAACACTCTTTTTGGAATTGCATCCAACAGTAAGGCTTTCACGGCTGCGGCATTGGCGATGTTGGTTGACGAAGGGAAAGTAAAATGGGATGATAAAGTCATTCAATACCTTCCCAATTTTAAAATGTATAATGACTATGTAACGAATGAATTTACGATTCGGGATTTATTGACCCACCGCAGTGGATTAGGACTTGGCGCTGGCGATTTAATGATTTGGCCTGACGGAAGCGATTTTACAGCGCAGGATATTGTACAAAACCTACAGTATTTGAAACCCGTTTCGGCTTTTAGAACGAAATACGATTATGATAATTTATTGTATATCGTTGCCGGAGAAGTCATTCGTGTGGCCAGTGGCAAAAGCTGGTGCGATTTTATTGAAGAGCGCATCATGAAACCCTTAGAAATGAACAATAGTATTGCCTCTTTTTTACGATTAAAAGACACCACAAATACGATTGCTCCCCACGTTCCTGTTGACGGAAAACTAAAAGTAATCAAACGCTACCAAAATCATCTTTTTGATGGCGCCGCAGGAATTTATTCCAGTGTAAATGACTTGAGCAAATGGGCGATTATGCAAATGAACAAAGGAAAATATGGCTCCGAAAACAAATCCTTATTCTCTGAAAAAGAGCACAATGAAATGTGGCAGATGCAAACTATTATTCCTGCAAATACAAAAGCACCTTATTTTACACATTTTAGCGGTTACGGATTGGGTTGGTTTTTGAGCGATGTAAAAGGATACAAACAAGTGGGTCATACTGGAGGTTTAGAAGGAATTGTAACTCAAGTTACCTTAATTCCTGAACTGCAATTGGGGATTATTGTATTGACAAATCAACAAGCCGGAGCAGCATTCAGCGCAATTACCAATACGATAAAAGACAGTTATTTAGGCGTTGCATCCGAGGATTACGTGACCGTTTACAGTAATCGAATAAAAGCAAGTGAAGCAACAGCAGATCAGGTTACCGATGATGTTTGGGCAGCTGTCGCAAAAAATAAAAAAGAAAAATTCAAGATAGATTTTAATACATTCTCGGGAAGTTATACTGACAATTGGTTTGGCGATATTATTCTTTCGGAGAAAAAAGGGAAATTGTACTTTGCTTCTAAACGTTCGCCTCAACTTTCGGGAGAAGTTTTCTTTTACAAAGAGAATAATTTTGTCGTAAAATGGAATAATGCTTATTTTCATGCCGATGCTCATTTGTTTTTTGAATGTGACGCAACCGGAAAAGCTATTGGTTTAAAAATGCAACCCATTTCAGAATTGACAGACTTCAGTTATGATTTTCAGGATTTAGACTTCAAAAGAACAGAAAAATAACAGCTTCTGTTTATTTGACGTTTTTTATACTACTTCCAGCAAAATCGAAGTGTCCGAAATAAAATCTAACCCATTTTTACTTGTATATTCCCTAACTTATAGTTATTTTTAGGAATTGAACCCTGCTGATATGATAGAAATAGATTTAGAAAAAGAAAATAAAGCAATTGCTCAAGAGTACAAAGAGTTACTTCGTATTAGCTACCAAACCTTAACTGAAGAGGATAAAAAACTGATTCGCAAGGCTTTTGACGTTTCGGTTGATGCGCACAAAGACCAAAGAAGAAAATCTGGTGAGGCTTATATTTTCCATCCCATAGCTGTAGCAAAAATTGTAGCTTCCGAAATTGGTTTGGGAGCCACCTCGATTGCTGCTGCATTATTGCACGATGTAGTAGAAGATACTCCGATGACTGTCCAGGATATTGAACGCATGTTTAATCCAAAAGTGGCACAATTAGTCGAAGGATTGACCAAAATATCTATGGTTCAAAAGGATTTAAATGCCTCGATACAAGCCGAGAATTTTCGTAAAATGATTTTGACGCTTAATGATGATGTTCGGGTAATCCTTATAAAACTGGCGGATCGTTTGCACAATATGCAAACCATGGATTCGATGCAGGAGGACAAGCAAACTAAAATTGCCTCAGAAACCTTATATATTTATGCACCATTAGCGCATCGATTGGGATTATACAATATCAAAACAAAACTGGAAGATTTAGGGTTGAAATATACTGAACCAACCATTTATAATGATATTGTAAGCAAAATCAAAGAGACTAAGGAAGAACAAGATGCCTATATCAAAGATATTTCTGATGTACTCAAAACAGCATTAGATGATGAAGGAATTGAATACATTATAAAAGGTCGTCCAAAATCGATCTATTCTATTCGCAGAAAAATGTTGGCACAAAATGTAAGCTTTGACGAAGTGTATGATAAATTCGCTTTGCGTATTGTATACAAATCAAATCCGCATGACGAAAAATTTCTGGCCTGGAAAATATATTCTATTGTAACTGACCACTACAGACCGAGCCCAAGTCGTTTACGCGACTGGATTTCATCACCAAAATCTACCGGTTACGAAGCCTTACACATCACAGTTATGGGGCCAAAAGGCCGTTGGGTTGAAGTGCAAGTACGAAGTGAACGTATGGATGAAATTGCCGAAAAAGGATACGCTGCGCATTACAAATATAAAAATGGTGCTACCGAAGAAAGTGGTTTAGATGTATGGCTGAATTTATTAAAAGAAGCGCTAGAAAATTCTGAAACCAATGCGGTCGATTTTGTGGAAGATTTCAAAATGAATTTATATTCAAAAGAAATCTTTGTATTTACACCAAAAGGAGAAATAAAATCATTACCCAAAGGAGCTACTTCGCTCGATTTTGCCTTTAGCATTCACTCCGAAATAGGAATTCGTACCCGAGGAACCCGTGTAAACGGAAAATTAGTTCCTTTGAATCATGAACTAAAAAGTGGAGATCAAATAGAAGTAATCACATCACAAAATCAGAAACCCACAGTGAACTGGCTTGATTATGTAACGACTTCGAGAGCAAAAACAAAAATAAAAAACGTTCTGAACGAAAACACCAAGAAAATTGGTGAAGAAGGAAAAGAATTGTTGACCCGAAAATTGAAACACTTAAAAATAACCATGAACGAATCGGTTATAAATGAGTTAGTCAACTTTTTCAAACTAAAAACCAGTTTAGATTTATTTTACAGAGTGGGAATTGGTGCGATAGAAAACCAACAATTAAAAGACTATGCCGCACAAAAAAGCAATACGTTTATTAATTTTTTCAAAAACAAAATAAAACGTTCTGCGAGCACCACTGCCGATGATGACATTCACAAACCAATTATAAGCAGTAATTATGACATGCTTGTTTTTGGAAAGGAACATGACAAACTGGATTACAAATTATCACCCTGTTGCAACCCAATTCCCGGAGATGATGTTTTTGGTTTTGTAACCATCAACGAAGGTATTAAGGTTCATAAAAAAGATTGTCCGAACGCTATAGGAATGCAATCAAACTATGCGTACCGAATTATGACTGCCAAATGGATTGACTCTTCACAAGAAGAATTTAAAGCCATAATCAACATTACAGGAATGGATGTTTTGGGACTCACAAATCAGTTGACCAAAGTGATTTCAAACAATATGAATGTAAATATTCAAAGTATTTCTTTGAGCACTGATGCCGGAATTTTTCATGGTCAAGTGGTTGTAATTGTACAAAATAACACGATTTTGAAAAAAATGATTAACAACATCAAAAAAATAGACGGTATCGATAAAGTAACACGCGTTTATAAAACCTAAAAAATGTTTAAAGTTTAAAATTTAAGCCTGTTCAAGTTAAAAAGTTTAAACCTTAAACTTTAAACTTTAAACTAAAAAATTTATCTTTGCCAGATATGACACTCATCTCTACAGACAATAACAAAAACCAAGAAATTGTAAAAAATGTTTTTACAATGTATCTTGAAAAAAAAGGTCATCGTAAAACTCCGGAACGCTACGCTATTCTTCAGGAAATTTATGATAGTGAAGAACATTTTGATATAGAAAATCTTTACATCAAAATGAAAAACAAAAACTACCGTGTCAGTAGGGCCACATTATATAATACCATTGAATTATTATTAGATTGCGCTTTAGTTCGAAAGCACCAATTTGGACAAAATCAAGCACATTATGAAAAATCGTATTTCGACAAGCAACACGATCACATCATAATGACCGATACCGGTGAAGTAATTGAGTTTTGCGATCCCAGAATTCAAAGCATCAAAAAAACAATCGAAGAAATATTCGATATTGAAATTACAAACCACTCATTATATCTGTACGGAAACAAAAGAAAATCAGATATATAATATAATAAAATCAATACTGACAGCTAACGCTTGTCTCATCAATAAACAACTAACTACAAATAATAAACAGAATGACCGTAGATTTATTACTAGGATTACAATGGGGAGATGAAGGAAAAGGAAAAATCGTTGATGTACTTACCTCTAAATACGATATTATTGCTCGTTTTCAAGGTGGACCAAATGCTGGACACACTTTAGAATTTGACGGAATAAAACACGTTTTAAGAACGATTCCTTCCGGGATATTTCACAAAACTGCTATTAACATTATTGGTAATGGTGTTGTAATAGATCCTGTTGTTTTTCAAAAAGAAATTGAAGGTCTGGAGAAATTTAATATTGATATCAAAAATAAATTAATCATTTCCAGAAAAGCGCATTTAATTTTACCAACCCACCGTTTACTTGATGCAGCTTCTGAAGCATCAAAAGGGAAAGCTAAAATTGGTTCTACCCTAAAAGGAATTGGCCCAACTTACATGGATAAAACCGGAAGAAACGGAATTCGTGTTGGAGATATTGAATTAGAAGATTTTAAAGATCGTTACAGAGCTTTGGCAGATAAACATGAAGCGATGATAGCCTTTTATAATGTTGCCATTGAATACAATCTTGAAGAATTAGAAAATGAATTTTTCGCAGCAATTGAAGAACTAAAAAAATTAGATTTCATTGATAGTGAAGAATATTTACACCAAGCTCAAAAAGCTCAAAAATCAATTTTATGTGAAGGAGCACAAGGTTCTTTATTAGATGTTGATTTTGGAACTTATCCTTTTGTAACTTCTTCAAATACTACTGCTGCAGGTGCCTGTACAGGATTAGGAATTGCTCCTAACAAAATCAAAGAAGTGTTTGGTATTTTCAAAGCATATGTAACTCGTGTAGGAAGTGGTCCGTTCCCAACAGAACTTTTTGATGAAGATGGTGCTACAATGGCAAGAGTTGGAAACGAATTCGGTTCTGTAACAGGAAGACAAAGACGTTGTGGATGGTTAGATTTAGTCGCTTTAAAATATGCCGTTCAGGTAAATGGAGTTACGCAGTTAATGATGATGAAAGGAGATGTTCTTTCAGGATTTGAAACTTTGAAAGTATGTACAGAATACATGTATAAAGGAGAGAAAATTTCTCATTTCCCATACAATATCGAACCAGAAAATGTAACACCAATTTATCAAGATTTCAAAGGATGGCAAGCTGATTTAACCGGCATGACTACCTATGATGAGTTACCAATTGAATTGAAAGAATATATCGAATTTATCGAAGCCGAAGTTGAAGTGCCTATCAAAATTGTCTCTGTAGGTCCAGACAGAAAGCAAACTATTTTAAAATAAAAATTCTAAACGCTCTGATAATTCAGAGCGTTTTTTTTATATCTATTATGAAAAAAATCATTCTATTTATATTCCTATTAGCTTTCCAAATTTTTATATCGTGCTCAAAATCTGAAAACGTTAATAATCCAATTTCCCAAGTTGGTTATACAATTTCGGGAACTAATATTTTAAATACTGGAAAACCAATTCAATTAATTGGAGCTAATGCTTTTCATTCATTTGGAGCAAGTAGCGCTAACAATGATGATATGAAATCATGGAATTTAGATATTACTAGAGAATTTATTGGGAATATAAAAGAAAATCCTATAACCGGCGACCCAATTCAGGACTCAAATGGTAGTTGGTTACATTCATTACAAAAAATAGTTGATGGTAATAGATTAAATAATCGGATTACAATCCTCTGTGCTTTTGGTTGGAATGGTACTTCGGAAACTTTATTTACAGGAAAAATGCCAGCAAAAACTACTTGGTTTACTGACTATAAAACTAGATTGCAAAGTTGGGCAAATCAATTTAAAAATCAATCGGATGTTTGGATAGAAGTTTGGAATGAGCCCTATAGATATGATCGAACGGATGAATACACCGATGCAATTTGGATGAATGACATGAACGAAATGACTGCAATAATTCGAAATACTGGAAATAAAAATATTATTCTAATTCCTTGTGCAGAGCAAGGGCAAGATGAAAGTGTATTGATAAATAAAGGAAGTTCCTTTTTATCCAACAAAACCAACATTTTGTTTGACATTCATGCTTACGAAAAATGGCTTTTAGATAGTAATACTTCCATCTCTAGCCGATTAGATAATTTACAAACTCATAATTTACCAGTAATTTTTGGAGAAACTGCTCCAATAAATTCAGGTGCTCTTATGAATCCAGAATATTTGTTAAACGAGCTCTATAATCGCGGCAAATCCATTTGCGCGTGGACTTGGAAATATGATGAAAATGACAAAGATGCATTGTTAACTTTGGCTGGATTACCAAACAACACCAACAATAATAATTGGGGAACAACATTTAGAAACCTTAGTTCAAAAGCGCGAAATCCATAATTCAATTCGATGAAAAATCCAAAAATAAAAATACAAAAAACCGAATTACTTTCTGATAACTGGTACGTTTTAAACAAAGTAACTTTTGATTATCAAAAAAAAGATACTTCTTTGATTACCCAAAAAAGAGAAGTGTATGATAGAGGAAATGGAGCCGCCATTTTGCTTTACAATTCCACACAAAAAACCGTGATTTTAACCCGACAGTTTCGTTTACCAACCTACCTTAATGGAAATAAAACCGGAATGATGATTGAAGTTTGTGCCGGTTTATTAGATCAAGACCATCCGGAACAATGCATTATCCGAGAAACCGAAGAAGAAACTGGATACCGACTTTCATCCGTTCGAAAAGTGTTTGAATCTTATATGTCACCTGGTGCTGTAACGGAGATTTTATATTTCTTTGTAGGAGAATATAATGCCAGCATGAAAGTTAGTGAAGGTGGCGGAGTTGAACACGAACAAGAAAACATAGATGTTTTAGAATATACTTTTGAAGAAGCCTATGCTATGATCGCATCGGGACAAATAAAAGACGCTAAAACAATTATGCTATTGCAATATGCCAAAATTAACGCATTGGTTTAATTTAAAGCAACTTATTCTTTGATTGTTTTCTTTTTCAAATTAGGTAAAAAGAAAGCAATAATCCCAATCAAAGGCAAATAAGCACAAAGATAATAGACATAAGTAATACTGGTATGATCGGCTAGATTACCCAACAAAGCTGATCCTAATCCACCCATTCCAAAAGCAAATCCATAAAAAAGTCCGGAAACCATACCCAGTTTTTTAGGCAATAATTCTTGAGCATACACTAATATTGCAGGGAAAGCCGATGAAATAATTACTCCAATTACAACTGATAAAATCCCTGTCCAAAATAAATCTACAAAGGGCAATAATAAAGTAAAAGGTGCTGCTCCCAATACTGAAAACCAAATCACATATTTTCGTCCAAATTTATCGCCCAAAGGCCCCCCAATTAATGTTCCCACAGCACAAGCCGCCAAAAACAACACCAAATGAAATTGTGCTTCCTGAACCGATAAATGGAATTTTTCTATTAGATAAAAAGTAAAATAACTGGACATACTGGCCATGTAAAAAAACTTTGAAAATATCAAAACCAATAATATAGCTACTGAAATAACTATTTTGGTTTGGCTCAGATTAGGCAAATCAATAACTGCTTTCTTGGTCGCTCTTAAACTTAAATGATTTTGGTACCAAAGCGCAATTCTGCTTAAAACCAACAAGCCAATTATGGCCACCAACACAAACCAAATAATGTAATATTGCGTGTTAGGAACTACAATCAAAGCAACTAATAACGGCCCAATAGCAGTTCCGGCATTTCCTCCTAATTGAAAAATAGATTGCGCCAAACCACGCTTTCCTCCGGATGCCAAAAAGGAAATTCTGGAAGCTTCGGGATGAAAAATAGAAGAACCTATTCCGACCAAAACTACCGAAACAATAATCATGGAAAAATTGGATGCGTATGACAACAGTACAATCCCCGATAAAGTAAAAAGCATTCCGAAGATTTGAGAAAAAGGCTTTGGTTTTTTATCTGTGTACAACCCCACAACCGGTTGCAAAATAGAAGCTGCCAATTGATAAGCCAAAGTGATTAATCCGATTTGGGTAAAGGTTAGATTAAAATTTTCCTTTAAAATTGGGTACGAAGCAGGAATTACTGCTTGCAATAAATCATTCAATAAATGGGCAAATGCAATTGAAAATAATATTGGATAAACTGTTTTTTGAACTATAATTGTTGACTCTGAAGAAGTGGCAGCACTGGAAGAACTCATGTTTAAAATCTAATTAAAAAATTGAGCTTACTTAAAAATGACTTTTAAATAAACTGTACTATAAAATACCAAAATAATAAGGTGACAAATGAGATTGGTATTCCAAAACCAATCATCATACTGCTCAATCTGGGTTTTAACCCATGGGAAGAAGCTAGTATACAAGCTGTAATCATTGGTGCCATAGCGGATTCCATTATGGCAACCTGAATGCTTTTTGTATGCTGCTGCAAAAGTACGACATATAACAAGTAGAACATGGCGGGAGTTATCACTAATTTATACAAAAGCCCCAATCCTAAAAATTTCCAATGCTGACTTTTTCTGTCAAAACGTAATTGCAAACCAACAGAAAGCATTGCCAAAGGAGTCATGGTACTTCCTATTTTTTGTAAAACAAACTCAACATATTCATGAAAATCAAAACCCAGAATATTCATCACACAAGCCAAAATAAAAGTAATAAAAGGTGGGAATAAAAGTATCTTTTTCGCAATATGAAATCCGTTTGGACTTCCGGAAGAAAATAACGTCGCGACCAAAATCCCTAAAGTAGAAAGAACAACAAAAGAACCTGGCTGATCCACTAAGATTGCCGTTTTCATCCCTTCTTCTCCATATAACGCTTGAATTATGGGAAATCCTAAAAAAGAAGTATTTCCTAAACCTGCAGTTATAATCAGACATCCTATAAGCTTTTTCGACCATCCAAACTTTTTTCCTAAAAGGCTAAACAGCAAGTACGAAACGATAAAACCAATCCAAGCCACACTAATGGGAAAGAGCAAATCGTTGCTCCATTTTATTTTCGGAATGTAATATAAAGCTAATGCAGGAAGGCAGATATAAATAACAATCCTATTTAAAATCTTGTACGTGTTTTTAGGGAATCGTTTTACATTTTGCAATACAATTCCGAGTAGTAAAAAAACAAAGATTAAAACGAAGTTAAACATAAGGCTTCAAAGATATTGACTAATTTATTGATTTCACAACATATAAATACAAAAAGCCCTTTTATTTAAATAATTCCCCAATTAACACCTATTACTTTCATTAAAAAATCAATTTAACTAATTCTTCTTCAAAAAATAAATTAATTCACATTTAAGCGTTAATTTTACTAAAATGATTTTAGGCTTTGGAAAACAAAAATAAAAAACAGTCATCCCTTTTCGAGAAAGCTGGTATAGCACCTCCAAAAATTATCAGTTCAAATGTTGTAAATCAAATTCAACAATTCCGAAAAATTCAACCGTCATCACAGGAATTGATTGATGGAATTTTAGCCGGAAATATTGCTACTTTAAGTCGGGCAATAACTTTAGTGGAAAGTACAAATACAAGTCATTTGGCGAAAGCCAACGAAGTAATAAATTCTTGTTTACCACATGCTAATAAATCAGTTCGAATAGGAATTACAGGTGTTCCCGGTGTTGGAAAAAGTACTTTTATTGAAGCTTTCGGCAAATATTTGACTGGCTTAGGAAAGAAAGTTGCCGTTCTGGCCGTAGATCCAAGCAGTACGATTTCTCACGGAAGTATTTTGGGTGATAAAACGAGAATGGAAGAATTGGTTAAAGACAAAAATGCCTATATCCGACCTTCGGCTTCGGGCGAAACATTGGGCGGTGTGGCCCGAAAAACACGAGAAACTATCACACTCTGCGAGGCTTGTGGTTTTGATACCATCATCATAGAAACTGTTGGTGTTGGCCAAAGCGAAACTGCTGTACACAGTATGGTCGATTTTTTTTTACTGCTAAAAATAGCGGGTGCCGGGGATGAATTACAAGGCATCAAACGCGGTATTATGGAAATGGCCGATGCGATAGTCATCAACAAAGCCGATGGCGATAATATTAAAAAAGCCAATCTAGCAAAAGTAGAGTTCAACAGGGCATTGCATTTATTTCCTGCCAAAAAATCAGGTTGGACACCAACAACGGCAACTTGCAGTGCAATTACACATGAAGGAATTCCGGAGGTTTGGGATACTATTCAGCTGTTTTTGGAACGGACTAAATCCAATCAGTATTTTTTTGAAAAAAGAAAAGAGCAAAACCAATATTGGATGTTAGAAACCATCAATGAACAATTAAAATCGGATTTTTATAACCAAATTGAAATTCAAAAGGCATTAGATACAACCAAAAAAGCGGTGCAAAATGATGAAATATCACCCTTTGCAGCCGCTCAACAATTATTAAATCTTTATCGGGATTCTAAAAAACAAATCTAAAATACTACTGGATTACTCTTCGTAGCGACCAATTTCACGATCATAAAACTCATTCGCAAGCACTATTAATCCTTCCATTTCAGCATTCAATTCCGCTTCGTCAAGATCTTCGGCTTCTTCCATGAATTCTACTTCATCGTCTTTTAGATTGATAATAAATCTTGGATAATCAAGGTGAATAATGAAAATATCATCTGGAAAATCAGTATTGTCGCCTAGTAAAAATTTTGGTAGTTCCATAATTAGTGTTTAATCTGTTATTTAAAATTGGGTTATTCGATTCACCGAATAACGGTATAAATCTATTTATCAGAAAGAATAACGGGTGCATTTCCTTTACCATTCATAAAAATAATTTTGGTATTTGGAGATGCTGCTAATTCTTTTTGCGCTTTTATTTGTTCGTACTGCAATTGTTTATCTGATAATCCGGTAGAAATAATTCTTTGATAATCAGCAATACCTTGTGCTTCCACTCTTTTACGTTCTGCTTCCTGTTTTTCTTTTTGCAAAATAAAAGTCATTTTTTGAGCATCTTGTTCGGCATTAATTTTACTTTCAATTGATGCTTTTACCGAAGTTGGAAGATTGATATTTCGAATTAATAATTGCTCCAAAACTAAGCCTCTGGATTTAAAATCAGTTTCAATAGTTTTAAAAATACGTTGCTGAAATTCATTTCTTTTGGTCGAATATAAAGCGACTGCATCATAATAAACAGCGTTATCACGAATACGGGTTCGGGTTATGGGACGCACAATCTTATCAGAATAGTCAACACCAATTTGCTTGAAAATAATTGGAGCATCTTGGGGAGAAACACGATACAGAACCGTTAAATCAATCACGACTTCAAGCCCGTCATTCGATAAAACGCGTATGGCATCATCGCCGCCTTGAGCACCTTCGTCATGAATCGCAGACATCGTATAATTTTGCGTCTGAACATCAAAAACAGTTATATCCAAAAGTGGGTTTATCATATGCAATCCACTTTCCAGAATTTCGGGTTCCACATTTCCGTAAAGGGATTTAACACCTACTTTACCTGCATCAATTTGCTTTACCATGGCCGAAAAAAGTCCCAAAACAATGATCAAAACACCAATAATTTTAAGAATACCGGAGAATTTAGAAAACTGATTTACATTGTTTTTCAAAGAGAAACTTACAATCAATAAAATTATTCCAAGAATAATAAATACAATCATTTTTTTTTATTTAGTTGGTTAGTTATTATGCCCGTTAGACGACAAAACGATACCGAAGTTACACATTCTAACCGATTTCAGAAGCATTATTTTCTTTAGCTAATTTACCCGTTAATCGCGCAAAGCGAATATACAAAAATAAAGCCGCAGCTGATAATCCCGCGAGAAGTCCTATCCAGATTCCTACTGCCTGTAATGATGTATATTTTCCTAAATAATAAGAAATAGGAAAACCGATTACCCAATACGCCACAAAAGTAATGTACATGGGAATTTTCACGTCTTGTAATCCCCGTAATGCGCCTAAAACTACAACTTGAATTCCATCCGAAATTTGGAAAACAGCAGCGACCAAAAGCAGTTTCGCCGTTATTATGATAATTTCCTGATTGTCTAATACTTGTGTTGAATCACTCATATTCAAAAACAAATGAGGCAAATAATTATGAAAAACTACGAAAATGATTCCGAAAAAAGTTTCTAAAATAATTGCCAATAAAAATATTGACCGAGCAACAACAATTAAGTTTTTATAGTCATTCATGCCTTTGCTGTGACTCACCCGAATCATCGCCGTAACACTTAGTCCCATTGCAACCATAAAAGTCGATGATGCCAGCGTAAGCGCAATCTGATTGGCTGCCTGGCTGTTTTTTCCCAAAGAACCCGAAAGCCAAATTGCAGCGGTAAACAAAGTGACTTCAAACAACATTTGCATCGCCGATGGTAAACCCAAATTGATAATTTTTTTCAGAATTGATTTTCGAATTTCCTTGAAACTGAAATTTTTAAAATACCGTTTGAAAGCTTCATTTTTTCGCAACAGCAAATCCATAAAAACCACCATCATAATCCTGGAAATAACTGTTCCTAATGCAGCACCAAGAATACCCAGTTTTGGAAAAACCCAAACACCGTATATCAATACATAATTAAAAAAGATATGAACCACATTTGCCATAAAAATAGCATACATCGAATATTTAGTTTTGGCTAATCCATCTGCAAATTGTTTATATCCCTGATACATAATCACCGGAATCAAAGAGAAAGCAACCCAGTCAATATATGGTGCGGCCATGTCAGCAACGGCTTTGGGCTGATGCATCATATACATAATTTGTTTTGATAAAACCGTAAGAATAAACAAGACAACCCCCAGAACAGTGCACAAAAGCAAGCCATGATGAAAGGTAGAACGAATTTTTTTATCATCTTTTTCCGCATCCGCTTCAGCAACCAAAGGTGTAATTGCTGTCGAAAATCCAATTCCTAAAGACAATGCGATAAAAATAAAACTATTACCTAACGAAACCGCTGCCAACTCAGTAGAGCCAAGGTTTCCCACCATAAAATTATCAACAATTCCTATCAAAGTATGACCCAGCATTCCTAGAATTACAGGATAAGCTAATTTTATATTGTATGAAAACTCTTTGGTATATTGAACTAAATTCACTTTATTATTTTTTAGTTGGCAAAGGTAATTAGAAGGAATTGATTCTGTCTATAGATTTCGAATAATAAGTCCCATTTATCAATAAAGAGTCGTAATTATATAACAAAACCAACTAATTCTATAACAACTCCTCACTTTTGCGGTCCTACTTTTGTAGTGTTAAACAATTAAAATTATATAACCCCAAAAATTAAGATTATGAAAAGTACAGCAACAATTAAAATACTATTGGTATTAGCGATATCCCTATTTTACACTAATAGTAGTTCAGCACAAGAAAAAAACACTACCGAATACGATCAGGGATTTCGTTTAGGCGTTGGTTTAAACGCAGGATACGCGCTTAATGATCCGTATAAATTAACTTTAGGAGCCGATGCCAGATTACAATATGATTTGACCAAAAGATATTCCTTAACGTTAACAACCGGATTTTCGAACTTATTTGTGAGTCAATCGGATGGAGCAGATTTAGGATTCATTCCCGCTAAAGTAGGTCTTAAAGCTTTCGTATGGAATGACGAATTTTATGTAATGGGTGAAGCAGGAGCCGCTTTTGCTGTCACCAATAACTACAACCAAACGTCTCTACTTTTAGCGCCAAGTATTGGTTATGCTACAAAATACATCGATGTTTCGTTGCGATATGAGCACTATTCTGACTTCCAAAAATTGAATAATAATAGAACAACAGGAAAAGGTGTAGGACAATTAGGCGTTCGTTTAGCTTATGGTTTCCAACTGTAAAACAAAATCATATTCCTAAAAATGCGCTGTAATTCAGCGCATTTTTTTTGTGAAATAAAATCTGGTTTTCCGCTTATGAATCTCACAAATTACCGCATTTATATCAAAGGAATGCTGTATTTTTGAAGAGCTAAATCCAGCTGTACGTTACAATCTTTTTCAATAAATTATTTTTTTCAACGTCCCGTCAGGAGCTTCCTTTGGTCGCTCTGCCAGAACAAGAAAAAATATAATTTCTTTTCAAAAGGATTTTCACTTCCATCTGGGCTAAGACATTCATTTTCAAAACAGCATTTCAATGGAAAAATTCACACTCGAATTACTATTTCACATCATCGGAATTGGTTCCGCATCCGGTTTAATTTACAAAGACAACACTTTATTTATAATTGGCGACAACAGCGGATTTCTCTATGAATACGCATTTGACGCCAAAGATTTAAAGCGTCATCCAATACTTCAAAACCCATTGGAAAACACACCCAAAAAAAACAAAGCCGATTTTGAAGCGATTACCTATTTCGATAATCGATTTTATATTTTCGGTTCCGGTTCTACTGAAAACCGAAATAAAATGATTGAAGTCAATTCCGAAAATAAAGAAAATACCACAACAACCGATTTGACCGATTTGTATTCCGTAATGCAAAGTTTTGGCGAAATAAAACCCGAAGATTTCAATATTGAAGGAGCAATTTACAATGGCGAAACTTGGTTTTTATTCAATCGAGGCAACGGAAAATCAAATAAAAATGTCGTTTTCACCATTACAGGAAAAAATCTGACCAATGAATTTAATATCCTTTCGAACGCCTACAAACTTCCCAAAATCAAAGGAGTTCGTTGCAGTTTCACCGATGCCATTTTGGTAGAAAACAAAATTTATTTTTTGGCCACAGCCGAAGATACCGAATCAACATATGCTGACGGCGAAGTTTTGGGAAGTCTAATTGGCAGCATTGACATCGAAACTATGAAAATAGATTTCACCAAAAAAATTAGCAGCACCCACAAATTCGAAGGCTTAACCGTATTCAAAAACACCAATCAAACCATCGAATTACTGCTCTGCGAAGACAAAGATTCTGATGTTTTAGAAACTGCTATTTATAAATTAACTTTAGATAAAAACTTTAAAAATTAAAAAAATGATCGACTTAAAAAATAAAAATGCCCTCATCACCGGAGCAGGAAAAGGAATAGGAAAGGCGGTTGCCATTGCTTTGGCAAAAGAAGGTGTAAATGTAATTTTGGTAGCACGAACACAGGAAGAAATAGACAGTGTAGCTGCAAAAGCGCGTTCTTTGAGAGTAAAAGCACTTGCCATCACCGCTGATGTTGCGGATATCAATTCCGTAAACGCTGCTGTTGCAAAAGCATTGGCTGAATTTGGAACTATTGATATTTTAATCAATAATGCCGGAATTGCTGCTTTTGGAAAATTTTTAGAATTAGAGCCAACGGATTGGGAACGCATCATACAAGTAAATTTAATGGGCGTTTATTATGTAACCCGCGCCGTTTTACCCAATATGATGGAACGACAAACGGGTGATATCATCAATATTTCTTCAACTGCGGGATTAAACGGAAATGCTTTAACGAGTGCCTACAGCGCTTCAAAATTCGCGCTTTTAGGTTTGACTGATTCTTTGATGCAAGAAATGCGCAAACACAACATTCGAGTTACTGCTTTAACACCAAGTACTGTAGCTACTGACATGGCCAAAGAATTAAAATTAACTGACGGGAATCCTGAAAAAGTAATGCAATCTGAAGATATTGCGGAACTAATCATCGCACAACTCAAATTAAACCGACGCGTTTTTATCAAAAACAGTAGTATTTGGTCAACTAATCCATAGAACTGTCAAAAGTCTTAAAGTCGAATGACCGTCAGATAATAAAAAACCATTAAGAGATTAAGTTTCATTAAGTTTTACCTTAATTTTCTTAATCTCTTAATGGTTTTTCAAGTGTTTATCAATTGATTTAAGCTAGAGCCGAAATAAAATCCATTCGTACACTCCCGTCTTCATCAATTTTTGTCAAATTGATTTCACGCAACGTATTCACTAACTCCGGATTCCAAGGTGTTTTTACTTTCACATAATTTTCGGTAAAACCGTGAATGTATCCTTCTTTATTTTCACTTTCAAACAAAACAGTTCTGTTGGAACCCAATTGACTTTCATAAAAAGCACGACGCTTTTTAACGGATAAACCACGTAACATTTTGCTCCTTTTGGCCCGTACATTGGCAGGAACAACTCCTTCCATATCGGCAGCTTCTGTATTATCCCTTTCGGAATAGGTAAAAACATGCAAATAAGAAATATTCATTTCGTTCAAAAAATGATACGTTTCCAGGAAATGTTCATCGGTTTCACCAGGAAAACCAACAATCACATCCACACCAATACACGCATGTGGCATTACTTCACGAATTTTATTTACTCTTTCGGTATATACTTCACGTTGGTAACGTCGTTTCATTAATTTCAAAATGTCATTGCTTCCGGATTGCAACGGAATATGAAAATGCGGTACAAAAGTTCGACTTTTAGATACAAATTCTATCGTTTCATTTTTCAATAAATTGGGTTCTATAGAGGATATTCGCAATCTTTCGATGCCTTCAACTGTATCTAAAGCCTGAACCAATTCTAAGAAAGTATGCTCGTGTTTTTTATTTCCAAATTCCCCTTTTCCGTAATCTCCGATATTTACACCCGTCAGAACAATTTCTTTGATGTTTTGTTTAGAGATATCGTAGGCATTTTTCAATACATTTTCTAACTCATCACTTCTAGAAATTCCTCGAGCTAATGGAATGGTACAATATGTACATTTATAATCACAACCGTCTTGCACTTTCAGGAATGCGCGGGTTCGGTCGCCAATAGAGTAACTGCCTACATAAAAATCGGCTTCGGCAATTTCGCAGGAATGTACTTCACCGAAATCATTCTTGGACAAATCATTGATATAATCTGCCAATTTAAATTTTTCGGTTGCGCCAAGCACTAAATCCACTCCATCTACATTCGCCAGTTCTTCGGGTTTCAATTGGGCGTAACAGCCCACCGCCGCAACAAAAGCTTTGTCATTCAACTTCATTGCTTTACGCACCACTTGTTTGAATTGTTTATCGGCATTTTCAGTTACCGAACACGTATTAATCACATACATATCGGCTACTTCCTCAAAATCCACTCGATCAAAACCTTCGTCTTGTAAATTTCGGGCAATGGTCGATGTTTCCGAAAAGTTCAGTTTACAGCCCAAGGTATAAAAGGCCACTTTTTTTCTGTTTTCCATAAGATAACTCAATTAATGAAATCGTTGTCAATAAATTGAGTGCGCAAATTTACGAACTAAATCTATAAATTTTTCGATAACACCTATTTTATTAAAAAAACAAAATCCGATACTTCCTCTTTTTACAAGACAAAATATCGGATACTAAATTATTATTTTTGATTTAAAATCTAATTCAAAATAAATCGTCTCACCACCTCGGCTACACCATGATTGTTATTGGATGCAACGATAACATCGGCTTTGTCTCTCAATTCTGGATCTACATTATCTACCCAAACCCCTAATCCTGCGTATTCAATCATCGTCAAATCATTTCCTGCATTTCCTACAGCAATGATTTCACTTTGAAGAATATTCAATTTTTCGGCCAAAAATTTGATGCTGGCTCCTTTGTCAATACCGTTTTGAGCTACTTCCAGAAAGAATGGTTTTGACATGCATACACTAAGATGTGGCATGGCTAATTTCAAATCTTTTTCAACTTCTTTGAGGTAACTTGGTTCTTCTAATAAAATACATTTTATCGCTGCAGATTTAACGGCATCTTTAAAATTAAGTACTTTATTATGTTCTAAACCGGTAATTGTTCGCTCCACTTCAATGTACTCAGAATCGGTTTCACTCACAATTTTACCATCAACATAGGTAATAATATGGGTCTTACTTTTCAAACTGTAATCATACAATTCGTGAATTTGTTGCTGACTTAAAGTCTGCTCAAAAATGATTTTATCTTCTTTTAAATCCGTAATTACAGCTCCGTTATACGATATCATAAAGGAATTATCCAATTGTAATTCTTTTGCATAAGCAGTCATTGCAGGTGTTGGTCGACCCGAAGCCAAAACGACATAAACGCCTAACTCTTGCGCCTTAAATAACATTGTTGCATTCTCGTTTGAAATAGTATGATCGTCAGTTAACAACGTATCATCCATATCTAAAACTAACATTTTGTATTTCATATCACTCTGATTTTGAATCTAAATACTCAATCTAAATTCTTCAATTACGGGATTTGCTTTAGCGAAATCAACCTCTTGAATAAACAATTCAACAGCCAAATCTGAATTCCCAAAACCGGCTAATCTAGCTGATTGTATATTGTTTTTTATTACTGTATTTACTCCCGCCGCTTCAATTTTTTCCTGTAAAGCAGTAGCTAATATTTCGCTTCCCGAAAACACTTTCATCAATCCCATCTGTATAATTTTATATTAATTTTCTTCTTGTTCGTTCTCTTCCAGCTCTTCAAAATCATCATCTTCTTCCCTTTCCGAATTTTCCTCTTCTTCTAGATCTTCTTCATCTTGGTCTTCTTCATCAAAATCGAAAACATAAGGTTCAAGCAACATTTTATCGGCTAAAATCTCAATTCTTTCCGTAAACTGTTCCGAGAAAATAATACGTTGTGTTTTCGCAATGCTGTTTGAAATTCGCATGATTTTAGTTTCATGACGCAATTTCAAAATTGGGTCGGCATCATCAAGAATAAACATTTTCAAACGGTTTACGTTGTAACCGGCTGTGGTAAACATTTCGCTTAATTTATTTGGAGTACCAATCAAAACATCAATTCCGGTAGAAATATAGTTTTTATCGTATTCCATATCACCTTTATCATGCACACCATAAACACGCAAATCGGTATATTTTCCGAACTTTTCAAAAAGTTCTTCCATTGCCAAAACTTTGGCTTTGTCTTCAACGATAATCAAAGCACGAGGGGATTCTTCCCCTTCACGAACTAATTGCTGAATTACATTGATGACAATTGTTGTTGATTTTCCGGTTCCGTTTTGACCAATAATGATACAATCTGCCCCACTTTTTAGGGTCGAAAAAGTTTCTTGTTGCATCGCATTGGCTTCGGTTAAACCATTTTCAATCAAAGCCTCTTGTAACTTTTCGTTTATTTTTTTTAGTTTCATCTATTTTAGATTGAAAGAGTTAACTATTTTAAAATTGAAAGAGTTCCTTCCTATTTTTAAATTATTCCTCTTTAAATTATTTAATTATTTTGATGCGAATAATTTCACGTCATTTTCAGAAATTTCGGTTCCGCCAAGGATAATCAAACGTTCCACCACATTTCGAAGTTCCCGAATATTTCCTGTCCAATCGTATTCCTGCAATAATTTTATGGCTTCAGGAGAAAAATGTTTCATAGCATTTCCTTGTTCAGAAGCAATTTTTTCGGCAAAATGTTGAATTAAACTCGGAATATCATCCCTTCTGTCATTCAAAGCAGGAACTTTAATCAGGATTACGGCTAAACGATGGTATAAATCTTCCCGGAAACGACCTTCGGCAATTTCAGTTTTCAAATCTTTATTAGTTGCGGCAACAACTCGAACATCAACTTTAATGTCTTTATCCGCGCCTACTCTGGTAATCATGCTTTCTTGTAAAGCCCGTAATACTTTGGCTTGAGCCGAAAGACTCATATCACCTATTTCATCCAAAAAAATGGTTCCTTTATCTGCAGCTTCAAACTTACCGGCGCGATCTTTTACTGCCGATGTAAAAGCTCCTTTTACGTGACCAAACAACTCACTTTCTATCAATTCAGAAGGAATAGCAGCACAATTCACTTCAATTAACGGAAAATTAGCTCTTTCGCTTTTTTCATGCAATTGATGGGCCACCAGTTCTTTTCCGGTTCCGTTTGGGCCTGTAATCAAAACTCTGGCTTCGGTTTGGGCCACCTTGTCAATCATCAATTTGATGTGATTGATAGCATCGCTGTCGCCAATCATTTCGTAATTTTTGCTGACTTTTTTCTTCAGGATTTTATTCTCAACTACGAGTTGTTTTTTGTCTAATGCATTTCGAACGGTATTCAACAGTCGGTTCAAATCGGGTGGTTTTGAAATATAATCAAATGCACCCAAACGCATTGTATTTATTGCTGTTTCCATATCTCCGTGACCGGAAATCATGACCATCGGAATCTCTGGTTTTATTTTTTTTACGGCTTCTAATACTTCAACACCGTCCATTTTGGGCATTTTGATGTCGCACAATACTAAATCGTAGTCGTTATTCTTGATTTTTTCAAGTCCAATTATGCCGTCTTCAGCATCTTCAACTTGATACGTATCGCTTTCTTCCGTAAGTATTTTGGTTAACACTCTTCGGATAGCAGCTTCGTCTTCTATGATTAATATTTTACTCATTTGTATTTTGGGGTTAATCGTTTAATATTTTAACCATTTATATAATTCTTTCCAAGTTGGTTTTTTACCATACATCAAGATTCCAACCCGGTATATTTTTGAAGCAAACCAAACAACCAAAAAGAAGGTTGCAAATAAAATAATTACCGAAATAACAATTTGCCACCAAGGTACGCCAAAAGGAATTCGCATCAACATAACAATAGGCGATGTCAACGGAATCATAGAAAAAACAGTTGCAATTGTACCATGAGGATCATTAATCACGGTAAAAAAACCGATATAAACGCCCAGAATTAATGGCATAATTATAGGCAATAAAAATTGTTGCGAATCTGTTTCGTTATCAACTGCAGCTCCAATTGCAGCATAAAATGAACTGTATAAAAAATATCCTCCAATGAAATAGATAACAAAACTGATTAACAGAGTTGCTATGGGTAAATTCCATAATTCCTTAATATACATTTGGGCAGTCGATGCAAATTCTTGTTGAGCTGCATGCATCATTTCTGGTGGGACTTTTGCCGTTGGTCCTACATTTACACCAAAGAACAACGAAGCCGAAAACATTAGAACTAAGCCGATGACAGTCCAAATAAAGAATTGTAGAATCCCCGCTAATGAAGTCCCTATTATTTTCCCCATCATCAACTGAAATGGTTTTACCGAGGAAATAATAATTTCAACAATACGATTGGTTTTTTCTTCTATTACACTTCGCATCACCATGTTTCCGTAAATGATAATAAACATCATAATAAGATATCCAAAAGCTCCACCAATACCTATTTTTATTTCGTTAAGACCTCTCAAACTTTCTTCTCCGGATGCTTTAGATAAATTAATCGACACATTTGCTTCGGCATTTTTGATTACCGTTATATCTAATTTGGCCGCTTGATAATTAATTGCCGTTAATTTTTTTGCAATTACATCCTGAACATCTTCAACAAAAGAAATACTTGGACTGTCATTAGAAATAAATTGTATTTTATTTTCTAAGTCTTTCGGGCTATCTAATTTTGGAATGTATAACAGGCCCTCATAGCTTTCATTTGTAATACTGTCTTTCAAAAATTTTATATCTATCAGGGATAAATCGAGGTATTTATATTCACCATTTTTTGTATTTTTCGACGTAAATTCTTTTACAAAAATCCCTGTTTCATCATGAATTCCTATTCGTTTCGTTTCCGCTTTCATAGCACTCAAATAGCCTACAAAAGCAGCTATACCAACAAAAAGCAACGGACTCAAAAAAGTCATTACGATGAAGGATTTGTTGCGTACTTTGGCAATAAATTCTCTTTTTATAATTAATGATATAATGCTCATTTATTCTGATTTTAGTTTTTTAGACTTCTTACATTTCAGGTTTCAAATAATCCGAAATCTAAAAAGAAGAACAGTCTATTTTGTTACTGTTTGGATAAAAATATCATTTACACTTGGAATTTTTTCTACAAAATGAGTGACTTGACCTCGTTGTGTAAGAATATTCAATAACCCATTTGGTGTCGAATTCCCTAATTGAATTTCGAGTTTCAATTCGTTATTCAAAGATTTAAAATTGGCTTGACCCACCGTATATTTTTGTGTAAGATCAAACATCAAGCCTTCTACATGATCCGACAAAATACCCACCTCAAAACTGTTAGTTTTAAACTGTCGCTTTACATCATCTAATTTCCCTTCAATCAACTTATTCGATTGATGAATTAACGCGATATGATCACACAATTCTTCGACACTTTCCATTCGGTGCGTGGAGAAAATGATTGTTGAACCCTGCTCTTTCAGCGCTAAAATCTCATCTTTAATAAGATTTGCATTTACAGGATCAAAACCCGAAAAAGGTTCATCAAAAATCAATAATTTAGGTTTATGCAGCACACAAACCACAAACTGAATTTTCTGAGCCATTCCTTTTGAAAGTTCCTCAATTTTCTTGTTCCACCATCCTTGTATTTCTAATCTGTCGAACCAATAATCCAATTGTATTTTGGCTTCTGTTTTAGAAAGTCCTTTCATTTGTGCCAAATACAAACATTGCTCCCCTACTTTCATCGATTTGTATAATCCGCGTTCTTCCGGAAGATAGCCAATGTATTGTACGTGTTTGGGTTGCAATTTTTCTCCATCCAAAATAATTTCTCCACTATCCGGTAATGTAATTTGGTTTATAATTCGAATAAGAGATGTTTTTCCGGCACCGTTAGGCCCTAAAAGCCCATAAATACTCCCTTTAGGAACGGTTAAAGAAACTTCGTTAAGCGCAACGAAATCACCATATTGCTTCACTACTTTATTGACTTCGAGAATGGTACTCATACTGAATTTTTAATTGGTGTAAAAGTAAATAATTAGGTCCAAAACAGGTATAATTGTTTACATAAAAACCCCATCCTTGATTTGACAAGAATGGGGATTATATTGAATGAGACGCGATAAATCATGTCCCTGTTGTTTTTTATTAAGAGAACATATCTTTTACTTTTTCGAAAAAGGACTTGTCTGACTTCTCTGGATTTGGAATGAAATTTTCATCCGTCAGGTTTTTTTCAAAAAACTGTTTTTGTTCTTTATTTAATGTTTTTGGAGTCCAAACATTTACATGAACCAGTAAATCTCCGTTTCCGTATCCATTAATACTTGGAATACCTTTTCCTTTCAAGCGAAGAATTTTACCGGATTGAATGCCTTCTTCCAATTTGATTCTCACTTTTCCGTTGATAGCTTCAATATCTTTTGAAATTCCTAAAACCGCTTCCGAAAAACTCACATATAAATCGTAATGTAAATTCTCTCCTTCACGTTTCAAAAACTCATGTTCAATCTCTTCAATAGCAACAATTAAATCTCCAGGAATACTATTTCCCGGGGCATCATTTCCTTTATTGGAAACCTTCAATTGCATGCCGTCAACCACTCCTGCAGGTATTTTTATTGAAACCGTTTCGTCCTCAAGAATCATTCCTTGTGAATCTGCATCGGCTGGTTTTTTATCCAAAATCTGACCTGAACCATTACAAGTAGGACAGGTTGAAGCAGATTGCATTCTTCCCAAAATAGTATTTGTCACACGCATCACTTGTCCTTGACCGTTACAGGTAGAACAGGTTTTATAGATTACACCAGGAGCTTGAACTTTACGTTTTACTTTGACTTTTTTCTCCACGCCATTGGCAATTTCTTCCAATGTCAATTTTACTTTTATACGAAGATTACTTCCTTTTGCACGACGGGCTCTTCCTCCGCCTCCGCCACTAAAACCTCCGAAACCGCTTCCGAAAATATCACCAAACTGACTAAAAATATCATCCATATTCATACCGCCATGACCACCGCCAAAACCTCCAGAACCATCAAAAGCTTGATGTCCGTATTGATCGTATTTGGCTTTTTTCTGAGGATCACTTAATACTTCATAGGCTTCAGCAGCCAATTTGAATTTTTCTTCTGCCTCTTTGTCGCCTGGATTTTTGTCAGGATGAAATTGTATAGCGCTTTTTCGGTATGCTTTTTTTATTTCAGCAGCATCTGCACTTCTTGAAATGCCTAATATTTCGTAAAAATCTTTCTTCATTTTTATTTTTTTATGCAATACAGACACAATTTATTGTGTCTTTGTCCCATTAATAAGATACGATTTACGTGTCTCTATTGACCTATAACAACTTTAGGAAAACGGATAATTTTATCGCCTAATTTATATCCTTTTTCAAGAACATCAACGATTTTCCCTTTCATTTTATCTGAAGGTGCAGGAATTTGAGTAATTGCCTCAGCAAAATCAGCATCAAAACTGTCTCCGGCTTTAACCTCAACTTGCTCTAATCCTTTTGAAACTAAAGTAGATTTTAGTTTTTCGTGGATAAGTTCTACCCCTTTCAAAAGCAATTCATCTTCACTTTTGCTGATTTCAATCATGGCTCTGTCAAAATCATCTAAAACAGGAAGCATAGCAAGCAACACTTCTTGATTAGCGGTTTTAAACAACTCTATACGTTCTTTTGTAGTTCTTCTTTTGTAATTTTCAAACTCAGCAAATAGTCTTAGAAATTTATCTTTTTCTTTTGCTAAATCTTGTGTTAGTTGCTCTTCAACACTTAATTCCTCAATAATGATTTGTTCGCCATTTGCATTTTTTTCCAATGTTGCATCATCTATTTCTTGATCGATTTCTGTATTTTCAGTAGTCATAGTACTCTTGGTTTTAAAAAAATTCTTAAAGTTCATTTTTTATTCTTTTTTTGGATTGCAAAAGTACTGCCAAATCTCGTAAAATGTCAAATTGTCACCTTTTGAAACCATACTTTTTTAATTTAACAGCTTTAAATACTTTAGAAAAATCGATTGGCATCAAAAAAAATTTAATATAATTTTAAGACTATTTCGATTTAGTTTGGATAAGTTTGTACTCGTACTTTACTCAAGTATGCTATTTATATAACCCCTATGAAATTAAGGTCCGTCTAAATAATTATTAATTCAACATTACCTTATATTAAAAAAAGCTTCGTTTAATCAACGAAGCTTTTTTTTATGCGTTTAAATCAAGGCCTTTTTTAAACCTTCAAAATCAAGCGAAACTTGTTCTCCGGTACTTAAATTCTTCAACGAAAAAGTATTCGAAACCATTTCCTGATCGCCAACAATAACTGCAAACGGAATATTTCTATTATCAGCATGTTGAAATTGTTTGGCCATCTTAGCGTTATCCGGATATAATTCTACTTTCGCTCCTGAATTTCTTAGTTCTTTTATGGCTTTCATGGCATAAAAAGCTTCTTTTTCACCGTAATTAATGAACAAGGCTTTTGAGGTTGCCGTAACCGTGTCCGGAAATAAATTCAATTCTTCGACAACCAAATAAATTCGGTCCAATCCGAAAGAAATCCCAACACCACTCATGTTTTTTAAACCAAAAATCCCGGTCAAATCATCATATCTTCCACCACCGCCGATAGAACCCATCGAAACTGATTTTGGCGGAGCCACTTCAAAAATAGCACCTGTATAATAATTAAGTCCTCTGGCCAAAGTTACATCCAAATCTAAAATCGCAGTTGACAATCCCAGTGCTGTAACGTTGTCACAAATGAAACGCAATTCCTCCACTCCTTTCAGCCCTTCTTGCGATTCAGCAAGCAAAACCGAAAGTTGGTTTATTTTTTCAGATATTGTTCCAGTAAAACTAAAAAGCGGTTGCACTTTGATAATAGCTTCCTCTGAAATTCCTTTTTCAATCATTTCTTTTTTAACGCCGTCTTCCCCAATTTTATCCAGCTTATCTAGCGCTACGGTGAAATCAATCAACTTATCGGAAGCGCCAATGACTTCGGCAATTCCGGATAATATTTTTCGGTTATTGATTTTTACCGTTACTCCTTCTAAACCCAAAGCAGTAAAAACAGTATCATATAATTGTACCAACTCCACTTCCTGCCACAATGATTTAGAACCAACCACATCTGCATCACATTGAAAAAATTCTCTAAAACGGCCTTTTTGCGGGCGATCGGCACGCCAAACCGGCTGAATTTGGTATCTTTTGAAAGGAAATTCAATATCATTTTGATGTTGCACCACATAACGGGCAAACGGCACAGTGAGGTCATAACGCAACGCTTTCTCGGAAATACTTGACGTTAATTTGGTACTGTCTTTATTCTCTAAATGTGTAGTATTGGCTTTAGCCAAATAATCCCCGGAATTCAATATCTTAAAAATCAAACGATCACCTTCTTCGCCGTATTTCCCCATTAAGGTTTCGGAATTTTCAAAAGAGGGTGTTTCTATCGGTTGAAAACCAAATTTTTCAAAATTACTTTTTATGATTTGAATAATATATTGACGTTTTGCCACCTCTGTTGGTGAGAAATCTCTTGTTCCTTTTGGAATACTTGGTTTTGATGCCATTGTTACTTTACGAATTATGAATTATGGATTACAATTTTTTGAAATTGTAATTCTGTGCAAATATCTTATTTTTAAAATTATTCTGTTAAAAAAATAGTGTCTTTTATTTACAGCGTCCTTAGCCCAGATAGAAATGGAAAGCCCGGACTGAAAAAGACTAATTTTTCTTGCCCAGAAAGAGCGACCAAGGGAAGCTCCTTTCGGGGCGTAGAAAAATAGTTTTTTGAGGGAGGACTTGTAATGGAAAGCTGGAAATAGCTCCTGAAAAAATAATTATTCTTTTAGGAAAACAAACTTGTAACAAAAATTGTATTTTCGTGTCAAATAGCCACTATGTTTAAATTATTTAAAGAAAATATCCGAATTGCTTTTGGTTCTATCCGAACACAATTGCTGCGAACTATACTTACTGTATTGATTATTGCTATTGGAATCACGGCTTTGGTGGGAATTCTTACTGTTGTTTCGGCTCTGGAAAACACTATTTCAACAGATTTTGCTTCGATGGGCGCAAATACGTTCAACATTAATCAATACGAAAATACGACGCGAAACCGTGGTCGTGATGAACGCGAAATTATCAATCCTATTATTTCTTATCCGGAAGCGGTTGCGTTCAAAAACAAATTTAATTATCCTTTTACGGAAACTTCTCTTTCGTTTACAGCCACTTCCTCGGCAGAAGTAAAATATGAATCGACAAAAACCGACCCCGAAATTAGCATTGTTGGTGTTGACGAACATTTTATAACTAATTCTGGTTTGGAAACGAGTTTAGGACGAAATTTTACCAATTTTGATATCGACAACAACACTTATGTTTGTATTGTAGGTTCTGATTTTGAAAAAGGATTGCTAAAAGACATCAATCCTATTGACAAGACCATTTCGATTCGAGGTGCGAAATTTAAAGTTATCGGAGTGCTGAAAGAGAAAGGCTCAACCTTTGGCAACAGCCAAGATTTAAGGGTTTTAATTCCGATACAAGTGGCGCGTTCTTTGTTTACGGCACCCAATATCAATTATACGATGAGTGTTATGGTCAGCAAAAAAGAATTGCTGGATCAGGCTATTGATAATGCGACCAGCACGATGCGAAGAGTTCGAAAATTGAGTCCAATTCGGGATAATAATTTTGGAGTGGTGCGAAGCGATGATCTTATTAACCGAATTTTGGGGATTACAAAATACTTGGGTTGGGCTTCATGGATTATCAGTATTATAACAATTCTGGGGTCTTCGATTGCTTTAATGAATATCATGATTGTTTCGGTAACGGAACGTACTCGCGAGATTGGAGTTCGTAAAGCGTTGGGCGCCAAAAGAACAACTATTGCTTTTCAGTTTTTTATTGAAACCTTACTTATTGGCCAATTTGGCGGTTTGGTGGGAATTGTTTTAGGGATTCTGATTGGTTTTGGAATTTCAACAGCTATGAATTTTGTGTTTGTAATTCCGTGGGGCGCTATTTTAGCCGCCTTTGCAACTAGTTTTTCAGTAGCTATTGTTTCCGGATTATATCCTGCTTTAAAAGCCTCAAAACTTGACCCGATTGAAGCGTTGCGTTATGAGTAATGTAAATTCATTTGATACTTTATACCATTTAATAAAAAACGTCTTGATTGCTCAAGACGTTTTTTATGGCTTATTTTCTAAAGTTTTTTTGTTTCCAATCTAAACCTGTTAGCTGAAACTGGCTTTGGTCATTCTGTCGTTCCCGTAAATATCTTTTCTTAATTCGACCGTTTTGAAGTTCATTTTTTCGAGCAAATCAACCATTTCTTTACCTAAATACTGATTGATTTCAAAATACAATTGTCCGTTTGGCAAAAGATTTTTCTGTGCCAATTGGGCTATTTTTTTATAAAAAACTAAAGCATCATTATCGGCAACAAAAAGCGCTAAATGTGGTTCGTTTTCTAAAACATTTTTCTTGATTTCCTCTTTTTCTAAATTTCGAACATACGGAGGATTCGAAATAATGATATCAAACTGCTGGAGCAAATCTACGGTTTCCAGAATATTTTGATGGATAAAAGTAACATTCACCAAATTATTTGCTGCGTTTATTTTGGCTGTAGCCAAAGCATCTTCAGAAACATCTAATGCAAAAACAGTTGCATCGGGAAGATTTTTCGCCAATGAAATAGCGATACAACCACTTCCGGTTCCAATATCCAAAATTTTTACTTTTTGACTTTCGACTTTCGGTTTTTGACTTTCTAAAATCCATTCGACTAATTCCTCCGTTTCCGGCCTTGGAATCAAAACAGCAGCATTGACTTCGAAATCCAGCCCATAAAAACTAGTTTTCCCTAATAGATATTGTATCGGAATTTCATGTTTTAATTGTTTCAAAATCGCATTCCAAACTCCTATTTCTTCTTCCGAAAAAACCAAATCAGGATGCAAAGCCAAATCAATTCTTTTTAATTGCTGTTTTTCTTCGAGTATTAAATAGAAAAAACTCTCCGCTTCTCCGGCATCATAAATTGGAGTAAGTTCTTGGATAAATTGCGTTCTGTATTCTTTTATGTTCATTTTATTGATTTTCCGATTCTATATATTAATGCAATTCTTTCAACATCCAAACCGGACAGCTAGTGTGACCTGTACTTCCCATCGAAGCACAAATATATTCAAATCCCGATTTTGTATATAATTTTTGAGCGGCATGCATAAAAGGCATCGTTTCAAGATAACATTTTTCAAAACCAAAATCTTTCGCACTTTGCAAACAAGTAGCCATCATTTGAGTTCCTATTCCCAAACCACGTGTTTCCGGCAAAAAATACATTTTTTGCAATTCACAAATTGTTTCTGCTTCATTTTCTAATGGAGCAATTCCGGCTGAACCTACAATCTTTCCGTCACTTTCAACAACATAATAAACCGATTTAGGTTTGTTATATTCCTCAAACATTAAATCTAAATACGGGTCTTCGTAAGCAGTTCCTACTTTTGGAATATTCAATTCGTCAAAAACAGCACGTATCAATTGTGCTACCGCTGCATTGTCTTTTTTTTCTATTTTTCTGATAACCCAATTCTTCATTTTTTCAGCAACTAATTAAGAGTACAAAAATAGCCATTGTTTATTGTTCTTTTCTAAAGTTTTAAAACTAAATCTTAAACTCAAAAATTAGTACTTTTGTAAAGTGAAACTACATGAAAAATACATAAAACGCTGCATTGAACTAGCCAAAAATGGCTTAGGAACCACGTATCCCAACCCAATGGTAGGAAGTGTGATTGTTTATGAAGACCAAATAATCGGGGAAGGCTGGCACAAAAAAGCGGGTGAACCCCATGCCGAAGTTAATGCCATAAACGCTGTAAAGGACAAGTCTTTATTGAAAAAAGCGACTATTTACGTGAGTTTAGAACCCTGCAGTCATTTTGGAAAAACGCCTCCTTGTTGCGATTTGATTATCAAAAATAAAATTCCTAATGTAGTTGTAGGAACTGTAGATCCTAATATAAAAGTCGCAGGAAACGGTATCAAAAAACTAATCGAAGCCGGCGCAACGGTCTCAGTTGGCGTACTTGAATCGGAGTGTTACGAATTGAATAAGCGCTTTTTTACTTTTCACGAAAAGAAAAGACCTTATATTATTCTAAAATGGGCCGAAACCAAAGATGGTTTTATCGCTCCCCATCCTATTCTTCGGGAAACGGAAAATGACAAGGAGAAAAAACCGTTTTGGATAACCAATACATATTCCAGACAATTAGTCCATAAATGGCGAACCGAAGAACCAGCCATTCTTGTGGGAACCCAGACAGCAGTTGATGATAATCCGAAACTTGATGCACGCGATTGGTTTGGAAACAATCCCGTGCGATTAGTCATTGACCAGAATAATCGCATTCCGAAAGACCATAATCTATTTAACAATCAAGTTAAAACTATACTATTTTCAAAATCGAAAACAACTGTTGAAAAAGAAAACACTATCTTTGAAGTGATTGATTTTGAACTCAATATAGCCGAACAAATTACAACTGTATTATACCAACACCAAATTCAATCCGTAATTATAGAAGGCGGAAGACAAACTTTGCAGACTTTTATTGATGCTAATTTGTGGGATGAAGCGCGAATATTTATTGGAACTGCTTCTTTTAAAGAAGGAACAAAAGCACCAATAATTACCCGAAAAAACATTGAAAAACACGCTGTTTACACCGATGAATTACTAATACTGAGAAACCATGATTAATGCTATCATTTTTGATTTTGGAGATGTATTTATCAATTTAGATAAAAAAGCTACTATGGATGGCCTGCAAAAACTAGGCTTATCGGAATGGAATAGTGATTTAGACCAATTGAATCAACAGTTTGAAATGGGACAGATCACACCGGAAAATTTTATTTCGGGATTTCAAGAACACATGCCTAAAGCTTCTGCCGAAGAAATTCTGGCTGCCTGGAATGCCATACTTTTAGACTTTCCTTTGTACCGATTAGAATTTTTGCAAATGCTTTCTAAGAAATACCGGTTATTCCTTTTGAGTAATACGGATTCCATTCATATTGAAACTTTCGAACAAAAAAGTGGCGCTTCCTTTTACAGTCATTTTTATCAATGTTTTGAAAAAGTCTATTTTTCATTTGAAATCGGGATGAGAAAACCCAATCCCGAAATTTATAATTATGTGTTAAACAAACATGATTTATCGGCAAAAAGAACTTTATTTATCGATGACAAAAAAGAAAATACTGATGCTGCAAAAGCTTTGGGAATTCAGGTTTGGAATTTACAGGTAGGCCAAGAAGATGTTGTTGACTTATTTGAAAAAAAAATAATTTAAAAAAATCAAAGACAATGGCAACCCCATTTTGAAATTGGAATTGATTTTTGAACTTGATGTTGATATTGCCATTGCACAATGAAAGACACTTATAATACTATTGCATTTCCATCCGAAGAAACCCTTTTTAAAGAAAAAAACAGTAAATTCTTTGGCTATGCCTTCCCTATTGAATCCGAAGATGAAGTAAAACCCATCACAGACCACTTACGAAAACAGCACCCGAATGCCTGTCATTACTGCTATGCGTATCAATTAGGCGCCGACTCAATAACTTACAGAGCAAATGATGACGGTGAACCAAGCAATACAGCAGGAATGCCAATATACGGTCAAATTCAATCTTTTGGAGTAACAAATATTTTATTAGTTGTTGTTCGGATTTTTGGTGGTGTAAAGTTAGGAGTCGGCGGATTGATTTCTGCTTACAGATTGAGTGCGCAACTCACACTTGAAACCTGTACAATAATTGAAAAAACAATCGATGTTCATTATACCATCTCTTTTGATTATAAAAATATGAATAAAGTGATGCGTGTTATTAAAGAAAAAAAACTTGAAATTGTCGTACAAGAAATGGAAATAAACCAAGATTCGGGGTTACCAATTGGTAAAATTGAAATCAAAACCCGAAAAAAAAATGCCGAAACAATATTCGACATTTTTAATTCAATGTTTGAAATCGATATAAAACGACTCTAATTAAGCTTCAAAATTGCTTCTTTTACAATTTATTCCATCGTTTTTAACAATTCTAAAATATAATCAGGAGGCGCTGTTGGACGACCCGTTTTTAGAGACACAAAAACCAAAATAAATTGGGCAGTTGTTAATAACTCTTTTGATTCGTTATAAATAGCACAATCAAATTCTATCTTCACTGACGACTGACTTTTGAAAACAGTATGAACGGTGAGCAGCTCATCATATCGTGCTGATTTTTTGTAATTTATATTCATGGAAACAATTGGTAGCGCAATACCGCTTTCCTCCATACTTTTATACGAAATCCCTTTGTTTCTAAGCCATTCCACTCGTCCTATCTCAAAATAAGGAATGTAATTTCCATGGTAAACTACGCCCATTTGATCGGTTTCGGAATAGCGAACACGAACTTCTATTTGATGATCTTTCATTATTTATTTATTAAAAAAATTAAAATTTTAAAACCTCCTTACAACAATATTTTATAAAATTATTGCCCAATTTATTTTTTTTTACAGAAATTTGTTCACATATTTGTTACCCCGAAAAATATTAAAAAATAAGTCCCTTTTTTTTAAAAAAACTAGTACCGAATAAAATAATTTAACCGAATAT